>NZ_RAWI01000146.1 GCF_003612125.1 Corallococcus praedator
ACGGGGGCATCGCGTTCGCGCAGAACCTGGGGGTGCCGTCGGGTGTGGCGGCGCTGGTGGTGGGCAGCATGCCGTTGTGGACGGCCATCTTCGGCGCGGCCTTCGGTCAGCGGCCTGGGCGCGCGGAGCTGGCGGGGCTGGTGCTGGGCTTCGCGGGCGTGGCGCTGCTCAACCTGGGCGGGGACATGGGCGGAGGCGGACCAGCGGCGGTGGCCCTGCTGGTGGCGCCGCTGAGCTGGGCGTTCGGTTCGGTGTGGAGTCGGCGGCTGCCGATGCCCACGGGGTTGATGACGCCCGCGACGCAGATGTTGACCGCGGGCGTGATGATGCTGGGCGTGAGCGCCGTGCTGGGCGAGCGGATGGCGGGCACGCCGCCGCTGCGCGCGGTGATGTCGTTCGTGTATCTGGTGCTCTTTGGTTCGCTGGTGGCGTTCAGCGCGTATGCGTATCTGCTGCGACACGCGAGGCCGGCATTGGCCACCAGCTATGCATATGTGAATCCGGCGGTGGCGGTGTTGTTGGGCGTGGTGTTCGCGGGAGAGACGCTGGGCCCGCTGACGTGGGGCGCAATGGCAGCCATCTTGTTTTCGGTGATGCTGCTGGCTCGCGGCAAGCGCTGACGGGGCGTTTCGGCCCGGCCATTCCGTGACCGCCGGGTAGAGTCCTCGCTGTGTCTTCCGACCCTGGCTCCGATAAACGGCCTGCACCCCTCAAGCTCGTGTGCTTGGGAGTGGCGTGTGCTGTGCTCACGGCCTGCGCCAGCAAGTCCTTGCGCCTGGACTCGCACACCGCAGGGAACGTCCGTCATGCCGCCGCCCTGGCCGAGCAGATCGCCGCGTCCGCTGCCTCACGGACCGCGGCCTCCACGCTGATCCGGCACGTCCCGGTCCTGCTCGCCTTGATGCAGGGTCACAACGCGGTGGGGGAACTCGAGGAGCGCCTCGCCGCATGTGCCGTCCTGGCCGAGGAGCAGGGCAATGCCCTCTTCTTCAAGAAGCGGCCCCCGACACGGGCGGAGTGCGCTGAGGAAGTGGACCGGGACGAATGCGGACGGCCCATCACCCGGGCCATGCGACTGGGACAACTGAAACACGTGCTCGCCCTGGAATGCGCCCGGGAGGTATTGGATGCACTGTGGCCCGCGCCCTACAGCATCGAACAGCGCTATCGCTTCTACCCGAATGCCCGGATCGTGGAGACCCTCAGCCCCGAGAAGGAGGCCAGCATCATCGCCAAGGGCTGTACAGAGGAGCTCAGGGGGACCATCAAGCCAGACCTCGTCCTCCATGCGGATCGCAACCTGCTGAAGGCCGCGCTCATCCTGGACTTCAAGTTTCCCTGTCCTGAAGACAACCCGCCGCAGTGGACGACCTATGGACAAAACAGCGTCTATTTTGGCAAGGGCCAGGGGAAAGTCTACAAAGAGGCACTGGGAGGAGACGCAATGCTCATCTCGCCCATGGAAGGGGTGACCCCATGAAAGAAACCCTTCCCGTCATCCGAATGCGCTCCAGGAGCGGCCGGCTCGCGGCACGAGATGGCGTCGTCATCTCCTTCTTCATCCACCACAACCATGAAGAGGTGACTGCCGCCGTATGGCGTGCCTTGCAACTCTACCTCCAGGCCATCCCGCTCAAGACCTTGAATTGGTACGTGGCGGACGACGGCGACATGGTCGAGTTCGATGACAAAGGGTACGAGCACCATCGAAAGCTGATGCTTGAATGTCCCTGGAACGGCGCCTGGCGTATTGATTTGTCGGAGAGCCCTAGCGAATCCGGCGGCTACCATTTCGAATACTACGGCCGGAGAATCGGCGAGCCCTCCTGGCCCTACCCGAGCGACCCCGCCACCGCGGTGGCCTTCACGCTCCCCACGGAATACCTGCTGGAGCACGGCCCGGACCACCTGCGAGCCCTGGCCTTCAAGCTCGCGTGGGAACTTCCTTTCAGCTTCGGCTACGCAAGCCTCGCGATCATCGCTCCCCGAGGCCGCTGGGGCACGTCGGATTGGGATCTCCTCGACACGCTCCGCGAGCGCTACCTGGGCCTGGACCTCTACGATGTGAGTGATGCCAGCCTTGCCATCGGCACCCACGCCCGGAGCGCTTCCTGGCTCACCTTCCTGGGCCAGCCCCTGCTCGGGCAGCTCGGTGGCATCGAGGGCCTGAGACAAGCCCTTCCCTTCCCGGAGGTCTCCGTCCTGCCCCTGGACAGCCAACGCCTGCTCATCACCTTGAGCGAGTGGCCCGAGGCCATCGACATCCAGAAGGGCGGCATCCCGCCCCAGTACCGCGCGTTGGCGCTCCGCTTGGAGCCCTTCCTCTACCAAGAGCGCGCCGGCCTCACCCCGCGCTACGAATACACCTGGCTGCGGCGCCTCTCCCGGTAGAGGCGCCGGTCCCGGACGTCAGCCCGCCTTCGGCCAGGGGGACAGCTTCTCCTCCTCGTACCGCCCGAGCAGCGCGTGGGTCGCCCTCGCCGCCTCCTCCACCTCCGCGCGGGGCAGCCCCCGGGGCAGCACTTCAATCAGCGTCGGGAAGGGCGCGTCGTAGACGACCAGGTTCTCCAGCTCCAGCGGGTCGTTCTGGAGGTCGTAGAGTTCCCACTGGTCCGCGTGCTCCCCGGAGGGGTCGAACGTGCGCGCCAGCTTCCAGCGCGGCGTGCGCACGCAGCGGACGTGGTTCGGCTGGCACACCGCGCCGGGCTTCAACCCGGGCACATGGCCCGCCCGCGTGCTCCCGTCGCGCAGCGCTTCCACCGCGCGCGTGTACACCGAGAACAGCGCATCGTCGTGCACCTGATGCGGGTCCCCGGTGCGCGGCAGCGGCTCCGTGATTTCGTCGTCGGTGATGAAGAGCACGCCCTCGCGCGGCGTGCCGTTGGGCTCCATCACGGTCTGGGACTCGCCGCGCGCCAGCGGGCTCAGGTCCGCGCCGACGAACGGGGGCACCGGACGGTGCAGCCGCAGGTCGGTGCGGATGGCCGTGACCTCTTCATGCGGGATGCCCGCCAGTCCCAGCAGCGTGGGCACGATGTCCACATGGCTCGTGAGCGCTTCGATGTGGCGCGTCGCCTGCGCCTCCGGAAACTGCACCACCAGCGGCACGTGCAGCGCCTCCTGGTAGGACGCGTGCCACTTCTCCATCAGGTAGCCGTGGGCCGCGCCGTATTCGCCGTGGTCGGAGAGGAACATCACCAGCGTGTTCTCCCGCAGGCCGCTGTCGTCCAGCGTCTGGAGCACCCGCGCGATGTGCCCGTCCACCAGGTGGATCAACCACGCGTAGTACTGCTGGAAGCGCAGCGCCGCCTCTTCCGGGTCCGCCGTGAGCTGGAAGGGAATGCCGGAGTTCAGGGTGACCGCCACCGGGTCGATGCCCTCCTTCGCCTGGTGCAGCGTCAGCCCCGTCTTCGATGCGAGCGCCAATCCAATCTTGTAGGCGTAGTCCCGCTGGCAGCTCGGCTTGTTCGCCAGGGTGTCGCGCAGGTTCGTCGGCACGCGCGCGTTCTCCTGCGGAAACCCGAGCGGATTCAGCGGCACCGTGAAGGTGCCCGCCACGGGCTTGATGGACGGCGAGCCCTGGGCCGGAACCTTCAGGGGTCCCAGCCTGGTGGAGTCCGGATCCAACTGCCTGGGCAGGATGGGATACGTCGCGATGTCATGGGGGTTCGTGAACGACGCGACCGCGAGCCACGGCTGCGCTTCCCCATCCGGCGGCGCCGCCCGGGGCGCGGAATAGGACTGGTTCGCCAGCGCCCGGTTGTAGGGCTGACCCAACGCCATCCGGCGCAGGAAGTCACACGCCAGGTCCGCGAAGCCGATGTCGCGAAAGGCCCCCAGGTTGTTGACGGAGGCCCCGTGCGGCTCCGGGTACGACAGCTCCCAGTCATCAAACCCATACCGCCGCAGCGAGTGCTCCGGCGGATTGCTCACGTGCCACTTGCCGAAGTAGTGCGTGTGGTAGCCGGCCTTCTGGAACCAGTGGCCCAGCGTCGGAATCCCGTCCGGCGCGAGCCACGGGAAGGCCGCCGCATCACCGCTCTTGAACAGGCCGTCCGTCTGCGTCACGCCCGTGCGCGTGCCGTACTGCCCCGTGTAGATGACCGACCGGCTGGGCGTGCAGGCCGAGGCCGCGATGGTGTGGTTGCGGAACACCGCCGCGTTCTTCCGGAGCGCCGCGAAGCCGGGGAAGAACTTCCGGAAGGGGTTGTCCTCCCCCCCTTCGTCCACGAAGCCCAGGATGTCCTTGATGCCCGGCAGGAAGCCGCCGTCAGGGCCGTAGGCGAACCGGGGGAACTGGAGCTGGTCGACGGTCAGGACGAGGATGTTGGGGCGCGTGGCCATGAAGCCTCCTGCGCCCCAGCAGAGCACAGGCCGTGCCGTCCCCTCCTGCCCTGGAGCCCCGGCCGTCCGGGGCCCCGGCTGCGTCCTTCACGAACGCAGCCGCGTCCCTTCAGCTCGGGGTGCGCGACACGTCCGTCGGCGTCGCCGCCTGCGCATCCGTGCGGCGGGGCAGCCAGACGTTGAAGGTGGAGCCCTGCCCGGCGGTGCCCGAGGACTCCGCCCAGATGCGGCCGCCGTGCTGCTCCACGATGCCCTGGCTGATGGTGAGCCCCAGCCCCAGCCCGCCGTACTTGCTGCCGTGCGCGCGGCCGAAGCGCTCGAAGATGAGGCGCTGCTTCTCGCTGGGGATGCCCACCCCCTGGTCCTTCACGGACAGGTGCACGCCACTGTCGCCCTCCGCCACCAGGCGCACCAGCACCACCCCGCCCTCCGGCGAGTAGCGGATGGCGTTGGACAAGAGGTTCGTCAGCACCTGGTCCAACCGTCCCCGGTCCCACGTGCCTTCCAGGTGCTCGGGGACCTCCACCTTCAGCTCGTGCGTCTGCGACAGCACCGCCATCCGGTCCCGCGTCTCCAGCACCAGCTGCGACAAATCAAACGGCTCCAGCTCCAATGACAGCCGTCCCGCCTGCAACCGGCTGATGTCCAGCAGGTCCTCCACCAGCTTCGCCATGCGGTCGATCTGCCGGTTGATGATCTGCAACGACTTGCCGGGCCCGGCCTCCGTCTGGCCTCCCAGCTTGAGCAGCGCCAGGTGCGCGTGCCCCTTCGCCGCGGCCAGCGGCGTGCGCAATTCATGGCTCGCGGCGGCGAGGAACGCGTCCTTCGCCTCGCTCGCCAGCCGCAGCGCCGTCTCCGCGCGCTGACGCTCGGTGATGTCGCGCGCCACGGAGATGAAGCGGCCCGGGCCTTCGCCCTCCGCCACGTACTGGAGCACCACCTCCACCGGGACCTCGGAGCCGTCGCGGCGGCGGTGGTTGGTGGAGTAGGTCTGCGACGGCAGCGTGCCGGACGTCAGCGGCGCCAGCAGCTTGCGGAAGCCCGTCTCGTCGAAGGCGCTCTCCACCTCCAGCACCGACAGGCCCACCAGCTCATCCACGCTGGCGTTCAACTGCTTGGCCGCGCCCGCGTTGGCGTACGCGAGCGTGAGCGTGTCCGGGGAGAACATCAGGACGCAGTCCAGCGTCGCGTCCAGCGTCGCCTTGAAGCGCGCCAGCGTCTCCTCCGCGCGGCGCTTGTCGTCGATGTCCGTCGCGATGGCCAGCCAGCCCACCAGCGCCCCGTGCTCGTCGTGCTCCGGCATCGCCCGCGCCAGGTGCCAGCGGTAGACGCCGTCCTTGCGCCGCAGGCGGAACTCGTTCGCGCTGCCCTGCACGCGCTCCAGGGCATCCCCCCACACGCCGCTCATCCGCTCGCGGTCCGCGGGGTGCACGTCCTGCAGGAAGGTGGCGAGCGACAGCTCATACCCCTCCTGGTGGCCGGTGTAGTCACGCCAGGCCCGGTTGGCGTACGTCAGCGACCCATCCGCCCTCGCCGCCCACATGATTTCGGGCAGCGACTCCGTGAGGCGCCGGTAGCGCAGCGCGCTCTGGCGCTCCAGCATCTCCCGGTCGCGCTGACGCAAGAGCGTCGCCTGGCGCTGGAGCTGCTGCTCCTTGAGGAACAGGTCCACGAAGACGCTGACCTTCGAGCGGAGGATTTCCGGGTCGAAGGGCTTGAGCAGGTAGTCCACCGCGCCGTGCGCGTAGCCCTTGAAGACATGGGCCGCATCCCGGCTGAGCGCGGTGAGGAAGATGATGGGGATGGTGCGCGTGCGCTCACGCTGCTTGATGAGCGCGGCCGTCTGGAACCCGTCCAGGCCCGGCATCTGCACATCCATCAGGATGACCGCGAAGTCGCGCTGGAGCAGCTGCTTGAGGGCATCCTCACCGCTGGTGGCCTTCACCAGTTCCTGTCCCAGCGGCTCGAGGATGGCCTCCAGGGCCAACAGGTTGGCCGGGTGGTCATCCACCATCAGGATGGCCGCGCGCGGGGAGGGCGCGGCTTCCTGAGGACGTTCCGGAGTGGGATCTGAGGAGTTCATGTGCGCGACGGGGGAGCGCGTGGGCCAACGACCCGAGACACGGCGAGCAAGGCTAGGTCCGCCCCCTTCCAGACGGAAGTGCAAAGGAGGGTTCTTGGTGGATCGCCCGCGTTGAGTTTCAAGCACTCACCCACAGGCGGACCAGTTCCAGGAGCTTGTCGGTGTCCACCGGCTTGGGCAGGTAGTCGCTGGCGCCGGCCGCCATGCACTTCTCGCGGTCGTCCTTCAGCGCCTTGGCCGTCACGGCGATGATGGGGAGGCTGGCGTACTTGGGGTCCTTGCGGATGGCACGCATGGTCTCGTAGCCGTCCATCTCCGGCATCATCACGTCCATCAACACGATGTCCACGTCCGGGTGCTGGCCCAGCATCTCGATGGCGGCCCGCCCGTTCTCCGCGAAGACGACCTGCATGCTGTGATTTTCCAGCACGCTGGTGAGCGCGAAGATGTTGCGCATGTCGTCATCCACCAGCAGCACCTTCTTGCCGGACAGCGGTGCGTCCTGGTCGTTGCGCTGCGCCAGGGCCGCGCGCGCGCGCGCCGGAAGATTCTCGTCCAGGCGGTGCAGGAACAGCGCCGTGTCGCTGAGCAGCTGGTCGGGGCTCTTCGCGCCGCTCTTCAGGATGACACTGCCGGTGTAACGGCGCAGGCGGGCCTCGTCCTTCGGCGTCAGCTCGCGGCCGGTGTAGACGACGATGGGCAGGTCGCGGAAGCGCGGCTGCGTCTTGACCTCCTCCACCAGCTTGATGCCGTCCATGTCGGGGAGCAGCAGGTCGATGACGAGGCAGTCGTACTCGTTCTCCTCCAGCTTCTGGAGGGCCTCCTGGCCGGTGGCCACCGGGGTGACCTGCACGTCGCCGCCGTCGCTGAGCAGCTGGGTGAGGCTGTTGCGCTGCACGTCGTCGTCCTCGATGACCAGCAGCCGCCGCTCGCGGCGCTCCAGGAAGCGGGAGAGCTGGCCGAAGACGCGCTCCAGGCCCTCCTTGCTCACGGGCTTGGTGAGGTAGCCGAACGCGCCCTGGGTGTTGCCCAGGTGCTTGTCCATCACGCTGATGATGTGGACGGGGATGTGGCGCGTGCGCGGGTTGCGCTTGAGGCGGTCCAACACGCTCCAGCCGTCCACCACGGGCAGCTGGATGTCCAGGGTGATGGCGTCCGGCTGGTACTCGTGCGCCATCGCGAGGCCGCTGTCGCCGCGCGTGGCGACCAGGGCCTTGAAGCCCTTCTCGCGCGCCATCTGCACCATGATGCGGGCGAACTTCAGGTCATCCTCGATGATGAGCAGGGTGCGGTCGCCCTCGCGGATGTGCTCGCGGTCGTCCTCCACGACGACGGGGGCGTGGGGGCTCTCCACCTGCGGGGGCAGCGCGGCGTCCAGCACGTGCCCCTCCTTCTCCGCCGCCGAATGTTGCTGCTGGGGCGGCGGCGCGAGCGGGGCCGGGATGACGACGAGCGGCTCCGGCGCGGAGCCCAGCGCGCGCACGGCCGGGTCGGAGGGCTGCACGCCGCCGTCCTCGTCCGCGCCCTGGTATTCCGGCGGCAGGTAGAGGGTGAACGTGCTGCCCTTGCCGGGCTCGCTCTCCAGGCGGATTTCACCGCCCAGCAGCTTCGCGATCTCCCGGCTGATGGACAGGCCCAGGCCCGTGCCGCCGTACTTGCGCGCGGTGGAGCCGTCCGCCTGCTGGAACGCCTCGAAGATGATGCGCTGCTTGTCCTTGGCGATGCCGATGCCGCTGTCCTTCACCGCGAAGGCGAGCACGTGGCGCGAACGGCGCAGCGCCTCGTGGTCGAAGCGCATGGACTTCTCCGCCAGGCGCACCGTGAGCTTCACGCCGCCCTCGTCGGTGAACTTGAAGGCGTTGGACAGCAGGTTCTTGAGCACCTGCTGCAACCGCTGCGGGTCCGTGCGCACGTGGCGCGGCGTGCCCGTGAGGACCTCCACGTTGAAGGAGAGGCCCTTCTGGTCCGCCACCGGGCGGAAGCTGCGCTCGATGAACTGGTTGAGCTCCGTGAGGACGATGTCCCGGGGCTCCACCTGCATCTTGCCCGCCTCCACCTTGGACAGGTCGAGGATCTCGTTGATGAGGCTGAGCAGGTCCCCGCCGGACGCGTAGATGGTGTTGGCGTACTCCACCTGCTTGTTGGACAGGTTGCCGTCCTTGTTGTCCGACAGCAGCTTCGCGAGGATGAGCAGCGAGTTGAGCGGCGTGCGCAGCTCGTGGCTCATGTTGGCCAGGAACTCGCTCTTGTACTTGGAGATGATGGTGAGCTGCTCCGCCTTCTCCTCCAGGCTGACGCGCGCCAGCTCCACCTCGCGGTTCTTCTCCTCCACGCGGGTGTTCTGGTCCGCCAGCTCCTTCGCCTTGTCCTCCAGCTCGATGTTGGTGCGCTTGAGCTCGTCCTGCTGCTGGGTGAGTTCGCGCGACTGGCTCTGGAGCTCCTGCGTCAGGCGCTGCGACTCGGAGAGCAGGGTCTCCGTGCGCATGTTCGCCATGATCATGTTCAGCACGACGCCGATGGTCTCCGTCAGCTGATCCAGGAAGATCTGGTGGATGGCGCTGAACGGGTGGAAGGACGCCAGCTCGATGACGGCCTTCACCTCGCCCTCGAAGAGCACGGGCAGGACGATGATGTTGAGCGGCGCGGCCTCACCCAGGCCCGACGCGATGGTGATGTAGTCCGACGGCACGCGCGTCAGCAGGATGGTCTTCTTCTCCAGCGCGCACTGTCCGACGAGTCCCTCGCCCAGCCGGAAGCGGTTCGCCAGGTGCTTGCGCTCCCGGTACGCGTAGGTGCTGGTGAGCTTGAGGGCCGGCACGCCGCCCTCGCTGTCGGAGAGGAAGAAGGCGCCGTGGTGCGCGGACACCAGCGGCGTCAGCTCGCTCATGATGAGGCGGCTGACGGCATCCAGGGACTTCTGGCCCTGCATCATGCCGCTGAACTTCGCCAGGTTCGTCTTGAGCCAGTCCTGCTCCTGGTTCTTCTGCGTGGTCTCACGCAGGTTGACGATCATCTGGTTGATGTTGTCCTTCAGCGCCGCGACCTCGCCCTCGGCGACGACCGTGATGCTGCGGGTCAAATCGCCCTTCGTCACGGCGGTGGCCACGTCGGAGATGGCGCGCAGCTGGCTGGTCAGCGTGCCGGCCAGCTGGTTCACGTTGTCCGTCAGCTGCCGCCACGTGCCGCGCGCACCGGGCACGCGGGCCTGGCCGCCCAGCTTTCCTTCGATACCCACCTCGCGGGCCACCGTGGAGACCTGCTCCGCGAAGGTGCCCAGCGTGTCGGTCATGTTGTTGATGGTGTCCGCGAGCGCCGCCACCTCGCCCTTCGCGTCCACGATGAGCTTCTGGGTCAGGTCGCCGTTCGCGACCGCCGTCACCACGCGCACGATGCCGCGCACCTGCGTGGTGAGGTTGGAGGCCATGAAGTTCACGTTGTCCGTGAGGTCCTTCCACGTGCCGGCCACACCGGGCACGCGGGCCTGACCGCCCAGCTTTCCTTCCACGCCCACCTCGCGGGCCACGGAGGACACCTGCTCCGCGAAGATGCCCAGCGTGTCGGTCATGTTGTTGATGGTCTCCGCGAGCGCGGCCACTTCGCCCTTCGCGTCCACCACCAGCTTCTGCTTGAGGTCGCCGTTGGCGACCGCCGTCACGACCTTCACGATGCCGCGCACCTGCGTGGTGAGGTTGCGGGCCATGAAGTTCACGTTGTCCGTGAGGTCCTTCCACGTACCGGACACGCCCTTCACTTCCGCTTGTCCTCCCAGCTTGCCTTCGGCGCCCACCTCGCGCGCGACGCGCGTCACTTCGGAGGCGAAGCTGTTGAGCTGATCCACCATCGTGTTGATGGTGTTCTTCAGCTCCAGGATTTCGCCCTTCGCGTCGACGGTGATCTTCTTGGACAGGTCACCGTTCGCGACCGCCGTCGTCACCAGCGCGATGTTTCGCACCTGGCTGGTGAGGTTGGAGGCCATGCTGTTCACGTTGTCCGTGAGGTCCTTCCACGTGCCGGCGACGCCGGGCACCGCGGCCTGACCGCCCAGCTTGCCGTCCGTACCCACTTCCTTCGCGACGCGCGTCACTTCGGAGGCGAACGCGCGGAGCTGGTCCACCATCGTGTTGATGGTGCTCTTCAGCTCCAGGATTTCACCCTTCGCCTCGACGGAGATCTTCTGCGACAGGTCACCGTAGGCCACCGCCGTCGTCACCTTGGCGATGTTTCGCACCTGGTCGGTGAGGTTCGCGGCGAGGACGTTCACGTTGTCCGTGAGGTCCTTCCACACGCCCGCGACGCCGGGCACCGCGGCCTGGCCGCCCAGCTTGCCCTCCGTACCGACTTCCTTGCCGACGCGCGTGACTTCGGAGGCGAACGCGCGGAGCTGGTCCACCATCGTGTTGATGGTGTTCTTCAGCTCCAGCACCTCGCCCTTCACGCTCACGGTGATCTTCTGGGACAGGTCGCCGTTCGCGACCGCCGTCGTCACCTTGGCGATGTTCCGCACCTGGTCCGTCAGGTTGCCGGCGAGGACGTTCACGTTGTCCGTGAGGTCCTTCCACACGCCGGACACGCCCTTCACGTCGGCCTGTCCGCCCAGCTTGCCTTCCGTACCGACTTCCTTCGCGACGCGCGTCACTTCGGCGGCGAACGCGCGGAGCTGGTCCACCATCGTGTTGATGGTGCTCTTGAGCTCCAGCACCTCGCCCTTCGCATCGACGGTGATCTTCTTCGACAGGTCGCCGTTGGCGACGGCCGTCGTCACCTCCGCGATGTTTCGCACCTGGGCCGTGAGGTTGTTGGCCAGCAGGTTCACGTTGTTGGTGAGGTCCTTCCAGGTGCCGGCGACGCCCGGCACTTCCGCCTGGGCGCCCAGCTTGCCTTCCACGCCCACCGTGCGCGCCACGTCCGTCACCTGCTGCGCGAAGACGGACAGCGTCTGCGTCATCGCGTTGATGGTGTCCGCGAGCGCCGCGATTTCCCCCTTCGCCTCCATCACCAGCTTCTGGGACAGGTCGCCGTCGGCCACCGCCGTCACGACCTTGACGATGCCTCGCACCTGCGTGGTGAGGTTGAAGGCCATGCTGTTCACGTTGTCCGTGAGGTCCTTCCACACGCCGGACACGCCCTTCACGTCGGCCTGACCGCCCAGCTTGCCGTCCGTGCCCACTTCCTTCGCGACGCGCGTCACTTCGGCGGCGAACGCGCGGAGCTGGTCCACCATCGTGTTGATGGTGCTCTTGAGCTCCAGCACCTCGCCCTTCGCATCGACGGTGATCTTCCGCGACAGGTCGCCCTTCGCGACGGCCGTCGTCACCTCCGCGATGTTACGGACTTGGTCGGTGAGGTTGTTCGCCAACAGGTTCACGTTGTTGGTGAGGTCCTTCCACGTGCCTGCGACACCGGGCACCACGGCCTGGGCGCCCAGCTTGCCTTCCACGCCCACCGTGCGCGCCACGTCCGTCACCTGCTGCGCGAAGATGGAGAGCGTCTGCGTCATCGCGTTGATGGTGTCCGCGAGCTCCGCCACCTCGCCCTTCGCCTCCATCTTCAGGCGCTGGGTAAGGTCGCCGTTGGCGACCGCCGTCACGACCTTGGCGATGCCTCGCACCTGGGTGGTGAGGTTGGACGCCATGAAGTTCACGTTGTCCGTGAGGTCCTTCCACGTACCGGACACGCCCTTCACGTCGGCCTGACCGCCCAGCTTGCCGTGCGTACCGACCTCGCGCGCGACGCGGGTCACTTCGGAGGCGAAGCTGTTGAGCTGATCCACCATCGTGTTGATGGTGTTCTTCAGCTCCAGGATTTCACCGCGCGCATCCACGGTGATCTTCTTGGACAGGTCACCGGTGGCCACCGCCGTCGTCACCAGCGCGATGTTTCGCACCTGGGTGGTGAGGTTGGAGGCCATGCTGTTCACGTTGTCCGTGAGGTCCTTCCACGTGCCGGCGACCCCCGGCACCGCGGCCTGACCGCCCAGCTTGCCGTCCGTACCCACTTCCTTCGCGACGCGGGTCACTTCGGAGGCGAACGCGCGGAGCTGATCCACCATCGTGTTGAGCGTGCTCTTGAGCTCCAGCACCTCGCCCTTCACGTCCACGGTGATCTTCCGCGACAGGTCGCCATTGGCGACGGCGGTGGAGACCTCCGCGATGTTTCGCACCTGGCTGGTGAGGTTGGACGCCATCAGGTTCACGTTGTCCGTGAGGTCCTTCCACGTCCCCGCGGCGCCGGGCACCTGGGCCTGGGCGCCCAGCTTGCCCTCCACGCCCACCGTGCGCGCGACGCTGGTCACCTGCTGCGCGAACACGTTGAGCGTGTCCGTCATGTTGTTGAGCGTGGCGCCCAGCGCGGCGATTTCACCCTGCGACGGCACCATCAGCTTCTGGGTGAGGTCGCCGTTGGCCACCGACGTCACGACCTTCACGATGCCGCGCACCTGCGTCGTGAGGTTGGACGCCATGAAGTTCACGTTGTCCGTGAGGTCCTTCCACGTGCCGGACACGCCCGACACGGCGGCCTGACCGCCCAGCTTGCCTTCAGTACCGACCTCGCGCGCGACGCGCGTCACTTCGGAGGCGAAGCTGTTGAGCTGATCCACCATCGTGTTGATGGTGCTCTTGAGCTCCAGCACCTCGCCCTTCACATCCACGGTGATCTTGCGCGACAGGTCTCCGCGCGCGACGGCCGTCGTCACCTCCGCGATGTTTCGCACCTGCGCGGTGAGGTTGCCGGCGAGGACGTTCACGTTGTCCGTGAGGTCCTTCCACACGCCGGACACGCCCGACACGGCGGCCTGACCGCCCAGCTTGCCTTCCGTGCCGACTTCCTTCGCGACGCGCGTCACTTCGGCGGCGAAGCTGTTGAGCTGATCCACCATCGCGTTCACGGTGGTGCCGATGCGCAGGAACTCGCCCTTCACCGGCTGGCCGTCGATCTCCAGCGCCATCTTCTGGGTGAGGTCGCCTTCGGCCACCGCCACCAGCACGCGGGCGACTTCCGTGGTGGGCTGCACCAGGTCGCCGATGAGCGCGTTGATGGACTGCACGCTGGTGGCCCAGTCGCCGCGCACGTCACCCAGCGTCACGCGCTCGCCCATGCGGCCCTCGCGGCCGACGACGCGCTCCACGCGGACGATTTCGTGGGTGAGCGTGGAGTTGAGCGTCACCACCGCGTTGAACGCGCGGGCGATCTCATCCATCACCACGTCCTGCGCGCCCGAAGGCAGCCGCACGGAGAAGTCACCGCCCTGCACGGCCCGGAGCGCGGCCAGCAGTTGCTGGAGCGGCGGAGGGCCGCCCGCGCGCGCGGTGTCCTCGGCGTCGTTGCGGCCGTTGCCGTTGCGTCCCCGGGCAGGGGCCCGGCGGGCGGTCGCGGGCTCGGCGGCGCGGGGGGCGTTCGCGGTGCTCAACCGGTTGGCCGCGACGTTGCCGGGCGGCCGGGCCGCGTCCTGCTGGGCAGCGGCGGCCCCCTGCGTCTTGCGCCCATTGGAGCGCTTGCGGGGAGCGGAGGAGCTGGAAACCTTGGTGTCGTCCACGAATGAAACCCCTGATCGGCGGAAGCGTTGCCGCGGAAGCTACAAAAACGCCCTGCGAACCCATGAATCTCCAGGGAGTTCGCGGACTTGTCGAATGCAAAGCCGGGGCGCCAACGACCGATTTGTCGGCCACTCAACGTCATGACTGACCCCAGGTCACAACTTCCCCGGAAGCCCCGGACCGGGGCCTTCCATAACAGCTTCAGGGGGGCGAGGCGGTGCACGGAAAGCCGTCGCAACCCTGGACGTACAGTGCCCGCCCCGAGAGGCGCCGAGCAGGCGCGCGGGTCCGTTCAGGCGCTTCCTGGCGGGCTCCGGTGCGGACATCGAAGCGGATCGCGGAGGGCATCGGCGAGTCCTGGGTCGCACCACAGCCCAGCAGGACCTGCTCCGGGGTGTCCAACCACCAGAGGAACTCCACCGCGCACGGGGCCTCCGCTCGCACGAGCGTGAGCGTGCGGGCCTCATAGACGAGGACACCGCCGCCCCACTCCACCGCCGCCAGCACGCCACCGGGTCCGACGGAGAGCCGGCCTCCGGCTCCCGGCACCTGCGCCTGTCCCAGCACCTTGCCGTCCGGGGCCACGGAGACGAGCAACCCGGCGGCATCCAGCGCGATCACTCCGCCCGCGTGGCCGACGAGTTCCTCGGGCGGCGTGATGTCCCCCACCTGCTGGAGCAGACCGTCGCGCTCCCGCAGCAGATGGCCGCCCGCGGCGACCCACAGCTTGCGTTCCCCGTCGAAGGCGACCGCGGTGGCGCCGGGAAACTCCAGCCGCGAATGCCTGCCATCCTCGCCGCAGACGGCGACGACGCGGGGGCCGAACACCGCCGCGCGCGAAGCGTCCGGCGCCACGGCCCAGCCCAGCCGCGTGGCGCCGGCGAGCTTGCGCGACAGACAGTCATTGAGCGCGCCCAGGTGCGCGTCACCGGCGGGCGAGGCGATGAGGTAGGGCAGGCTGGTGGTGGCGACATAGAGCAACAGCCCCAGGCCCGCGGCCACGACGAGCGTGAGCGGCCAGGCGAGGACGCTCGCGCTGCTCAGCAGCCGCGCGCCCTTGCGACCCGCCACCACATGCCCTTCCCGTCCGCCCACGCCACGCTCCCTTCCAGACCGGAGGACAGCACAGAAATGGCGTGAAGACTTCACGCGGAAAGCCACCCCTGTCGCGGAAGCCCGCCTGCTGGACACCAGGGAGCGTGGCGAGGCCCCTGGCCTGTGTCATGCAACCGTGACACGGCATGTTTTCAAGCACGCGATGGCGTCACCGGATGCGGCTCCTGGGACTCGGACTGTGGGGCCTGGGCCTCGTGGGTGTGGGGTTGCTGGCCGCGATGGAGGGGTTCTACCGGCTTGAACTCCACCGGCTGCCGGGACTGCCCACACCGCCGGAGGCCGCCGACAGGCTGCCCGCGAACCTCGCCCGGACATGGTGGAGCCTGTTCGAACCCGGCGCCACCCTGACCGTGGAGCCCGTGTGGGCCTGGACCGCATTGGCGACGGTTTCACGGCCGCTCGTGTTCGGCACCCCGCCACACCTGACTTCGGGCTGGAGTCTGGCGAACGCGGTCGTGAACTCCTGGTCCGCCCATCCCTCTGCCACGGGCGAGCCGCTCTCCTTGAAAGCATCCCAGCGTCTGGCGCTGGGCATCTGGCTGACGCGCCATTGGAGCGCGGAGGAGCTGTTGGCCTTCCAGGCGCGGCACGTGAGGCTGGGACATGGCGTCATTGGCGTATCCGAGGGGGCCCGTCGATACCTGGCGAAGGAGACCGCGGGCATCACGTTCGCGGAGGCCGCACTGCTCACCTCGATGGCGGGCCTGGGCGGGGCGCAGCGGGAACATCCGGAGTGTTTCATCGACCGGCTCCGCCCGCGCAGGGATCGCCTGCTCCAGCGATTGCGCGAAGCGGGAGTGCTGACGCAGGCCGAGGAAACGGCGGCCCGGAGCCGGTCCGTCGTCCTGCGCCTCGCGGACTTCACGGAGCATCCCTGCCCGCGCTGAGGACCGCCTGCTTCCTCTCCCAGCGCCTCACCGTCGTGCAGGCTGCCGACCTGCCATGCCCCGTCTTCTTTCCCTGGGTTGCCGTGTCGGGTGAAGCACACACCTTTACCCCTCACGGGACGGGGAAAGGATTCCAGACATGCGACGCTCCATCACCACCGCGGCCTTGGCCTTCAGCTTTCTGCTCTCCACCAGCGCGCTCGCCCAGCAGGTAGGCGACGGGTCGAGCCCCGGGACGACGCCCGGTTCAACGGGCGGCTCTGCGGAGATGACCAACCCGGGCCAGACGGGCACCGCGGGCTCCACCGGCACGTACATGCCGGGCACCACCAACTCCACCGGCGTGCAGACCGGTAACACCGCGACCGGCACCGGCGGTTCAGGGACGGGCGTGAACCCGACTCCAGGCACCACCGGCACGGGCACCACGGGCGGCAGCACCTCCGGCACGGGTGGCACCGGGACCAGCGGCATCGGGACGGGCTCGCCCACGGGCACCGGCTCCAGCACGGACACCTACGGCACGGGCAGCACCTCGCCCTCCACCGGCGCGGGCTCGTACACGTCGCCTTCCACCGGGACCAGCACCGGTACCTATGGCGGCTCGGGCACCAGCACGGGTCGCAGTGGGACGGACAGCACCGGCACCTATGGCGGTTCGGGCACCGGCACCACGGGCTCCACCGCTCCCGGCACGGAAGGCAGCGGCAGCACCGTCATCACCCCGGGCGGCACCGGCACGGGCGGCACCGGGACCAGCGGCGCGGCCGGCGGCGTGGGCGGCACCGGGACCAGTGGCTCCGGCGGCACCATGGGTGGCGTGGGCGGCACCGGCACCAGCGGCTCCAATGGGACGCTCGGCGGCAACTAGCCTGTCTTCCAGCAGCCCCGCATGACGGCGCGGCCGCCAGCACTTCGCTGACGGCCGCCGTCGTGTCTGTCTTTACTTCGGCGCATCCAGCGCCGCCATCGCCCGGCCCACGTACTCCATCAGCTTCGGGTCGCGGCCCTGGCGCCGCGCCACCTGTGGCTCCTGCTGGTGCAGCGTGTTGAGCGACTTCTCGATGCCGGGGTTGCCGCCCGTGAAGGCGCGGACGAGCTCGCGCCAGCGCGTGGCCAGCGCCCGCACCGGCTCGGTGGCGGGGTCGGTTCCCTTCGCCATCTCCTCCTGCATGCGGGCGATGAGGCGGGGCCACTCGGCCTCCACCTCCTTGATGGCGTCATCGCCCATGGACTGGCGACGGGCCTCCAATTCCTTCAACTGCTCCGGGGTGTAGTGCTTCTCGAACATGGTCATGGCCTCGATGGTGTGGAGGAAGTCGTCGGCGGAGACGGGCTCCGCCGCGCGCAACTGTCGTGCGATGGCATCCAGGCGTTCGCAGAGCTGACGTTGCTCCGCCAGCTGCTCGCGCGCCCGCTGGAGCCGCAGCTCCACCACGCGCAGGGCGGAGAAGTCCGCCCGGCCCAGCGTCCCGGAAATCTCCTCCAACGAGAACCCGAGCTGCTTGAGCGACAGGATGTGACTCAGGCGGGCGATGTCCGCCGCCGTGTAGAGCCGGTGCCCCGACGCCGTGTGCGCCGAGGGCTTGAGCAGACCGATTTCGTCGTAGTGGTGCAGCGCGCGGATGGACAGCCCCGTGCGCCGGGCCAGCTCCCCGACCTTCAGCTCCGTGTGCTGCATGCCTCACCCCTTTCCAGCCAGCGTGTCTTCCGCGTGACTGGATGTGATGGGTACAACCTCACGTCGCGTGAGGTGCAAGGGGGAAAAGGCAGGGCGCCGGGGAGGGGGTCGCCAACGGCCGACGGGTGTTGATAGGGTCGCGGCCGGTCCGGCGATGGACGCCGGCTCCCGCGCACCACCAGGAGGCTTCCCAGATGAACCTGCCACTTGTCGCCGTCGCGGTCCCTGTCCTCCTCTCGCGGGCGCTCGTCAGCTGAGCCGGTTCGAAGCACCTTCCGCCGCAGCGCGAGCCCCCTGTCCGCCAGGCATCCCGGATTCTTCCGGCCTGCCCAGGCACCGCTCTGCCCGGAGTTTTCCCCGTGTCACTTGAAGCCCTCGGCTGGGGTCCCGATTTCGACCTCGCGATGTCCACCTCGCAGTCCTCCTCCTCCGTCTCCCTTGTCCCCGGCCGCGTCGTGCGGCAGCACCGGGGGCTGCTCACCGTCCAGACCTCCAGCCGGGCGCTGCTCGCCCGGGCCGCCGGACGGCTCCTCCACCAGGCCGAGAACGCCGAGTCCCTGCCCACCATTGGCGACTGGGTGCTCCTGCAGCCGCCGTCGTCCGGTGACGGCGAGGCGCTGATGCAGGCCGTGCTGCCCCGCCGCAGCGTCCTCAAGCGACGCGAGGCGGGCAGCGAACACGACGGGCAGCTCATCGCCGCCAACGTGGACGTGGTGTTCCTGGTGGTGGGCCTGGACGGCAACTTCAACCCACGCCGCATCGAACGGGCCCTCACCCTGGCCTGGAACAGCGGCGCCACGCCCGTCGTCATCCTGAGCAAGGCGGACCTCGCGCAGGATGCCGCCGCGCGCGTCCTGGAGGTGCAGGCCCTGGCCCCCGGCGTGGACGTGCTCGCGGTGAGCGCGAAGGTGGGCCTGGGCATCGAGGAGGTGCGCTCCCGGATTCCCGCCGCGAAGACGGGCGTGCTGCTGGGCTCGTCGGGCGTGGGCAAGTCCACGCTCGCCAACCGGCTGCTGGACGCCGCTCGCCTCGTCACCCAGCCCGTGCGGCCGGAGGACGACAAGGGCCGGCACACCACCACGCACCGCGAGCTGTTCGTGCTGGACCACGGCGGGCTCGTCATCGACGGGCCCGGCATGCGCGAGCTGGGGCTGTGGGGCGAGGACGAGAAGGTGTCCCTGGCCCAGGCCTTCGCGGACGTCTTCGCCCTGGCCGAGGGCTGCCGCTTCAACGACTGCGGACACCGGAACGAACCGGGGTGCGCGGTGACGGCGGCGGTGCAGGCCGGCACGCTCCCCGAGGAGCGGCGCGCCAACTTCGAGAAGCTCCTGCGCGAGCAGTCCTTCAACGCCCGTCAGGTGGACGCCGCCGCGCAGCGAGAACACAAGCGCGCCCAGCGCAAGCAGACGCTGGAGGGCTCGCAGCGCTCACGCTCGAAGCGGCGCGGCGAATAGACAGACACCCCGGGGCACGGCGCGGAGGCCACGTCCTTTCCGCGCCGTGACTCCGGCAGGTGGCTTCAGAGCCCGGGGGTCGTCTCCGGCACCGAGCCAGACGGCGGAAGCGGCGGCGGGGTCGGGGTGGAAGGCACCTGCACCGGGACGTCCGAGTCGTCAGGCGTGCGGCCCGGGGCCTGCAGGGGCATGCCCGGGGTCGGAAGCCCGCTCGGGTCCGCCGCGGCACAGGCGTAGGCCACCGTGCGCGAGCCCACGAGCGCCAGGGGCACCAGCGCGCCAACCCCCGCGCAGCTGTTCTGCTCTTCCTCCGTCTGGTTGCTGCCGGAGCACACCGCCCCGCCAATCAAGCCCCCCAAGACCACGAGGCCCGCCTGGATGAAGAAGTCCGAGGGGGTCACCCGGCTCTGCGCCCAGGCCACGCCGTTCTGGCACTCGCTGCCGGGCGGCTTGGACAGGGGCACCAGCCCCGCCGCCGTGAACCACTGCTTGTCCTCATGGTGCCGGCCCTCTTCGGGCCGCAGGTTCGTGGTGATGTGGGTCCGATAGCAGCCCGTCTGTCCCAACATCAGCGCCGCCATCGACAGCGCGACCGCATGTGCCTTCCGCATGAGTTGCCCCATCCCGGTGAGTGGCCGTGCTTCCGGCCAGGGCCCGTGCCTAGCCCGAAGCGGCACGTCGCGGGAAGAGGGAGACGGCGCGGGACTACCGACGGCGCCGGGCGCTGACGGGCAGGCCCTCGAACGCGGTCTCCACCATGCCGCGCAGGGACGCCTCGTCCATGCCGGCCTTGCCCAGCGCCTCCAGGCCCCGGAACACCGCGAGCAGCATCGCCGCCAGCTTCCGGGGGTCCGCGCTGGCGGCCACGTCGCCGTGACGCTGCGCCTGCGCGAGACACTCCGTGAACCGCGCCTCCATGCCCTGGAAGGCCTGGAGCGCCCGGTCCGTCACGTCCGTCGCGCCCTCCGCCGCCAGCTCCGCGGTGCCTCGCGCCAGCAAGCACCCCCGGCGGCTGGGGCCCGCGGACGCCGTGGCCACCCCCAGCATGTACTGACGCAAGCGCTCCAGGGCGCCGGCCTCCGAGCCCTCCAACGCCTGCCGCATCGACTCCGCCGAGTTCGCACAGTAGCTGTCGAAGATGCGCAGGAAGAGCTGATGCTTGTCGCCAAAGGCCCCGTAGAGGCTGCCCTTGCCCAGCCCCGTGGCCCGCATCAGGTCATCCATGGAGGTCGCCGCGTAACCCTTGTTCCAGAACTGGTCGCGCACCGCGCGCAGCACCTGGGCTTCGTCGAACGTTCGTGGCCGGGCCATGGGGATAAATTAAAAGTTATTGACCGCCCGGTCCACCAATCTTAGATATGGACTACAAAGTCCATAACCCGCCCCCCGCTGGAGCAGGGGGCGGGTGGGCAGGGGC
>NZ_RAWI01001468.1 GCF_003612125.1 Corallococcus praedator
ACGGTGTTGGCGACGCGTTGGGCAGCGACCAGCAAGGGCGGCAGCCGGGCGCCGAGGGCCTCGGCGCGGCGGGCATTCTGGAAGGCGGATGCGCTCAAACCGCTTGGCCGACGAGGGTGTCGATGATCTCGGGAAGGCCCACGCCCTCGGCGCGGGCGGAGAAGTTCAGCGCCATGCGGTGTCGCAGGGCAGCGGGGGCGAGGGCGGCGACGTCGTCCAGGCTGGGCGTCAGACGCCCGTCGAGCACGGCGCGGGCACGGGCGGCGAGCATGAGCGATTGCGCAGCGCGGGGACCGGGGCCCCAGGCGACATGGCGGCGGACGCTGTCCTGGTTGGTCAGCTCGGGGCGGCCTTCGCGAACCAGGTTGAGGATGGCGTCGACC
>NZ_RAWI01001469.1 GCF_003612125.1 Corallococcus praedator
CCAGTGCCGCGCGGCTAGCGGTTGCCGCCTTGGCGCCGGTCGCGGCCCCTCTTGCCGCCCGGGCCGTAGATCACGATCGCCACAATCGGGATGAGCAGCCAGACCAGCCAGGTCCGCACGACGGTGAAGAACAGCACCAGGCAGATGAACGGCAACAGGGCCATGACGACGTCGCGGCTCCGGTCGCCGTCCTGCCGCCGCTCCATGGACGTCCCACCGGCGCCGGCCGGAGGTTGGGAGGCGCCGATACCTGCGGGAGTGGTGGGGGAAGTTGCGGTACCGGTCGGCCAGCCAGTGCCGGGCGGCGAGTCTGCCGGGCGCGGCGGCAGGTCCGCGAAGAGGGCGTTGAGGTCGGCGCGGGTCACCGCATTGAATGCCTTGGT
>NZ_RAWI01001470.1 GCF_003612125.1 Corallococcus praedator
GGCGCACCGGCGAATAGAGCGCGTCGACGGGCACGAGGCCGATGGGCGCGTCGGCGGGGCGGTTCTGCGAAGCGGGAACATAGCCCTTCCCGGCTTCGATGGTCAGCTCCATGTTGAGCGTCGCGCCCTCGTCGAGGGTGCAGATGACGAGGTCGGGGTTCATGATCTCCATGTCGCCGGTGACCGCGATCTGGCCCGCGGTCGCGGGACCGGGACCAGTCGCCGACAGGTGAACACGCTTGGGCTGATCGCCCTGCATGCGCACGGCGATCTGCTTGATGTTGAGGACCATGTCGGTCACATCCTCGCGCACGCCGGCGAGGCTGCTGAACTCGTGCAGCACGCCGTCGATCTTGACCGCGGTCACCGCGGCACCCTGCAG
>NZ_RAWI01001471.1 GCF_003612125.1 Corallococcus praedator
TAGTCACACGGTGCTTCGAGAAAGCCGCAGAGGGAATCACACTCAATTTCCACCCAAAGTTGAGGTGCATCCTGCCACGAGACTTTGCTCCTACTGAGGTTGAGATCTCTTGGCGTCGCCCAAGGAGCTTTCGAGCTATGAAAGATGCGAAGAGTTGACTGTACTGTCATTACAAACGCGCACGACAGATTATCAGATGGGTGATAATTACGATGATTAGTGGACTTATTGGCTTGCTCGAATGCAGCGCCATGCTTAGGAGGAGGGTGCAACCAAATTGATGCCGTTTAGCCGGGGCTGGCCTGAAATCCAACCCGGTTGCTCGACCCGTGATAGCCAAACGTCGCTTTCTCGAAGTGGTAGCAATCGGCTTGATTTAGGG
>NZ_RAWI01001472.1 GCF_003612125.1 Corallococcus praedator
GGCGGAAGTTGGCCGGCACCTTCAGCGCCTGGCAGCGGGCAGCGACGGTCGGGCTGGTGGCGGCGGTACCGAAGGAGGTATCGCACGGATCGGTGAACGAGTCGCGGCTGCTGACGGTGCCGCCGTACAGGTCATCCACGGTCGGCGCACGGAAGCCGGTGCCGTAGGTGGCGCGCACCAGCAGGCTGTCGATCGGCTTCCACTTCAGGCCGAACTTGCTGTTGGTGGTCGAACCGAAGTTGTTGTAGTCCGAGTAGCGGCCGGCCATGTCCAGCGACAGTTCGCGGGCGAACGGCAGGTCGGCCAGCAGCGGCACCTGCAGCTCCAGGTAGACCTCGTTGAGCGAGTAGTTGCCGCGGGTCGGCTGGCCGCTGGTGCCGGC
>NZ_RAWI01001473.1 GCF_003612125.1 Corallococcus praedator
GCTCGAGCGGCTGCTCGCCGCGGGGCCGGTCTCCCAGGTGACCCTGGCGCCGGAGCTGCCCGGCGCGCTCGAGCTGATCGAGGCGCTCGTCGCCCGCGGCGTCACCGTGTCCTGCGGGCACACCGAGGCCGACGCCGCCACGGCTCACGCGGCCTTCAACCGCGGCGCCGCTGCGGTCACCCACCTCTTCAACGCGATGCGGCGGCCCGAGCACCGCGATCCCGGCATCGCCTACGCGGCGCTCGGGCGGGGCGACGTCTGGATCACCCTGATCGTCGACGGCAACCACCTCGCCGACGACACCGTCCGCGCCGCGGCGGCGGCCGCCGGCGACCGGCTCGTCCTGATCAGCGACGCGGTCGCCGCCGCGGCCGCTCCGGAC
>NZ_RAWI01001474.1 GCF_003612125.1 Corallococcus praedator
GCCGCTACGCGATCTACGACGTCACGCAAAAGCAGATCACGATGATCGGCGACGTCGTGCTCAACCGCGGCGCGTCGCAGCTCCGCGGCCAGCGCCTCGCGATCGATCTCGACACCGGGCGCGCGACGCTCGACGGTGCCGGCGGCGCGGCCAGGCCCGGTGCGGCGCCCGCGCCCGGCGGACGCGTTTCGGGACGCTTCGTCGTGCCGCCGCGGCCGCCCGCGAAATAGGCCGCCGACACCCCCGATTGTCAGCCCGTCACCGCGTTGTCATAGTGCGCGCGGGGGACTGCAATGGAGCATCGAGACATCGAACGCCGGTTGGCGGCGGCCGCCGCAGCCGACGCGGCGGGCGACGCCGCGACCGCGACCGCGGCCTATCG
>NZ_RAWI01001475.1 GCF_003612125.1 Corallococcus praedator
CGTGACGGACTGTCGCGTCACGCGGTCGAGCGGCAATCCCGCGCTCGACCGGCTGACGTGCAGCCTGATCGAACGGAAATTCCGCTATCGCCCGGCGCTCGACGAGGATCGCACGCCGTTCAAGTCGTGGATCGTGGAAAATCACACCTGGAATTTCGAGGACGCCGGACTGCGGCGGCGCTGAGCAGGGAACTTCGCCGCTCCAGCGATCGTTGTGCGGCCGTTCCAGTTCAGGAGAGATACAATGCGTACCACACGATTGCTGGCCTGCGCCTCGGCGCTCGGTCTCATGCTCGCGTCCACGTCGGCGATGGCCGATGGCAAGATGGACCGGGCCCGCGCCGCCGTCGCCGAAGCGCGCGGCAAGGTCGATGCCGCTGCC
>NZ_RAWI01001476.1 GCF_003612125.1 Corallococcus praedator
GTCATATAATGAGCATTATCAACCAACAGCGTTTCAACCCTGAGTAATTCCAATGTGTCAAACGCTCTGAGACGGTAATCTTCTGGCTTTCCACCTCGGGCACCGCGACCTAACTCCTTCGTAATTTGATTGAACAATTTACGCGAGTCAAAAGAGGTCAGGCAAGCAGTGTAATGTGTTCGCAATGGAATCGGACGCAATGCTCCCTTTTGCCCACTGATACGATCGACGCACTCCATTGCGATCGTCGATTTGCCACATCTCCTGGGACCGATGATTCGACCACTAAGCCTGTCCTCACATCGATTTCTCAGCCACTGCTCCAGAACCATCAATTGGTCTGTCTCAGCAAAGAACTCTCGGTTGATGAGTGCTTTGATT
>NZ_RAWI01001477.1 GCF_003612125.1 Corallococcus praedator
ACGGGCAGCTGCCCCGGGAGGGTGCGCGCACGGCGCTCACCGCTCCGACACGAGCTTGCACTCGACATGGGTGAGTGCTAAACACGACTTAGCACTCTCACTCTCCGAGTGCCAGGTTGGGGCAGTGAGGCCGGCTGGATTTCCAGCCCGGCCGTCCGTCGCGGGCGCTGCCGTTCGGCCCGGCACTCAGGGATCCACCCGCGAAAGGGACCCGTTTACTTATGGCCAAGATTATTGCTTTCGACGAGGAGGCCCGGCGCGGGCTCGAGCGGGGCATGAACCAGCTCGCCGACGCCGTGAAGGTCACCCTCGGCCCGAAGGGCCGCAACGTCGTACTCGACAAGAAGTGGGGCGCCCCCACGATCACCAACGATGGTGTTT
>NZ_RAWI01000147.1 GCF_003612125.1 Corallococcus praedator
CCCTCCGCCCCCGCTGGTGCCCGTGGGCCTGGGCGGCGAAATCGAGGGCGGCCGCGACGTGGGGCCCCTCTTCACCCAGGAGCAGGTGTCCCTCTTCGAGCGCCGCTTCGACGACGGCCACCACCTGGTGCGCGGCGTGGCTGGCAGCGGCAAGACATACGTGCTGGCGCACTGGGCCGCGCGCTACCTGCTGGAGAACCCGCGTGCCCGCGTGCTGGTGTCCTTCTACAACCGCTCGCTCGCGCCGCTCGTGGACAAGCTGCTCGTCGAAGCGCTCACCGTGCGCGCGGGCGCGGAGAAGGTGCGGCCGCTCAAGGCCCAGGTGACGGTGAAGCACGTGGGCGCGCTGCGGCGCCTGGAGCCCCACGCCTTCGACGCCGTCTTCGTGGACGAGGCGCAGGACATGGACGCGAAGGCGCTGGCGTCCCTGCACGCGCTGGTGCGCCCCCGCGTGGGCGAGGACGGCCGCGAGTCCCGCTGCTTCCAGTTGTTCATGGACGACTCGCAGAACGTCTACGGCCAGGTGCCCATCGACACGCTGAAGGAGCAGCTGCCCGAAGGGCTGTCCTTCCGGGGCCGCACCCGCGTGCTCAAGGAGACCTTCCGCGCCACGCGCGACATCCTGGATGTGGCCTTCAACGTGGTGTTGGATCCGTTGCGCCAGCACCGCGTCACCGACCCCGGCATGCGCGAATACATGAAGGCCGGAGAGCTGGCCCGCGAACGGCTCCTGTGGCTGCCGGAGGAGACGCTGGAGGGGCTCTACCGCGTGCAGTCCACCGAGCGCGGCGGCGTGCTGCCCCAGGTGAAGGCCTTCGCCTCCAGCCCCAGCGAGGCGCGCTGGGTGGCCAAGGAGGTGGCGCGGCTGGTGCGCGAGGAGCACGTCCACCCCGGTGACATCCTGGTGGTGGCGCCCGTCATGCCCGCGTCGTTCACGGAGGCGCTGCGCAAGGCGGGCGTGCCCGCGGAGGCCTACGGCGGCAAGGGCGGGCGGGACGTGGCGGACTTCCGGGTCAGCGGCGTGGACCACGTGCGCGCCACCACGGTGTTCTCCTGCAAGGGCCACGAGTGCCCCGTCGTCTTCTTCGCGGGCCTGGAGGCCCTGGACTCCATCGAGGCGTGGATGGCGGGCGCCCGCCAGCGCACCGAGCGCGAACACGAACGCATCCGCCGCGCGATGTTCTACGTGGGGGCCACCCGCGCCATGAAGCGCCAGTACCTCACCGGTGTGCGCGGAGGCCGCTTCCTCCAGGTGGCCGCGTCCTACGTGGAGACGCTGTCCGGCCACCACCCGGCGCCCTGAAGCAGGGCGCCCGACAGCACTACATCCGCCAGCCCGTCACGCCCGCGCGCTTGCCGAACGCCGGCTGTCCGTACACTTCACGGAAGCGGGCGCGCAGCATGTCGAACGTCTGCTGGAGATCCGCCGTCGCCGGCTTCGCCTCCGGCAACTGGCCACCCATCCGCGCGAAGCAGCGGCCCATGGCACCGTCCAGCCACTGCGTCACCGTGGCGGTGTCCTGGTCCTGCAACCGCTCGAACACGGACAGGGCGCGCTCCAGCGTCTCGCCCACCAGCTCCGTGGAGTCGATGGTGCTGCCCGCGCACAGCTTCGCGGCCCGTACCTCCAGGGCCGGACGATGCGTGCGAACGAACTCCCCGAAGGCATGCAGATTCACGATCACCATTCTTAGACCTTCGCCCCCTCGTTGTCAGAACGCGCGACAACAAAATCCTTGGCTCTCGGCTTTTATGCGTCGCGTGATGAAAAATGGTGGTGACGCTGACCCAGGGGCCACCAGGAGTCTCAGGAAGCAAGACGGCGGGGGGACTTCCCGTTGTCCGGGTGGCCTGCGAGCCTTCATGTGGGGTGGGCGGGCAGAGCCCGGGCGCCAGCGCTGTTCCCTGGCGCGCCTGACAGGGAGACGCGAATGCGCCGCGCGGTAGAGCTGACGGACATTGGTGGTGGATGTGAGGAAGGGCCGCGCGTGCTGCTCCTGCCGGGGCTGGGTGCGCGGGGCGCGGGCTTCCGGGCCCTGGCCGAGCGGCTGGCGGACGTGGCGCGTCCCATCCTGGTCGAGTACCCGGAGGGCGAGCATGCGGCGTGCGGCGCCCGCGCGCTGGCGGAGCAGGTGCTCCGGGCGGCGGGGTCGGTGGACGCGGTGGTGGCCAGCTCCTTTGGCGGCATGGTGGCGGCGCACCTGGCCGCGGGCGGGGCGACGCGGGGCGTGGCGTTCCTGGGCTCGTTCACGCGCACCGCGCACGTGGGCCCGCGCGGTCGGCTCATCGCGATGATGGGGCCCATCGCGGTGCTGGGGCGTCCGGGGCGTGTCGCGGCGTCGCTGGCGGCGTGGCGGCCGGTGCCCTCCGCGCAGGTGGCGGACGTGGTGCCCACCACCCTGCTGGAGCGCCTGACGACGCTGCGTCGCGCCTTCGCCATCCACTCCGAACCGCCGCCGCCGGACCTGCGCGCCTCGAAGGTGTCGTGCCTCTGCATCCAGGGGGACCGCGACGTGCTGGTGCCTCCCGCGACGCTCGCGCGACTGGTGGCCTCGCTGCCGGACGGCACGCCCCGGCACCTGCTGCGCGGCGCGGGCCACGTGCCCTACTTCTCGCACCCGGAGGAGTGCGCGCGGCTGCTCGGGCCGTGGCTCCAGACGCTCGTGCCCATGGGGCTGGGCGCGGCGGCGGGCGCGGACCTGGGCTCCGCGGCCTGAGGGCGCGCGAGGCCGTCGCGACCTTGACGCACGGGGCCGGCTGACGGATCCGCCCTCCCTCCGGGGGGGTGTACGGATGCGCGCCCGGGAAGTAGTTTGCGACCGCCGATGTCGACCTGTTCTCTTCGCGCGCTCCTCCTCCTGGCGTCCCTGTCCACGGCGGCCCATGCCGCCTCGCAACCCGCTCCCGGGCTGACGGCTTCGCCGGTGCTGCCCACCACCCCGACCCAGGAGGTGGCCCCCGCGCCAGCGCCCGGGCCCCGGCGCACGGTGCTGCTGCTGGGTGACAGCCTCATCGCCACGGGCTTCGGGGAGTACCTCCAGACGCAGCTGGCCGCGCACCCGCGGATCCGCTGCGAGCGCAGGGCGAAGTCGTCCACGGGGCTGTCCCGCCCGGACTTCTTCGACTGGCTGGAGGTGGGGCAGCAGGAGGTGCAACTGCACCAGCCGGACGTCGTGGTGGTCATCCTGGGCGGCAACGACGGGCAGGCCCTGCACACCAAGGTGGGCCAGGCCACCGTCGCGTGGGGCAAGCCGGACTGGGAAGAGGGCTACCGGCAGCGCGTGCAGGAGTTCACCACCGCCATCTCCGCGCCGGGCCGCAAGATTGTCTGGCTGGAGCTGCCGGCCACGGGACGTCCCCGCTTCGAACAGAAGCTCACGTTGATCCGCGGCCTCCAGCGCGAGGTCATCGCCGCCCGCGAGGACTCCGTGCACCTGGACACGCGGCCCTTCTTCACCGACGCGCGCGGCAAGGCGCTGCACAAGGCCCCGGTGGAGGGCTTCCGCAAGCCCATGCGCCTGCGCATGACGGACGGCGTGCACTTCACCGTGGCGGGGGGGCGCTACTTCGCGAACAAGGTGTACCCGGAGGTGCTGGGCGTGCTGGGCCTGGAGCCCGAGCAGAAGCACACCGCGCGTCCCCCCGTGGCGCCCGCGGCGGACGCGCGGGCCCACGCCGCCGCGTCACGCTGACGGCGTTTCTTCTCCGCGTCAGGAGTGACCGGACCAGGAGGACTCGCTGCCCGCGTCCGGGCGCAGCTTGCGGACGGCGCGCAGCAGCAGCTCCTCGTCGCGCGGGTTCGCGAGGAAGCCCCGCGCGCCCAGCTTCCGCGCCCGCTCGAAGCCCTCGTCGTCCGACGTGCCGTGCACGATGAGCGAGCCTTCGATGTGGACCTCGCCCGCGAGCAGCCCCTCCATGGCCTGCAGGGGCGCGAGCACCACGTCGTTGTCGCGCGTATGCAGCACCTCCAGCGGAGAGGCGACGCGCGACGTGATGCCATTTCGCGCCAGCGTGCGCGAGATCAGCACCGCGGTGACGGGCGGCCATCCGTAGAGCATCAGCGGAGGGCTGGGCACGACCGGGCGGTTCGGCTCCGGCGCGGCGCTTCCCACGTCGCGGATGCCGTAGAGGGCGCTGAGTGCGCGGGACAGCGCGCTGTCGGAGGCCAGGTGCGGCTCCACGCGCGCCTTGCCGGACACGGCCCGCACGTCGTCCACCGCGTCCAGGGACAGCGGCGCGGGCACGGCGAGGTGGAGCACCTCGCGGTCCTCGCGCTGCTCCAGCCCCAACGGCACGACGCCGTACTGCCGGGCGATGCGCGCGGGCACCAGCGAGGTGAGTGAGCGGTCGAGCGGGTGCCGGTCCAGGTCCACCGCGTCCACGTCGAACTGGACGGCGAGCCCACGCAGGACATCCGCCTCCGTGCACACGCCCTCGCTCACCAGCGCGCGTCCCAGGGGGACCCGGACCTCGTGATGGTGCACGAGTCCCAGCCGGAGCTGGCCTTTGTCGACCACTCCGAGTTCCAGGAGGATTTCCCCCAACGGGCGTCTGGTGCCGATTTCCATGCCCTCTCAACGTGGCAACCGCGCCCGCGCGCGACGACAGACGACCGAGCGCCCGTCCGCCTGCCCGCCTTCAAGCTCCGTGAAGGCGGGCGGCACGACGGAGGCCGGTCTGGCCTGCTACCCCCGGGCGGGGAAGAGGGCTTCGTAGGACTCGGGCTTGAAGCCGATGGTCACCGAGGTGGGGGTGACGAGCACGGGCCGCTTCACGAGCTTCCCGTCGGCGGCGAGCCACTCCACCAGCTCCGCGTCGGAGGCGGCGTCGACCTTCTCCTTGCCCAGCGCGCGGTAGCTCTGGCCACTGATGTTGAGCCACTTGCGGACGGACAGGCCGCTCAGGGCGATCCACAGGAGGAGTTCGGACACGGTGGGCGGCTGCTCGACAATGGGTCGCGTCTGGAAGGAGACGCCTCGCGCCTCCAGCCACTTCTGGGCCTTCTTGCAGGTGTCACACCCGGAGTACGCAAGCACGAGGACGTCATCGGACATGCGCGGCTTCTAGCAGACCCGAAGCATGTGGGACGCGCGTGCTAGCAATCCATGGAACACCCCCGGGAAGAGTGCACATGAACCGCCTGCGAATCCGCCCCGTCGTCCTGTCCGTCCTCTGCGCGCTGCTGTGCGGGGTGGGGTGCGCGGGCGAAGGCGTACCGGAAGCAGAGGTGCCCTCGGGACACATCCCGGACAGCGGGCTGATCGGGCGTGACGATTCGGGAACCCCGGAGCGCGACGCAGGGACTTCCGATGACCGGGACGCGGGAGCCTCCGATAACCGGGATGCGGGCACGTCCGGGGACACCGACGCGGGCGTGGCCGACGCGGGTCGTGGCGACGCGGGCACGGTGGACGCAGGTGCCGCGGACGCGGGCAGGACGGATGCGGGGGCCCCCGACGCGGGCAGCACCGATGGCGGCACGACGATTCCCACCGACGGCGGCACGCAAATCACGGGCACGCTGCCCACGCGCCTGACGCTGGCCGGTTCCCCGTACCGCGTCGTGGGAAATGCCCAGTACGTCGTCACCATCCCGGCGGGCCAGACGACGACGGTGGAGCCGGGCGTCATCATCGACTTCAAGGGCAACCCGGACGTGACGAAGGCGGACGTGCGGGACGGCGCGCAGGACGTGATGAACCACCAGAACGGCCGCGTGGAGCTGCGCGTGTACGGCCGCATCCTGGTGCAGGGCACCGCGCAGTCTCCGGTGACGCTCACCTCCACGAATCCCTACGGCTGGTGGGGCATGAACTTCTTCGGGGAGGCGTCGAAGGGGACCGGGGATCCGTCCTTCGTGCACATGGTCTTCGAGAAGGTGCGCAAGAACGAATACAACGGCGACCGGGACCGCACGCGCGGAGCGCTCTGGGCGTACTACCCGGGGCCGGTGACCATCCAGCACTCGCTCTTCCGCGACAACGAAGCCTCCGGCAAGTGCGGCGCGCTGGACCTGATGTTCACGGACGGCTCGGTGGTGACGGACACCGTCTTCGAGAACAACCGCACGCTCGACATCGACCGCTTCGCCACCGGCAATGGGGCCACCTCCGGCGGCGGCGCGATGTGCGTCACCCACGGCCGCAACTCCACCGTGCGCGGCAACACCTTCCGGAACAACACGCTGTCGGCCTTCCGGGGCAGCCACTCCAACGCGCTCGTGTCGCGCACCTACGAGGTGTGGCCCAACGGCGCGAACCACTACGACCTGGGCGGCGGCGGGGCGCTGCACTACTTCCAGCCCGACAACGACCTCATCGAGAACAACCGCTTCGAGAACAACGCCGCCGTGGGCGGACCGGGCGCGGCCCTCTACCTGGAGGACGTGCCCAACGCGGGCGTCACCGTGAAGGGCAACCAGTTCATCGGCAACCAGGCCGGCGCCGGGGGCGTCATCGTCTGCAACCGGGGTGGAGGCTCCGGCATCGAGCTGGTGCTGGGCGCGGGCAACACCTTCAGCGGCAATACCGTCAACGGCGCCGCCGCTCCCCAGGTGACCGGAGACTGCGCGCGCTGACCCCGCGACCATACGCGGCCAGCCCACCGGGCCCCTGGACTCCCTCCGGGGGGGCAGACGGCCTGCCATGCCCCCCGACCTGCCCCGGAGTACGCCGAAGCGCATCCTTCCGGAAACCGTCGCACCACCGGAGGCAGCGAACGCATGGAGGGCACCCGCGCGGAACCCACTCCCTTGCTGGAGGAACCGCTGGAGGTGCCTCCGAAGCGACGGCGGGGCTGGTGGATTCCGGGCGCGCTGATGCTCGTCGCGCTGCTCGCCTTCATCTTCTCCCGGCATACGGAGGAGAAGCAGTTCCTGGACCTCGTGCGGCAGGCCCGGCCCGCGTGGCTGCTGGTGGCCGCCGCGTGCCAGCTGGGCACGTACCTGTGCGTGGCGGGCATCTGGTGGACGGTCCTGCACCGCTACCAACTGCGCGCCTCGCTCTGGTCGCTGGCGCGGCTGTCGCTGATGAAGCTGGCGTTCGACCAGGTCATCCCCACCGGCGGCGTGGGCGGCTCGCTGCTCGTCGGACGTGGCCTGCGCAGTGAGGGCGCGAACCCCGGCACCGCGGCGGGCGCGGTGCTGCTGACGGTGCTGTGCTTCTACGTGGCGCAGGCGCTGGGCGTGGGCGTGAGCCTCTTCTTCCTCTGGCGCAAGTCGGAGCTGAGCGACTGGATCCAGTGGCTCGTCACCGGCTTCGGCGTGCTGGCGGTGGCCATCCCGGTCTGCATCCTCTGGGCGACGCGGCACCGCGAGTGGAAGCCGGGCCGCTGGGCCCGGCGAATCCCCGCGCTGGGCACGATGCTCAAGGCCATCGCGGAGGTGCCTCCCGGCATGCTGTTGGATCCCGGCCTGCTCGCGCGCGGCGTGGCCCTGCAACTGGGCGTCTACGTGCTGGATGCGGCCACGCTCGGCGCCATGCTGCGCGCGCTGGGCCAGGAGGCGCCGCTGAGCACCGTGTTCGTCTGCTTCATGGTGGCCTCCATGGCGGAGACCGTGTCCATCATCCCCGGGGGCGTGGGCACCTACGAGGCCGCCTCCGTGGGCATGCTCAACCTCTTCGGCGTCCCGGTGGAGGCCGCGCTCGCGGGCACGCTGCTGCTGCGCGGCTTCACCCTGTGGCTGCCGCTGCTGCCCGGCCTGTACCTGCTGCGCCACACCTTCCGTGGAGGCCCCACGCCCGGTCGGCAGCCGGGCTGACGTCCCTGATTCCCCGCCTTATCCGAAAGCCTCCTCACGTCCGTCGCTGACCGCTTTCCGTTGTCGCCCGGGTGCGCGATGGTTGCGGTCCGTGGACACTGGAAGCGGAGACGAAGCGCGGATGAACCAGGGCTCGGCGTTGTTCCTTCATCCCGGGGTGAAGGTGCGGCCCTGCGAGTGGGGGATGGGCGTCTTCACCGATGCCTTCATCCCCGCGGGCGACCTTATCGAGGAGTGCCACTACCTCAAGGTCCCCCAGCGGCAGTGCCGGGGCGAACCGCTGGACGACTACGTCTTCGAGATCCGCTGGCACCGCCACGAAGAGCCCCGCAAGGGCGACTGGGTCGCGCTCGTGATGGGCTACGGGATGATCTACAACCACGCCAGCGAACCGAACGCGTCCTACAGCCGCGCCGTGGACCGCGATGTGTTCCGTTATCACGCACTGCGGGACATCCACCCCGGTGAGCAGATCTTCATCAGCTACGGGGAGAACTGGTGGACCGCGCGGGGTGAAGAAGTCCCGCCCTGAGTCGCGTCCGCACCGTGTGCGTACCTGACAGGTGCGTCCCCACCTCGGATCCCGTGGGGTGGTGAGATTCCTCTCAGGAATGGCGAAACGGTCGGAAATGAAATCCCCGCTGAAAGCGTCGGCCGCAAACAGTAGGATGAAGTCCGCCTGCGCGCCGGTCCTCAGGCCGCGCGGGTGCGAGGAATGCCAGACACCATGCCACTGCGTCGTTTCTATCTGTCCTCCGCTCTCGTGCTGTCCGCTTCCGCGTGCACCGGCAACATCGGTGGACAGGATGAGGCCCCCGAGAGCGCGGCGGCTCCCGCACGCGTGCGCCGGCTGACGCGCGAGGAGTTCAACAAGTCCGCGTCCTCCGTGCTGGGCACCCCCGTCGACATCGCCCAGGGCTTCGCGGCCGAGGACACCATCCTCGGCTTCTCCACCCACGAGCGGCTCCAGGTGACGTCGCTGCTGGCGGATCAAATCGACACCGCCGCGCTCTCACTGGCGGAAGCCGGCAAGTCGCAACTCAGTGACTTCTACACGTGTCCCAAGACCGTCACGGCGGACGACTGCGCGAAGTCCTTCATCCAGAGGGTGGGCGCGCGCGCCTTCCGCCGGCCGGTGACGGCGGAGGAGGAGGCGGACCTGCTCGCGCTCTTCAACGCGGGCAAGCAGGGCGGCAACATGAGCACGGGCGCGGAGCTGGTGCTCCAGGCGCTCTTCTCCTCCGCGTCGTTCCTGTACCGCACGGAGCTGGGCCCCGACACCGCTCGCAAGGGCCAGGTCGTGGAGCTGACCCCCTACGAGGTCGCCTCCGAACTGTCCTTCATGGTGACCGGGGGGCCTCCGGACGCCACGCTGCTCGCCGCCGCCCAGGCCGGTTCGCTGACGTCGCCCGACGAGCGTGAGAAGCAGGCCCGCCGCCTGCTCCAGACGCCGGAAGCGCGCCTGAAGCTGCGCCAGTTCTTCATTGAATGGCTGGGCATCAGCGGCCTGAACAAGGTCAACAAGAACAACCAGGTGTACCCGGACTACAGCGTGGAGTTCCGCGACTCCATGGTGCGCGAGCGCAACGCCTTCATCGACTCCATCGTGAAGGACCACGCGGGTTCGGTGGAGGAGCTGCTCAGCGCGAACTACTCCTACGTGGATGAGACGCTCGCGAACTTCTACGGAGGGCTTGAGCGCACCAACGTGGACGACGAGGGCATGGGCCGCGTCACGCTGCCCCCGGAGCGACTGGGCATCATCACCCAGGCGGGCGTGATGTCCACCTACGCCCACTTCGACTCGTCCTCGCCCATCAAGCGCGGCAAGTTCGTGCTCACGCGCCTCTTGTGCCGCACGGTGCCCGCGCCGCCCGCGAACGTGTCCACCATCCCTCCGGCCGTGTCGGAGAACGCCACCACGCGCGAACTCTTCGCGGCGCACACCAACAACCCGGCCTGCGCCAGCTGCCACAAGACCATCGACCCCATGGGCTTCGGCATGGAGAACTTCGACGGCCTGGGCCAGCACCGCACGGAGGAGAACGGCCGCACCGTGGACGCCACCGGTGGCGTGGTCGCCCCGGACGGCACCCTGACGAAGCCCTTCACGGGCGGCGCGGAGCTGGGCCGCTACCTGGCGACGAGCGACGAGCTGGCCAACTGCGTGCCCCTGCAACTGGTGCGCTACGCGATGGGACGTGACGAACACGCCTCCGACACGCAGATGCTCGACGCCATGCGCACGGGCACCTATCGCCAGGACCATCTGAAAGTCACTGAAGCGCTCGTCAGTCTGGTGCGCTCGGCCTCCTTCACGCAGCGGCGTCTGCCCACCCGTTGAGCCAGAACCCCATGCCCCGCGATCTTTCCCGACGCAGCATCCTGAAGCTCCTGTCCGGCACGGCCATGGCAGCGCCCTTCGCGCACCTGCTCACCAGCTCCGTGGCCGAAGCGGCCGACGCCGCCCCCCTGCGCTTCATCGCCCTGTTCACCCCCCATGGCGTCCTGCCCGAGTACTGGACGCCCAAGGGCGGTGAGACGGACTTCAACATCGACTTCGAAAACTCCGTCCTCCAGCCCCTGCAGCGCCACCGCTCCAAGCTGCTGGTGCTGGACGGCCTGGACTACCGCGTCCTCTACGAGCACGGCCGCACCGGCCATGAAGGCGGCCCCGTCACCTTCCTCACCGGCAGCGAGGTGGTGGTGGACAGCGGCGATGAGCTGCCCGCGGGCCCGTCCCTGGATCAGGTGATTGGCAACGCGGTGGGCGGCTCCACGCAGTTCCGCTCCCTGCAACTGCACGCCTTCGAGCAGTTCGGCGCCCAGCACGTCTACAACAGCATCAGCTTCACGGAGAACGGCTCGCGCGTGCCGTTCGAGCTGAACCCCGCCAACGTCTACAAGCGGCTCTTCGGCAGCATGGGCGGCTCCAGCGCGGAGGCGCAGGCCATCCTCCTCAAGAGGAAGAGCCTGATGGACTACCTCATCAAGGACGCCACCCGGCTGAAGAAGCGGCTGGCGACCGCGGAGGGCCAGAAGCTGGACACGCACCTGGAGGCGCTGCGCGACATTGAACGGCGGCTCACCAACGTGGGCGCGCTGGGGTGCGTGAAGCCGGAGGAGCCGTCGGACGCGCTGAGCGACCTGGGCAACCTGGACAACATGCCCGGCCTCACCCAGCTGCACATGGACCTCATCGCCCGGGCGTTCGCGTGTGACTTGACGCGCGTGGTGACGATGACGATCCCCGGGCCGTCCATGCCGTGGATCGACATCCCGGAGGACATCCACAACGACATCGCGCACCGCACCGACACCCAGTCGCAGCCGGAGCGCACGGAGATCCGCCTGCGCATGGTGCGCGTGCAGCAGTGGTACTCCGAACAGCTGGCGCTCCTGATGGACTCGCTCGCGGCCATCCCGGAGGGCAGCGGCACCGTGCTCGACAACACCGTCATCCTCTGGGGCAACGAGCTGGGGGACGCGGCCGGCCACATGAACGTGTCCATCCCCACGGTGCTGGCGGGCGGCGCGGGCGGGAAGTTCCGCATGGGCCGCTACCTGGCCCTGCGCCCCAACAACCGCGACCCCCTGGGCAACTGGGAAGGCCCGGGCAAACCGCTGGCGGGCGCGGTGGAGCACAACAAGCTGCTCACCTCCATCGCCCAGGCCTTCGGCGTCAACGTGGACCGCTTCGGCCACGAGGCCTACACCGGCACGCTGCCCGGCCTCACCTGACGCCTTGAGGTCGTCCCAGGGCCTTTGCACGGGCCCTGGACGCGGGGCCCTGAAATGACAACGGGAGCGGGCCTGATGCTGGCCCGCTCCCGCTTTCATTTCCGGCTGCCGTGAAGCGGTGGGACTACCCGCCGAGCGCGCCGTTGATGAGGGGGGCGAGGATGCTCATGCCCGCGTCCTCGTTGTTGTAGTTGTTGGCCGGCTCGTAGATGCGCACGCGCTGGTTGCCGTTGATGAAGCGGCTCAGGAACACGTCCATCGACACGAACTCGCTGTGGCAGGCGTAGGACTGCCAGGGGCTGGAGGCGTACTCGTACCAGTACTTCTTCTCCATCTTCTGGCAGGCGTGCGCGCCCACGAACGTGATGATGGTGCTGCAGTGGCTGGCGTTGATGGCGCGCTGGTGCGGGATGAAGTAGCTGAAGTTGTTGTACTTGTTCAGCTCCGCGACCAGGGCGTCCTGGTCCTGCTTCCAGTAGGCGTGGATGGAGGCCTGGTCGTTGGGCGTCTTGAAGCGCTCATACGAATAGCGCGAGTAGTTGAAGTCCAGCGTGTAGCCCGTGTACGCGAGCTGGTCGTTCGGGAACTCCGTGGCCACCATGCGGTTGATGGTGCCCATGTCGTTGATGCTGAAGCTGGCCGGCAGCAGGCTGAACACCGAGTCCAGGTTCCACGACGAACGGATCTTGTCGTGCAGCGGGCGCGACAGGGAGTTGCCGTTCGGCGCCATGAAGATGGGGCCGGAGTCGTTGAGCAGGTAGCCGCGCGCCGGGTTGATGGCCTTGCGGATGAAGTAGTAGCCGGCAGACGTGGACGTGCCGCCCGCGCTGTAGCCCGTCACCAGCAGCTTCTGCACGCTGGGGAAGTTCGCCTTGGCGTAGTTCGCCGCGGCGATGGTGTTGGTGTAGCCGGAGTGGTGCCACACGAGCGGCGCCTGGCCCCCGGTGGTGTCCGTGTACGTCTTCACGTTGTTGCCGATGTGCACGTCGCCCGTGCAGTACGGCAGGTAGACGATGTTCCAGTCCTTCGTGACGATGTCCTTGCGGTCACGGAAGGGCAGGCCCGGGTCCGCCCCGTTGACGATGGGGGACACGTACTTGGCCGTGAACTGCGTCATGTAGTCGTCGGAGATGCCGTTGGGGTTCGCCGCCCCCAGGATGCCCGTGCGGCCGCTACAGGAATCGTAGTCCCAGCACGCACCACCGCCCTCCATCATGAACAGCAGGTTGGGCGACGACGTGCGGTGCACGAAGAACTTGTACTGCGAGCCATTGCCACACTTGGTGCCGGGCAGCGTCACCTTCTGCCAGTTGTAGGTGTTTCCGCCGTCCACCAGGACGTCAACGATGCCTTCCACCAGCACCTCGGCGCGAGCCGAGCTCACGGGGGCGGCGAGGGCCAGAAGGCTCATCCAGAGAAAACTTCTCATGCGGCTTCCTCCACAGGGGGATTGGGTTGCGACCGCGAATGATACGCTTTGTTTATCAGTCGGAACCAAGGAAGCTGCGTAGGAGCTGAAAATAGTGAACTTCACGGAGGATGCAGGTTTCCAGTGGGAAGGATAGGTTTTGCCATCCCGCGTCAGGGATTGGGTGGAAATTGATGCGTCGCGGCAAGTCTTAAATGTATCATTTGCGCATTGCGTCGCCGTGTCTGCGTGAATGGGTTGCGGTGGGCGGCGGGCGCGCGGTATGGCCTTGGGCATGAGCACGCGCGCGCGGTGGAAGCTGCCCCTGGGCACGGCGGGAGTCCTGGCCCTGGCGGCGGGGGCCTGGCTGACCTTCGGAGGCTCCCCGGCGGACGACGCCCAGGGGCCTGTTGCCGCACCGGCCGCGATGACGCCGGCAACGCCGCCTCCGCCTGTCTTGAACGCGGGGCCGGCGGTGCCTCGCACGCGGGACGGCGGGCTGGACCTGGCGGGCGCGGCGGCGGCCCAGGTGCAGGCCCAGGCGCCCCAGGAGGAGCCCTCCGGGCCCTACCCGGTGGACCTGGAGGCGCTGCGCGCGAAGCTGCCGGACAACCTGTACTGGGAGACGGGCGTGCCCACGAAGGAGCCGGCGGAATTGCGGCGGCGCGCGGAGGTGGAGGCGAAGTGGAACACCCTCTTCGGCCGGGTGCAGTCCAACGAGGCCACCGTGGAGGAGGTGCAGCAGCACTTCGAGCACCGCCGCAAGGTGTCCGAGGACGCCATCTCCTTCGCCACCACGATGCTCGCGGACTACGGCGACAAGCTGCCGTCGCAGGACCAGGGCCTCTTGGAGCTGAGCGTGCGGATGCACCGCACGCGGCTGGCGGAGCTTCCCCGGCAACAGGAGGAAGCGCTCGCGCGCCGCGAGGCCCATGCCCAGCGGCAGCGCGAGTGGCGTGAAAGCGGCGGCGGCCGTCAGCCCTGAAGCGGCTCCACCGCCCCGGGGAAGGTCCGGATGAGCGGGGAGCGCACGGCGGAGGAGGCCACCCAGAGCTGGTGGGAGGAGCGGGTGACGGCGACGTGCAGGCGGCGGCGGGCCTCGTCGTCCGCGGGGTAGGCGCGGGCCGTCACGTCCGGCAGGACGACGTAGTCGAACTCCAGCCCCTTCACGTTGTCCACGTCCGTCACGTCCACGCCGGGCTCGAAGGAGAAGTCTCCTTCCAGCACCAGCCGCGCCCAGGGCATCTCCGCGATGACGCGGTGGAAGGACTGGGCGGCTTCCCGGCTGCTGGCGATGACGCCCACGGACGCGTGCGGCTCGCGCAGCACCAGGTCGCGCAGGGCGTCTCCCAGGAACAGCCACGCCTGGGCCTCGTCGGGGAAGTGGTGGAAGCCCACGGGCGCGCCCTCACGGCCGGCCTTCGCGGGAGACACGGGGGCCTGGGTGCCCAGCACGTGCTGCGCCAGCTCCACCACGGGGCGCGGGCAGCGGTAGGACACCTGGAGCCGGCAGGTGGCGGCGTCGCGGAGGCCCAGCTCCTCCAGCGCGGCGTCCCAGCCGGCGAAGCCCGCGGTCGTCTGTTGCATTTCGTCGCCCGCGAGCGTGCAGCTGCGGCTGTCGCCCAACAGCTGCCCCACGACGAAGAGCTCGAAGAGGGAGAAGTCCTCCGCCTCGTCCAGCACCACGTGCGCCAGCCGCTCCGCGCCCAGCGCGCCCCGCTGCGCCTTGAGGAACATCAGGATGGGCAGGTCGTCGAAGTCCAGCGTGCCCGCGAGCGCGTCCGGCGTGTCGGACTCAATCGTCTTGCCATCCACGGTGACGAGGCTGTCCGGGTCGTAGTCCCGGTACTGACGCTCCAGGGGCGTGGCCGTCTGGAGCTTGGTGTGCTCCACCGTCTCCTCCACCACCGTGCGCGGCAGCTCGCCTTTGGCTTCCGCCACCACGGACTCCAGGAAGGCGCGGTCCATGAACGCGTCCGCCAGCCGGATGCGCAGCCGCTCCAGGGTGAGGGGCTGCGGGGCCTTGGCCCTGGGCAGGCTCACGCGCTCCGCCAGCCGGCGGCGCAGCACGGGGTGGCGCTTGAGTCGGGAGACGAGCGCGGGCGTCTCCGGCGCCAGCTTGAGGCCCGGCACGCTGAAGGCGGAGCGCGCGGTGCTGAGCGACCAGGACTCCAGCGTCTCCACGGACACCTTGCCCAGGCCCAGGGGCGCGAGCAGCCGGCGCGTCAGCCGGGCCAAGCCCTCCTCGGGGACGACGACCTTGGTGCGCGCCTGCGGGAACTTCTTCGCGTCGTCGAAGGCGACCTTCGCCAGCCGGTGCAGGGCCACGGTCGTCTTGCCGCTGCCCGCGCTGCCCAGCACCAGGAGCGGCTGCTCCGGGCCGGTGCTGACGGCGGCGTACTGCTCCGCGTCCAGGAGCGCCGTCACGCCGAAGGCATCCTCGACATGCGTCGTGCCCCGACCCACGCCCAGGGCTCCGGGGCGGGCGGCGGTGCCGGTGCCGCCGGAGAGGACGGAGGTCGCGTCGCGGCCTCGCGCGTGCCACCGGCCCTGGGCGTCGCGCTGGAGCAGGTGGGGGCCGGTGCTGATGCGGGTGAGGACGCCCTTCTCGATGATGACCAGCCGGCGCGCCTGCACGTCGCCCTCGGAGAGCCGGTCGCCGAAGTACTCCTCGTAGGAGTCCCCCTCCTCGTAGTTGTAGAAGACGCGGGCGACGGGGGCGAACCTCCAGTCGATGACGCGCACGCCGGCGGCGAGGTTGGCGAAGCTGGTGCGGCCGAGCAGGTAGTCGCGCTCACCGGTGGGGCCCGCGAGCCGCAGGTGGGCGAAGTAGGGGGCGTTGCTGTCCGGCAGGGGCACGACTTCCTGCCGCTCCAGCATGGAGCGCACTTCGTTCATCTGGGTGAAGACGTGCGGCAGGTCCGCCGCGTGCGCGGTGGTGGCGTCGTCGCGCAGCACCTGCAGCTGCGCCATCAGCCCCTGGGTGTCCAGCGTCCGCTCCGCGGCCTGTCGGCGCGCTCCGGCGAGTGCGTCCTGGACCCGTGACAGCAGGGCTTCTTCCTCGGCGATGAGCGCGAGCGCCTCCGACGACAGCTCCTGCTCCGGGCCGGTCATGTCCTTTCCTTTCGCGCCGCGCGAGGTGTCCGGCGTCACGCCGGTTCCTTCTGCTGCGTGCTTCGCGGCGCGCGCAAGGTGACGTCTGGTTCATCCGGGGTCAACCCGTTGGTTTTTTTGGCCGTCTTGCTAATGTGAGGATCGTGGTCGCAGCGCCCGGTTCGGCCCTCCCACGTTGCTTTTGTTCCCCTTCGCCTTCCGCCGTGGCGGGTTGCCTCCCCGGGGGACGAGGCGGGTGTCCTCGACTGATCGCTCCGGGTGTCCGTGTGTCGGCTGGCGGCGCGCACCGCAGGCGGGTGGCTTCTAACGGCGCGCGCGGCTTGCTTGCGTCCGCATCCATCCCGAACACGGAGGAAGCACCGGATGAGCACGATGAACTCGCCGTTCCGCTGGACGCTGTCACTCGCCGTCGCGTTGGGGGTCGTCACGTCGGCGCGGGCCCAGGAGAGCGAGCCCCTGACGGAGACGGAGACGGAGACGCGCACGACGACCGTGACGACGGAGCCGGTGCGGCCCGAGGGGCGCATGGGGCTGGAGTTCGCGGTGAGCGGGAACGTGGGCTTTGGCGCGGGCTATGTCTACAAGGACGGCACGAGCCCCACGGGCACGGTGGAGAGCCTGAAGATCACCGACTCCGCGAAGGTGTCCATCCCCGTCATCGCGGAGGTGGGCTTCCGCGTGACGCCGAAGTTCTATCTGGGCGTGTGGGGCAGCTGGGAGAAGGTCTTCACCAAGGAGAACCCGATTTCGTGCCCGACGGGCTTCGACTGCTCGACCTATCAGTGGCGCGTCGGGCCGGAGGTCCGCTACCACCTGTCGCCGATGGGCGGCTTCGATCCCTGGATTGGCCTGGGCGTGGGCCTGGAGTTCCTCAAGAGCCACGTGCAGGGCACCACGCAGGTCCCGGTGGCGCCGGGTGTCGTCGTTCCGGCGGAGGTGGACACACGGGTCACCGACAAGGGACCGACCTTCGCGCGCCTCGCGTTGGGCGGAGACATCCGCCTCACCCGCGCCCTGTCGGTGGGGCCCATCATCACCGCGTCGATTGGCAGCTACACGGTTCGCACCGGAACCCAGACGCTGAACATCACCGGCGTGGGTGAACGCCCAGGGACGCTGGCCCGCGTGGATGATGGCTTCCACGGCCTGTTCACCGTGGGCCTGCGGTTCGCCGTGCTTCCGCTGTGAACCTCGGGGACCCGGGTGAGGTGTCTTGGGGCGCGACCCCACCTCCCCGGAGGGAGCATGTCTCGCAAGGCGTACGTCGTGGTGGCCGGGCTGGCGCTGCTGCGGGCCCTGGTCTTCGTCTGGCGGAGCACCGCCGCGCGGCCCGCGACCGTTCGCGCGGACTCCGCGGCCGTCACCCCGGGGAGCCCCTGGCGGGCGGACGTCTGGGATTGAGCTGTCACTCACGTTCACGCGTGCTCGCTGAACGGGCGTAGGACTGCGGGGAGGAGACGCACGTCGTGAGGGCCGTCGCGACGTGCGCATCCTCCCAACGGTGAGGGGTGAAACCCGTCACCGGAATCCTGGCGGGGCTCAGGCCGCCTTCTGCGTCTGGTTTTCTTCCATCCACTGGGCCAGGTCCGCGGCGGTGCCCTTCTTCTCCAGGGGTGGGGTGATGGCCGTGCGCCGCGACACCTCCAGCTCCCAACTGGCATTGAAGTAGGGGCCCACCTTGATTTCGGGCGCGAGCGAGATGCCCTTCTGCGTGTAGGGCGTCGCCTTGAGGCTCACGTCCGCGTCCTTGCCCGCGGCCTTCAGCGAGCCCGGCACGTCTCCGGTGATGAGGCGCTCCAGGGCGCCGCTCTCCTGGAGCTTGCGCGAGTTGCCCTCGATGCTGACCTCCACCGCCATCCCCACGCCGTTGCCCTGGTAGGTGCCGGCGCCGTCCACGGACAGCGTCACCTTGCTCTTCTTGCCGGCGCCCATCTGCTCTTTCGCGGAGCCGAGCGTGCCCTTCGGATCCTCCAGGAGCGTGTCCACCGTCACGCCGGAGGGGATGGGATAGCGCGTCTCCATCTCCACCTTGCCGTTGACCTTGCCGGTGCCGCCCAGCGACACGCCACCCTCGAAGGGCAGCTTCATGTTGTCCGGGCCGGTGACGGTGCCCTTCGTGCCCAGCCCCTTGCCCAGGCCCCCGCTGAGCTCCACCTGCAGGTTCTCCTTGAGCACCAGCTCGGAGGGCTTTCCCTCCTTGAACTCGATGCGCAGCGACTTCTCCCCCCGGCCCTTGATGCCCCCGCTCGCCGAGTCCACCAGCGTCCCCTTGAGGTCCAACTCCGCGGTGACCTGCGCGACGCTGGCGCCGCGCACCTCCATGGCGGACATCTTGCCCTGGAGCCAGTCCAGCTCCTCGGGCGAGGGCTGCGGCCTGGGCGTGCCGGCGATGTTGCACTCCGCGCCGGACTGCATGCGGCCCAGGATGTCCTGGGCCTTGGCCACATCGTCTGGCGTGTCGAGCTTGTATTCGACCTTGCCGCCGCCACCGCCCAGCGCCTTGAGGTCCAGCCCCTTGAGCTTGCCGGTGCCAATCCCTCCCAGCACCTCCGCGTCCATGCTCAGCGTGTAGACGGGCTTTGACTCCCTGGCGCCTGTCTTCGGGTCTGTCTTCTCCTCCGCGTCACAGCTCACTTCGTACTGGGCCTTCGTGTTCAACCGGCCCAGCTTGATGCCGCCGTCGAACCCGCCGGACAGCAAGTACTTGTCGCCGGGCTTCATGGATTCGATCTGCTTCTTCGCGTCGAGCACCTCGGGCTTCGCGTTGCTCAGCGCCTTCAGCGTCCCGTCCACCTTCGACTCCAGCCAGGCGTAGCCGGGCAGGTTCTGGCGCGCGGTCTCCTGCAACTGCTCCAGGACCCCCGGCGGCTCCGCGGTGGCGCCCACCCCGCCCGAGGCCTGCACCTCGGGCGGGGCGCCCGCCACGCCGCCGGCGAGTCCCAGCCCCGCCTGCGCGCCCTCCACGCCGCCCGCGATGCCTCCGCCGGCAAGGGTCCCCCCCGGTCCCCTTGCCTCGAACACGTCCGCCGCGCGTCCGACGGCGGGCCGCTGCGACGGACGGGTCGCGGGGCCCTGCGTCGGCGGTTCGGGCGGCCGACGCGGGACGACCGGAACGGACGGAGGTTGCGTGCGCGAAAGAAAGGTCATGGCCGGCTCCTGGGCAGGGTGGGACCCGCCTCACCCTTCCAGGACATCCGGGCCGGAATTCTTTTGCATTGCTGGCCGCATCTTCCGAAGCCCTGGACCTCCCAGGTCCAGGGCCCGGGGGCCAAGGGGACTACTTGCCCAGGAGTCCGCCGAGCATGCCGCCCAGCCCGCCACCGCCCTGGGGGCCGCTGCCGCCGCCCGCGAGCATGGGGGCCACGGCGAGGATCTTGCCCACGAGGCCCGGATCCAGCCGGGACTTGAGGAAGTCGAGGAGCAGGGGCGCCACCAGGGCGGCCTTGCCCGCGTCCAGGTTGAAGCGCTGGAGGATGGCCACCACACCGGCCACCTCGCCCGCGTGGGCCGCCGCGCCGCCCAGGGCGCCCATCAGACCGCCACCGTCGGCCGCGGGAGCCTGTGCCTGGGCCTGCTGCTGCCAGCCCTGCATCTCCGGGATGGATTGCTCCATCTGCTTCGCCGCGTCCGGGCCCACCTTTTCCTGCACCGTGCCCTGCACCATCTTCAGGAGGGAGCCCGCGAGCCCCTGCGCCTGCGTGCCATCCACTCCAAGCTGCTGCGAGAGCTGTCCGATGAGGTCCATGCCGCGCTCCTTCGTGTGTCCGCGTGAGAGGCGCACCGTTGTAGCGGGCCGGGAGGCAAAGCTCGCGGGAAACCGTGGGGGCGGGGCTTGCGAGCGTTGGTCCGCGGACGCCCCCTCGCCGCGCGTCCGGCCCCTACAGTCGGGTGAAGGACCAGCTCACCGCGCTGCCGTTGGCGTAGGGCATGACGCCGTGGAAGGGGCGGGGGTCCGCGTCGAACACGAGCGGCAGGAAGTGCCGGTCCCCGTCCCACAGCGACAGCGACAGGATGGAGGACACGGGGACCCACGACAGGGAGCCCTCGGGGTTCTTCTCCAGGGGCGTGCCCTCGAAGGCGTCGATGCGGAAGATGAAGCCCAGCCAGTCCTCGCCGTGCTTGCCGAACCCGGGCCAGGACAGGGTGCCCCGGAGCACCATGCGCGTGCACTCGATGCCGGCCTCCTCGCGGATCTCCCGGCGCATGCACGCGGCCACGTCCTCGTCGCGGTCCAGCTTGCCGCCCAGCCCGTTGTACTTGCCGTAGTGGGCGTCATCCGGGCGGGCGTTGCGGTGGATGAGCAGGACCTGCTGCCCGTCCGGCGACAGCACGTAGCCCAGCGTGGCGACGATGGGGGTGTAGGGCATGGGGACGGCCTCCTGGGGGC
>NZ_RAWI01001478.1 GCF_003612125.1 Corallococcus praedator
GTGAGCGGGCGCCCCGAGCACCGTCGGCGCACGCATCCCTTGAATCTCAATTTCTGGCACGACAAGGAACAGGACCTCTGATGGCACTGGAGAAAGCACCTGCGCAGCCTGGGCTGTTCATCACGTTCGAGGGCATCGACGGCGCGGGCAAGTCATCGCACATCGAGCGCCTGGCGGCTGCGCTGCGGGCCCAGGGACGTACCGTGACCGTCACCCGCGAGCCCGGCGGCACGCCGCTGGCCGAGAAGCTGCGCGCCATGCTGCTGCACGACGCCATGGACCCGCTGACCGAGTCGCTGCTGATCTTCGCGGGCCGGCGCGACCACCTGCGCTGCGTGATCGAGCCGGCGCTGGCGCGCGGCGAGGTCGTGCTGTGCGACC
>NZ_RAWI01001479.1 GCF_003612125.1 Corallococcus praedator
TTCTGGAATCCCTACATGCGCGCTACGAAGAGTGCCTGGGTGCGACGAGCACGGAGGATTCACCCTGGTATGTCGTTCCTGCCGATGACAAGGACAATGCCAGGCTCATCGTGTCGCGCATCGTCATCGACGCGCTCGAAGGATGGAAGATGGCCTATCCGGTGACGAGTACCGCGCGCAAGCGGGCGCTGCAGGCGATTCGCAAAGTGCTCGTCAAGCAGAGAAGTCGAGGGTCTGCGGCAGCCAGGAATCAGCAGACCAGCATCCTGACGCGGCTGGCGATCCGGGCGTCTTCCAGGGACGGCAACACCTGCACGCTGCAGCGGGCGCCGGCCTTGCCGATCAGCGGTCCGGCCGCGCGATTGAGCGACTCGTCTAGGT
>NZ_RAWI01001480.1 GCF_003612125.1 Corallococcus praedator
CTTGTGTTCTTCACCACAGTAATGACAATTCCCTTGCGAGCAAGAGAAATTTCCTGAGCGTAAGATCAACAAATCTCATCGATGAGAGTCTGAAACGTCCGATGTCTGGCCGTGATCAAATCGAGATCTCGCTGCTAATGTTCCGGCCGTGTCCCTCTCTCGTAGTTGCCGAATCGTTACCGTACTTGCGGCAGCATCCCTAGTTCTCGGCGCTGGTGCCATCGGTACCCCGCAATCCGCCGCTGCCGACACCCGCGCCGTCGAGTCCGCCGGTGCGGTCTCCGTCGGTTCAGCGAGCTACGCCGTTCCGTCTGGTGCCGTGTTCGTGTCTCCCAGCGGCTCCGACGGCGCAAGTGGTTCGCAAGGTGCTCCGTTCAGGAC
>NZ_RAWI01001481.1 GCF_003612125.1 Corallococcus praedator
CCTCTTGCTCGATCAAGGCTTTCTGTGCGGACTTGGCAACTACCTCCGCAGCGAAGTGCTGTTTGTCGCCAGAGTGCATCCATCTCTGCGCCCTATTGACTGTACGCCTGAGCAAATTGATGGCTTGGCGGCAGGGGCGATCGCCGTGAGCCAACAATCCTATTTCACCAAAGGCATCACCAACGACCTGGAAATGGTCGCTCAACTCAAACAGCAAGGTTACTCGCGTCAGCAATATCGCTTCTATGTCGTCAACCGCGATGGCAACCCCTGCTATCGTTGCGGCACCACCATTCTCAAAGATAGTGCGGGCGGTCGCCGCATCTACTACTGCCCTTACTGTCAAAGGCGATGAGAGCGTAATGATGCTCAAGCAACGG
>NZ_RAWI01001482.1 GCF_003612125.1 Corallococcus praedator
CACCGCAACCTGGCGGCCAACAGCGAGTTGATGCGAGCCTGGAACATGCCGTGGCTCACGCGTGGCGACCCGGAGCTGGAAACGCTGATGCTCACTGCACTGCCGCTCTATCACATCTACGCGCTCAGCTGCTGCTTCCTGCTGTCGATGAGGATGGGCTCGACCTCCTACATCATTCGCAACCCTCGGGACACCGCGCTGATTGTCGAGACACTGGCCAGGGAGAAATTTCACCTCCTGTGGGGCGTCAACTCCACGTACGCGAGCATCCTTCAGAACCCGAAGTCCGCGGCCATCGACTTCTCGGCGCTGCGTATCTCCATCGGCGGCGGTTCGGCCATCCAGCGAGCCACGGCGCTGGCCTGGCACCGGCTCACGGG
>NZ_RAWI01001483.1 GCF_003612125.1 Corallococcus praedator
GTATAGACCGTGGGCGTCTGGAATTTCCGCCCAATCCCGAGCCGGTAGATCTGGTATTCGTTCATCCGCGTCACGTCGTGCGCGCCTTCGAATTCGATCTTGCCCGTGTCCGGTTTGGTCCGGCCGGTGATCAGATCCAGGAAGGTCGTTTTGCCGGCGCCGTTGGGGCCGATGACCGTGCGCAGCTCGCCGGCATCCAGGTAGAAGTTCAGGTTGGTGATGGCCTTGAAGCCGCTGAACTGTTTGTTCACGCCTTCCGCGGCGAGGAGGAAGGGCTTTTGCGTGGATTCGATTTTCATCGGTTACTTGGCGTCAGCGGTGACCGCGGCGGGTAGTTTGGCTTCGGGAGCTTCGGCACGGCGTTTGGCCAGTGCGGAGC
>NZ_RAWI01001484.1 GCF_003612125.1 Corallococcus praedator
GAACAAGGGGAGGAAAATTCATGCGCATCCATAATCTCTATGTCGACGCTCAGGGCGAGACCCATTTCCGCGACATCGAGGTCGAGTGGAAGAACGAAGGCCGTGGCGGCAAGACTTCCGCGACGCTGCCGGCCACCGGCATCATCTTCCGCGAGACCCCGGGCTCGTACGACTACGAATGGCATCCCGCGCCGCGCCGGCAGTACATCATCAACCTCGACGCCGGCGTCTCCATCCAGGCCAGCGACGGCGAGACGCGCATCATCGGCGCCGGCGAAGTGATCCTGGTCGAGGACACGCACGGCAAGGGCCACTGCTCCAAGGCGATCGAAGGCAAGCTTCGTCACTCCATCTTCGTCCCCATCGAATAGCGTAAAGG
>NZ_RAWI01001485.1 GCF_003612125.1 Corallococcus praedator
GCCGTTGGCGGGGTCGAACACGTGGGCGCCGAGGTGTCGGTCGGCCAGCAGCCCGAACAGGGCGGCGGTGAGGACCGGGAAGGCGATGAGGATGAGCAGCGCCGTCACGAAGATGTTCCACGTGAAGATCGGCATCCGGAACATCGTCATGCCGGGCGCGCGCATGCAGACGATGGTGGTGATGAAGTTGACGCCACCGAGGATGGTGCCCAGCCCCGAGACGATGAGGCCGACGATCCACAGGTCGCCACCAGCGCCCGGCGAGTACGTCGCGCTCGACAGCGGCGTGTAGGCGAACCAGCCGAAGTCGGCCGCGCCGCCGGGGGTCAGGAAGCCCGAGACGACGGTCAGGCCGCCGAACAGGAACAGCCAGTACGAG
>NZ_RAWI01001486.1 GCF_003612125.1 Corallococcus praedator
TTACTAAAGAAGCATGGACTTGCTGGAGTTGCCGACGTTCTTCGCTGGTGAGATAAGCAGGAGTTTGCATCGTAATTTCCGCGAAGCATTCTGGGTTTTGTTGTAACCACTCCACGGCCTCATCAACCCGCGTAAACCGGGGACGCAGTAACCGTTTGCCGGTTCTTAGAGGCACGGGCGTAACGGTTACAGCCCGGCCCGGCTCAGCATCAACCAATACCACGTACTTTTGCTGGTCGGCTTCGGCGAAACTGTAGGCCAGTGGGCTGCTGCTGTAAACGACCGGTCCGCGTCCGCCACCCAACTCCTGGTGACGGTGCAAATGCCCCAGCGCCGTGTACTGCACCTGCGCCGGAATCATATCAGTATACATCACTGG
>NZ_RAWI01001487.1 GCF_003612125.1 Corallococcus praedator
CAACATCAGGTTCTGAGCTGCATTGCGAATCAAATGACAACGGAAGATATTCTGGAGAAACTGAAAATATCGCTAAAAACGTTCTACTGCCATAAACACAATATCATGATGATCCTCAATCTTAAGCGGATCAATGAGCTGGTACGCCATCAGCATATTGATTATCTGGTGTGAATTTCAGGCTTACGGTGAGTCTGGCTACGCTGCCACACAGATTAGCTAATTGAAACGCCTTTCACCCCTGCCATACCTTTTAATAATCGCAACAGGTCTTCTATCGACGTTGTGGCATGAAGCTGGATATCAATGGCGATCACTTCATGAGCTTCATTTTCCTGCAACGAAACTAAATCAGTTTTTATTTTTTGCTGCTTAGACC
>NZ_RAWI01000148.1 GCF_003612125.1 Corallococcus praedator
CCCAAGCGCTAGTCACGCCCGACGCGGGGGACGGGAGGGCTGCCTCCGCCGTCCCCCGCGTCGGGCGTGACTAGCGCTTGGGTCCGAAGCGCGGGCTGCTCACCATGCCGGTGAGCCGTCCGCCTCGGTAGCCCGGGTTGTCCCGGTCCTGCGGCAGCATGTTCACCGCGATGGCCAGGGGCCCCAGCCGCTGCTGGAAGGCCTGCTCGAACTTCAGCCGCACGTCGAGCCCCAGCTCGCTGTACTCCAGCCGCTTGCCCAGCTTCACCGTGCCGGAGCCCGTGCCCTCCAGGTCCTCGCTCTTGAGATCCAACGTCCTCACCGTGCCCATGCCCTTGTCGAACTGGAGGTCGCCCTTCAGGTCGCCCAGGAGCACGCGCGGCAGGTCCATGGGCATCGCGGGGCCGCCGCCCATGGGGATGGCCGCCTTGCCGCCCTTGATGGTGAGCCCCTGGGTGTCCAGGGCCACCGTGCCCGTCGCCTGCGACCAGTCCGCCGGCTGCCCGCGCACGAGCGCGCCCGGCGCGGTGAGGGACACCCTCGCGTTGAGCAGGCCCTCCATGTCCACGCCGGTGTACGCCGGCAGGTTGCCCGCGCCCGCCTGGAGGCCGCTCACGTCCACGTCCAGCGACGTGGCGCTCAGGCCGCCCACGGCGACGTGCACCGTGCCGCCCATGGCCTTGGCGTTCACCACCAGGCCGGGGGGGAAGAGCGCGGGACGCAGCGCCACGCTGTCGAAGGTGAGCGCCTCGCCCAGCTCCGCGGGGCCCAGGCCCCCGGCCTCGCCCCGGGCGAGCGCCGCCACGGACTCCGCGCCCAGCGGCGCGGGCGGCTTGCTCACGCGCACGTTGGTGGCGGTGACGCCGAACAGGCCGGGCCGCAGGCTCCCGATGCGCACCGCGAGCCCCTGGGCCGCGGCCTCCGTGACGATGCGCGTGCGGACCGCGTCGTACGGGAAGGTGAGCATCAGGCAGAGGATGAACGCCACCAGCGAGAACGCGGTGTAGCCGGCGATGAGCTTCCAGCGCGCGGTCTTGGATTCGGTGGCCATGGCTATTGCTTCATCCGGTAGGTGGCGACGGTGGTCCACGCCGTCAGGGTGTCCGTGGCGGGGCGGGGCTCCACGCGCAGGTACTTCACCTTCACGATGCCTGGGCCCGTCTCCACCGTGCGCAGGAAGTCCGTCAGCTTGCGCAGGTCCACGTCGGTGAACGTCAGCTCCACGGAGCTTTCGATGATCTTCCCGTCACCCACGCCCACGTCGCCCTTGGGCGACATGTTCGGCACGGTGAGGCCCGCAGCCGTGGCCTTGTCCTCGATGTACGTGATGAGTCGCACGTTGCTGCTGGTGAGCTGCTGCTCCACCGCCTGGCGCTCCTGCTGCGCGGCGCCGTAGCTGGTCGCCAGCGCCTGCACCTCCTGCAGCTTCGCCAGCTTGTCCTGCGTGCGCCGGCGGTAGCCCGACGCGCTGTTGGCGAAGCTGAAGAGGATGACGAAGAGGACGAACACCGCCACGGCCGAGCCGGCGATGGCCACGAGCTTGCGCTCGCGGTCGCTCAGCCGCTCGAACCACGTCTGGAGGGGTGCGAAGACTTCCTTGATCTTGCTCATGTCCGCCATGTCAGGTCTCCCCCCCCTGCGTCTCGCCGGGGCACTGCACCTGCACGTCCAGGCGGAAGGTCACCTTCTGCCCGTCACGCGTCTTCTTCACCTCGCCCTCCTTCACGTCCTTGAAGCACCGGTGGCCCTTCAAGGCGGCGGAGAGCGTGTCGATCTGCTTGGAGCTGTCCGTCTCCCCCTGGAGCATCACGCGGTCCAGGTCCACCTGGATGCGGTCGAACCGCACCGGCACCTCCGGGGGCACCCGCTGGGTGACTTCCGCCAGCAGGTTCACCGCCGACATGGAGGGCAGCGCCGCGGCCGGGCTCTCCACGCCCTTGAGCATGTTGATGGCGCGGTCGTAGTTCTGCTCGCACGTGCCCAGGATGCGCTGGGTCGTCTTGCACAGCACCGCGTCCACCTCCGCCTCGCGCCGCGCCAGCACCGTGTTGCGCACCACCCCGAAGGCGACGAGCAGGAGCAGCAGCGTCACGGCGAACGAGGCCAGCAGGCCCAGCCGGTCCTTCACGTAGTCGTAGCCGCCCTTGAAGGCGAACTCACCCCGGCGCAGGTTGAAGCGCGGCGCCTTCGCCCCGGCAGCGTTGCCGCGCATGGCGAGCGCGTACGCCTGCGCCGCGGCCGGCGCCTCCGAGGCGGAAATCTTCCCGGCCGCGTCCGCCGGCAGCGCCAGCACGCGCACCGGCAGGTTCAGGTCCTTGGACAGCTGCTCCGCCAGGCCCGGCAGGCGCGCGGTGCCGCCCGCCAGCACCACCGCGGTGACCTGGCGGCGGGTGCGCGCGGTGAAGGACTTGAAGGACGGCCGCAGCTCGCGCAGCACCGGCTGCAGGCCGCGCACGAAGGCGTTCGCGGCGCGCTCGGCGTCCGGGCCCTGCGCCGCGCTGGCCATCGCGCCGTGCGCTTCCTTCCACTGGTGCGCTTCCGGCTGCGTCGTCTGGAACTCCGTGGCCAGCGCCCGGGTCAGGTCGCGCCCGCCGCCGGAGAAGGTGCGCGCGAACTCCACGCCCTGGCCCGGACGGCCAATGGCCACCGACGTGCGCTCATGGCCGATGTCCACCACCGCGATGGTGCCGCCCTCGCCCACGCCCTCGAAGAGGCCGGGCGCCTGGACGAAGAGGTTCTGGTACGCGAGCGCCGGGTGGGTGATGACGCGCGGATCCAACTGGAGGCCGCCGAGCAGCGCCAGCAGCGACTGCAGCTCCTCCTTGCGCACCACGCCCACCAGCAGGTCCGCGGCCTTGTCCTTGCCGCCGGTGTCCTTCTGGCCGACCACCTGGTAGTCGTAGACGACCTCCGAGATGTCGAACGGAAGCTGGCTGCCCACTTCGAAGGGGAGCGTCGCCTCCACGCGCTTGGCGTCGGAGAAGGGCAGGCTCACCGCGTGCGTGGTGAGCGACGGGCCGGGCAGGGCGATGACGACCTGATCCACGTGCCCTTCGGGCATCTTCTGGAGCAGCTCCTCCACCGCGGCGCGCAGGGTGTCCGAGCGCTCGCCCTCCGGCGCGCGGCGCACCTCGGCGAAGGCCTGGGTGGTGTGGCTTTTCGTTCCGGAGTCCAGCACCACCCCCTTCACGGAGTGGCTGCCGAGGTCCAGGCCAAGAATGCGGGCCATGCTATTCCTCTCTGTAATACACGAGCTTGCCCAGCCCGTCGTCCAGGCGGATGACCGCGGTGAGCGTCTTCTGGACGCTGCCCGCTTCTCCCACGGACTTGATGGTGAATGTCTTGCTCTTGTCGCCCAGGTAGCGGTTCTGCGCGACGTTGCCCTTGATGGCCGGGTTGACCGCGATGCCCGCCTGCTCCACCACGCCCACGAAGTCCTGCACCGACATGCCGAAGAAGCTGAACATGCGCGCGGCGCGGATGCGGCTGATGAGCTCGTTGAGGAACACCGGGTCCGTCAGGCGCGGGTCCGGCCGGTTCGGATCCGCGGCGGACATGATGGCCAGCCCCAGCATGATGGGGTCGTCGGTGTTGATGTTCGGCTTGGAGTTGATGTCCGGGTACACCGTGAGCCGGTCGCGGAAGGCCGCCATGAAGCGGTCGTTGACGCCGTGGATGCGGTACAGCTCATCCAGGCTGTCGAAGCGCGCGTTCTTGACCTCATAGCGCGGCTCGTAGCGGCTGTACGCCGAACCCTCGTCCGCGAAGCCCGCGACGAAGGGGTTCGTGGGGTCCTTGGGGTTGAGCGCCGACTGCGTCGCGTCCTCATCCGCCCAGTCCTTCAGCGCGATGACGGCGTCCTGCGGCGTGGAGCGCACGTGGTTCGCGTCGTCCTGCTGCCAGAGGAATTCGAAGCGCTTGTCGCTCAGCATGTCCATCATGCGCGCGGCGGTGGCCTGCGCCTCCGCGCCGCCGGTGTTCAGGCGCATGACGTTGAGCTTCTCCTCCTCGTCGGTGATGGTCGCGAGGAAGCAGCCCTCGAAGCCGCCGAAGGACCGGCGCTGCATCTGCGACGCCATCTGCATGGCCGCGCCGCCTTCTTCCCCGTCATCCATCTGGAAGTTCGGATCTACCTCCACGGGGTCGTTCTCCAGCCGGCTGCGGGTGCCGCCGCCGCTGTCGTCCACCACCGTGGCGCCGTCGCTCTTCACCAGCCCCTTGAGCATGTGGCAGTCCACCCGGGCCAGCTTCCACAGCTGGATGTTGAGCGACTGCGGCTGGAACGCCGTACCGCCCGCGGCCGGGGGCTGCCCCCCCATGAACTGCGACAGGATGCTCGCCGGGTTGGGGATGGGCGTCTGGTCCACCTGCTTCTGGAAGCGCATCAAGAGCCGCCCCAGCGCCAGGCCCGAGCGGGCCATGTAGTAGGCGCGCACTTCATCGCGCTGGTTGGCCGCCAGTTGCAGGTCCACGCGGCTGTTGTACGCGAACTCCGTGGCCACCACCGTGAGCAGCGCGATGGAGACGATGGCGATGATGAGCGCTACGCCGCGCGAGCGCTTGTCGCGGCGCACGGCCTTCGTCGCCGGAGCGCCCGGGACGGGGGCCGGCGCCTGCCTGCGACGGCGGGACACCTGTCGGAAGAAGGAGGGGGCCATCAGTTGAACCTCGGCAGTTCCGTGTTGAGCACGATGCGCGTCTGCGTGGTGTAGCGCGCCTCCTTGCCCGACTCGTCCAGGGCGACGACGGTGATGCGCACGCGCGTGGGGAGGATGGCCTTCTTCTCCGTGCGCCGCGTGTCCCACTCGTCATCCCACTCCTTCTTCTCCGAATCCCAGTAGGCGAACTCCACGCTCTTGACGCCCTCGAAGAGCACGTCCGTGGAGCCGCCCCGGTCCATGCGCTCACCCACGTTGGGGTTTACCCGGCGCTTCAAATCCAACCGCTGGCGCGTGGCGCGCTCCGAGGAGTTCTCCACGAAGTACTCCACCACCGCTTGGTCGGACTCCTTCACGTCCGTGTACAGCCGCTGGTGCGAGAACGTGGTGAAGAGCAGCTTGTCGCGCTCGCCCACGAAGTTGGTGGGCCGGTCGTTCTGGTCGCGGAAGCGGCGCAGGTCGTAGCGGTCGCTCACGTAGGCGGAGCCGATTTCGCGCGCCATGCGGTTGAGCGACACGCGCACCATGCGGTAGCGCTCCGCCTCGCCCTCCACCACTTCCTTGGCGTTGATGCCCGTCTGGAAGGCCATGGCCACGACGGTGCCCATGAGCGCGGTGATGGAGACGGCCACCATCACCTCCATCAGCGTGAAGCCTCGGGAACGCCTTCTCATCGGATGGTCCCTCGGCCCGGCATGGGCAGGTTGGGGAAGCCCCCGCGGCCGCCGCCGAAGATGCCGCCCGGCGCGCGCGGGTTGATACCGCCCGTGCCGCCGCCCGGCTGTTGACCGCCGCCCCGGTTGAGTTCGTCCAGCAACTGCTGGCGGTTGCGCAGGGGCTGGCGCGTGTTCGGATCCAGCATGCTTCCGTTGGGCCCCGGGATGGGGTTCTCCACCACGCGGCCGGTGGCGTCCACCCACTGGTCCGAGGCGCCCGCCGTGCTGCCGCCCGCGGCGTTGGTCGTGGCGCCGCCGTTGCGGTCGCCGCCCGGCCCCAGCGACACGACGTGGGTCACCACGTCCACGCTCTCCACCTGGGTGCCTTCCTTCCAGTACACGGTGAGGTGCACCTCGCGCACCGCCTTGGTGAGCTGGTCCACCATCTGCGTGAACATGGGCTGCGCCATGCCCATCGCGGCCCCGCCCAGCGGGCTGGACGTGGTGCTGCCGGAAGCGCCGCCCTTGTCACCGCCGCCCGCGCCGCCGAAGAGGCCGGCCAGGCCCCCCAACGGGTCTCCGCTGTCTCCGCCCCCGCCCATGGGCAGGTTGAAGATGGCGCCAATGAGCTGATCCGGCGTCACGCCGTCCGTCTTGGGCGCGATGATGCGCGCGCGCCACTTGAACTGGGGCCAGCCGTCCTCGGAGAAGTCGCCGGACTGCTCGTCGTCGTCCACGTCGAAGCCGTCGTCGTAGAGCTTCTGTTCCAGGTCCGTCATCTTCGAGCGGGCCAGGAGCGACGCGACGGTGAGCCGCTTGGTGTAGACGTGGTTGGAGACCGCGCCCGCGTTGAGGTCGAAGATGGCCATCAGCGCCACGCTCAGGATGGCCATGGCGACCATCGTCTCCAGCAGGGTGAAGCCCCCCTTGCGTCGAGTCGGATGTCTCATGAGCGGGGCACCTCCAGCGCCTCGGATGCGATGTTCACCTTGCCCGTCAGGGGTGACACGTCCAGCGTCCACGCGTTGTCGCCCTGGCGCAGGAACACCATGGCCTTCTCCGTGTACCCCTGCGGGAAGAAGTAGAGGTAGGCGACGCCGCTCTCCACCGGTTCACGCTGTTGCCGCGTCCACACCGACACGGCCACACCCGCCGGCAGCTCGCGCGGGGAAATCTCCTCCGCGGTGTACGCGGAGAAGGTGGACTGGGACTCGATGCGCGTCTTCTCCTGCTCCATCAGCTCCTGCGCGGACGGTGACGAATTGTCCGAGCGCGTGTAGTTCTTGCGCTCATCCTGTCCACCGCCGCTGCGCGCCGCCTTCTCCCGGTCGCGCTCGTCCTGGCGGAGCGCGTTGTCCCGGTCGCGCGCGGTGGTGATGCCGCCCGCGGCGCATTCCGCGTGGTACTTCGTGGGCTCCTCGCGCTTCGGGTCCGGGATTTCGAACACCAGCCGGCACGTCTTGCCGCTGAGCGCCGCCGAGTCGTAGAGCGACCGGATGACGCCCGCCAGCTCCGTCGCGCTGCCCTTCGCCTTGGCGCCCGTGAGCGCGCCGATGCCCACCGTCACCGCGGCGAACAGCACCGCCGCGATGGCGATGGCGATGGAGATCTCAATCAGCGTGAGGCCGCGGGGCGCACCCCGGCGGCGGGCAGGACGAGGGGACATGGCGGACGTCATGGCTGCACCCCCTGTGCCACGATGCCGCCGCTGAAGAGGTCCGCGGCGTCGCCGGTGCCGCCCGGCTTTCCGTCGGAGCCCAGGGACAGCACGGCGCCCGTCTTGCCGGCCATGCGGTAGAGGTACGGGCGGCCCCACGGGTCGATGGGCGGCCCATCCAGCACCTTGGAGGCGATGAGCGGGGTGAAGCCCTCCTCCTGGGAGGGGAAGAAACCCATCAGCCGGTGGTGGGCCTTGAAGAAGCCCTCCAGGCGGCGGATCTGCTCGCGCGCCTGGCGCTGCGTGGGCGTGAGGGTGTTGTCCTCGGTGGCCCACACCAGCGCGAACGCGAGCAGGGTGGCGACGCCAAACACGCCCAGCAGCAGCAGGCGGCCCAGGCGGGAGGACGCAGCGCGGGCCTTGGGGGCGGGCGCGCCAGGAACGGGACGCGCCTCACGCGCGGACGTCGGTGAGGAAGTGTGCTCGGGAGTCATCTCGGGCATTCCTACGACAACACGCGGGAGGCGCGGCTTTGCTTCAAGAAGAAACGGACGCCTACGGCTTGGGCCCCGTGTCCTTGGAGGAGATGTCGGCGTCGGAGCCCTCGCCGCCCGGGTTGCCGTCAGCGCCGTAGCTGGTGATGACCGGCTTGCCGCCCTCGTTCATGTACACGTACTCCTTGCCCCAGGGGTCCGTGGGCATGCGCTCCAGGTTCTGGGTGTCCACCAGCGCCTTGAGGCCCGTGGCGGTGTCCGGGTAGGAGCCCTTCTTCGTGTAGTAGAGCTTCATCGCGCTCTGGATGTTCCGGATGTCCAGGCGGGCGGTGTCCTGCTTGGCCTCTTCCAGCTTCGGGATGACGGCCACGCCCACCGCCGCCGCGATGAGCCCGAGGATGGTGATGACCACCATGATCTCGATGAGGGTCATGCCGCGGTTGCGGCGGCGCTGCTGCTTCTTCGCGTTCGTCGTCGTCATGTCTTCACTCACCTTCGGGTGACTGACTTTCTGGCAGGCCACCCGGCCTGGGGTGTGTCGGGATGTCAGGGGCGCTTCAGGGAGGGCCGTGGTGCCCGGAGACCGTAGGCGGCTCCCGGTGGGCATACAGCGAGGCTCCCACCGTCGCCAGCGTGGCGGCCAGGGCAATCAGCCCCACCAGCGTCGCGCGTTGGATCCACCGGTCGAGCGTGTCGTTCATCATGGGCTCGGGCTCTCCGCCTCCTAATGGATGGCCGTGTTCACCTGCAGAATCGGCATCAGGATGGAGAGCGCTACGAATGCAATCATCACGCCCATCACCACGATGAGCAGGGGCTCCAGGAGGCTGGTGAGCGCACCGATGCGCACGTTCACCTGCGTCTCGTAGGAGTCCGCCACGGAGAGGAGCATGTCCTCCAGCTGGCCGGATTTCTCACCGATGGCGACCATGTGGTACACGAGCGGCGGAAACTGGCCGGACCGCTTGAGGGGCGTGGCGATGCTTTCGCCCTCGCGGATGGACTCGCGGGCGTTCTCCACCGCGTCCGCCAGCACCGAGTTCGTCATCACCGCCTTGACGATGTCCAGCGCGGCCAGCATGGGCACGCCGCTCTTGAGCAGCGTGGACAGCGTGCGCGCGAAGCGGGAGATGGCCAAGAGGCGCACGAGGCTGCCGAAGATGGGGGCCTTGAGCGTGAAGCGGTCCCACTTGGGCTTGCCCTTGGGGCTCTTCGTCCAGCGCATGAAGAAGATGAAGCCCGCCACGAGGGACGGAATCACCAGGAACCACCACGCCTGCATGAAGTTGGACGCGCCAATGAGGATGCGCGTGTTCAGGGGCAGGGTGGCCTTCATCGTCTCGAAGATCTTCGTCACCTTCGGCACGACGAACACCATCAGCAGCACCAGGATGCCGCCGCCCACCAGCAGCATGATGGCGGGGTAGAGCATGGTGCCGATGATCTTCTGCTGCAGCTTGGCCTGGTTCTCCGTGAAGTCCGCCAGCCGCAGGAGCACCGCGTCCAGCGCGCCGGAGGCCTCACCCGCGCGCACCATGTTGATGTAGATGCTGGGGAAGATCTTGGGGTGCTGGCTGAACGCGTCCGCCAGGGACGAGCCTTCGTTCACGCGCTGCTTGATGTCGGAGAGGGCGCGCTTCAAGCGCTCCTTCTCCGCCTGGTCCACCAGCGCGTTGAGTGAATCCACGATGGTGACGCCCGCGCCCAGCAGGGTCGCGAGCTGGCGGGTGAGGATGGCGACGTCCTCCGTGCTGACGCGGCCGCCGGCCAGCTTGCGCAGGTCCACGTCGCGCGCCACGAGCGACGCGTTGGCGCCCTTGGACACGCCCACGCGGCTGCCCTCCGCCTGCCCGAGCACGTCGGTCAGGAAGATGCCGTCCGCGCGCAGCTTGGAGCGCAGCGTCTTGGGCGAGTCCGCCTCCAGCAAGCCCTTCTTCTGCTTGCCGTGGGAGTCGAGGCCTCTGTATTCGAAGACGGGCATGGCGGACTAGATGTCCTCCTGCGTGATGCTCAGGACTTCAGCGATGGTCGTCTCGCCCAGGGCGATCTTCCGTACGCCGTCATCCAGGAGCGTGATCATGCCCTTGGCGAGCGCGGACTTCTTGATGGTGGAGGCGTCCACGTTCTTGAGCACCAGCTGGCGCACGTCGTCGTCCACGAAGAGGAACTCGTAGATGCCGGAGCGACCGCGGTAGCCGTTGCGGTTGCACGACGGGCAGCCCACCGCCTTGTAGATGCGGTCGGTGTTGAAGCGCTCCTTGAAGCTCTTGAACGTGAAGCCCAGCTCCTTCAGGTCCGCGTCCGTGGGCGTGTAGGGCGCGCGACAGTCCGGGCACACCCGGCGCACGAGGCGCTGGGCGAGGATGCCGGTGAGCGACGAGGCCACGAGGAAGGGCTGCACGCCCATGTCCACCAGACGAGTGACGGCGCCGGCCGCGTCGTTGGTGTGGACGGTGGAGAGCACCAGGTGGCCCGTGAGCGAGGCCTGGATGGCGATCTCCGCCGTCTCCTTGTCGCGAATCTCACCGACCATGATGACGTCCGGGTCCTGGCGCAGGAAGGAGCGCAGGCCCTGTGCGAACGTCAGGCCAATCTTCGGGGCGATGGCCATCTGGCCAATGCCCTTGAGCTGGTATTCGACCGGGTCCTCGACGGTGAGGATGTTGAGGTCGGATGTGTTGATCTTGGAGAGCGCGCCGTAGAGCGTGGTCGTCTTGCCGGAGCCCGTGGGGCCCGTCACCAGCACGATGCCGTGCGAGCGCTTGATGACCGACTGCATGGACTCCAGCACCTGCTGGCTCATGCCGATTTCGGCCAGGTCCAGCAGCGTCGCCGTCTTGTCCAGCAGACGCATGACGATGCGCTCGCCGAAGGACGTGGGCGTGGTGGACAGACGGATGTCGATGTCGCGGCCGGCCAGCTTGATGCGGATGCGGCCGTCCTGCGGCAGGCGCTTCTCCGCGATGTTCAGCTGCCCCATCACCTTCACGCGCGCGATGATGGAGTTCTGGTAGCGCTTGGGCGGCTTGATGACTTCCTGGAGCACGCCGTCGATGCGGAAGCGCACCAGCAGCTCGCGCTCCATGGGCTCGATGTGGATATCGCTCGCGCGCTCCTTGGCGGCGCGGAAGAGCACGGAGTTGACGAGCCGGATGACCGGGGCCTCGTCGTCCGCGTCCAGGAGGTCCTTGGGCTCCTCCAGCTCGTGCGCCAGGGAGTCCAGGTCCTCCGTGGTCTCCATCTCGTCCACGAGGTCCTCGGTCTCGTTGACCGAGCGGTCGTACACGCTGTTGATGGCGTCCACGATGGTGGAGGCCAGCGCGATGCGGGGCTGGATGCTCTGGCCCAGGAGCAGCCGCGCGTGGTCCAGCGCGGTGGTGTCCAGCGGATCCGCGACCGCGAGGACGACCTCGTCGCCCTCCAGGGACAGGGGCAACAGCTGCGTCTGGCGGGCGAAGTTGATGGGGATGCGCTTGACGAGGTCCGCGTCCACCTCCTCCGCGAAGATGCGCTGGAGGTAGGGCAGGTCCAGCTGGTGGCCGAGCGCTCGCGCCACGTCTTCGTCGGTGACCGCCTTCATGCCCACCAGGATTTCGCCCAGCCGGCCGCCCTTCTCCTGCTGCGCGGCGAGCGCCTCCTGGATCTTCTCCGGGGTGAGGGCGGGCACGAGCGCGCGGAGGATCTCCCCGAGCGGCCGGCCACACAGGTACGCCTGTCCGTGGGCGACGACCTGGGTGGAGTCGTTGCGGCCGCCCACCCCGTCGGTGGACGCGTCAGCGGCTTGGAGGGTCGTGGGGTCGGCGGTCAGGTTCATGGAGTCATTCCCCATTTCCCGGCTGGATGCGCAGCCGGTCGGCGTCGGCGTCCGGAGCGGGCGCGATCACCTCGGGTTGCGGAGCCGGTTCAGTGGGCACTGATCTCTCTGAACCCTCCGGCGCCGCCTCTAAATTTCGCGGCGCCTGGTCGCCCTCGGGGGCGGTGCCGTTCGGCGAAGCAGGCGCTTCGCTGGCGGGCTGACCTGCGGGCCGGCCACCGGGCTGGGGAGACGCCGGGGTGCCGGGGGCAGGGCTGCCGGCCGGGCGGATGACGCGCTCGTTGGTGGTACCGGGACCACCGTTCTCCACGCGCTGCTCCTCCTTGATGACGGACTGGTTCATGCGCGACAGGGGGCCGGGCTTGCGGCTGAAGTCCACCGCCACGTCGTAGCCGGGCACCTGGCCGTAGAACTGCTCCACGAACTGCTGACGCTCCTTCATCTTGCGCTCGAAGATGCGCCGGAAGTCCTCCTGGCCGCGGATGATGTAGGGCGTGAGGAAGAGCAGCAGGTTCGTCTTCGTCTTGCGGCGCGTGGTGTCGCGGAACAGGTGGCCCAAGAGCGGGATGTCACCCAGCACCGGCACCTTGGAGACGGACTCCAGGGTGCGGTCCTGCATGATGCCGCCGATGACGACCGTCTCCATGTCCTTGGCGATGACCGTCGTCTTCGCGCTGCGCTTCGACGTGGTGGGGCCGAGCACCGGATCCGACGAGGCGATCTCCTCCGTCTGCTCCGTGATGACGAGGCGGATGTAGTCGCTCTCGTTGATCTGCGGCTTCACGGTGAGCTTCAGCTCCACGTTCTGGCGGGTGATGGGCGCGTACAGCGAACCCAGACCGCCCAGCGAACCCAGCAGCGACGGGGTGATGCCGCCGGTGGTGCCGCCGCCCGTCACCGCGCTGCCCAGGCTGGACGGGGAGAAGCCGGACTGGAAGGGCACGTTCTGGCCCACCGTGATTTCGGCCTCCTCGTTGTCGCTGGTGAGCAGGTGTGGCGTGGACAGCACGTTCACGTCGGAGGACTGCTGCATGGCGTTGAGCACCACGCCGAAGGCCGGGATGTCGATGCCCAGGTTCTTGAGCTCCGGCAGGACGGGGCCCTGGATGCCGGCGAGGAAGCCGCCCATGCTGGCCAGGTTCGCCAGCGAGAAGGACGGGGGCACGCCGCCGCCGGCGTAGTTGGTGCCGAGGATGCCGGGGATGGCGCCGTCGTCCGTCTTCAGGCTGAAGCCCTGGTGGAAGTTGATGCCGAACTCGCTGTTGCGGTCCAGGTTCACTTCCATGATGACCGCCTCCACGAACACCTGGCGGCGCGGCTGATCCAGCTGCTGGATGATCTTGACGATGTTCTTGTAGTCGGACGGGCTGGCGACGATGACGAGCGAGTTGGTGCCCTTGTCCGCGGAGATCTTCACCTCGCCGCTGAACAGCTCCGCGGCCTGGGTGGTCGTCGCGCGCGGGATGCCCTGGGGCTGCTGCACCACGGGGCCGCGCTGCGGGCGGTTGGCGGTGCCCTGCGCGAGCGACTGCAGGGTGCTGGCCAGCTCCTCCGAGTTGGCGTTCTCCAGCGGGTAGACCTGGATCTTGTTGCCCGTCTCCGACGGGATGTCGACTTCCTTGACGATGTCCTGGATGCGGCTGAACGCGGCGGGGCTGGCCACGATGATGAGCTTGTTGGTGCGCTCGTCCGGGATGATCTGCGACAGCGTCACCGCGCCGCCGGTGTCGGTGCCGGCGCCCGGGGCGACGCCGCCCTCGCCGGGGGGCTGGCCGGGGGCGCCCTGCGGGAAGCTGCCGGGGCGCTGGCCGGGGCGCGCGCCGCTCTTGGCTTCAAAGAGCTTCTGGACGGTGTTCGCGACGTCCTGGGCGGTGGCGTACTGCACCTGGATGACGCGCATCTCATCGCTGGAGGAGCGGCTGTCCAGCTGGTTGATGAGGCGCTCCAGGCGGTGGATGTTGGAGCCCACGTCGTTGACGATGATGGTGTCCGGCGGGTACGGGATGGTGTCGCCGTCCTTGGACACCAGCTGCTGGAGCACGCCGCGCAGGGGCTCCACTTCCACGTACTTGATCTTGAACAGCTTGGTGATCATCTGCTCGTTCGTGGTGTACGGCGTCGACTCGTCCACGATCGTCGGGATGGGGTTCTGCTTCGCGGAGCGCTTGTCCACGATCTTCAGGAAGCGGCCGTACGGGTAGACGGCGAGCCCGTTGGCGTCCAGCGCGGCCAGGAACGCGGAGTAGAACGAGTCCGCGTCCACCTCCACGCGGCCGTTCTCCGGACCGATGATGGAGATCTTCCCGCGCACGTTCTCCGGGAGGATGAACGTGCGGCAGGTGGCGTCCGACACGGTCTGGACGAGCTTCTCGATGTCCACCTTGTCGAAGTAGATGCCGTAGCGCGCGCGGCGCCGGGCCTCTTCACACGAGGGCGTCTGGCGCGGACCCTGGTTCTCCTCCGGGGCGGCGGCGGCCGTGCCCGTGGCGCGGGCCGGCGGGGTGGTCCCCTGCGGGGTGATGGTGCGGTCGCGGTCCCGGTCGCGGTCAGGGGCGGCGGGAGTCGTACCGGGCTGCGACGGACGGCGCTGGGCCCACGCGGGCACGGAGAGCGCGAGGCACAGACAGAGCATCCAGGACGGGAGCGTCGTCTTCATGGAGGAGCGGGCGCAGACGGGGTGTTTAACGGACGTTGTAGGATTTGCGGATCGGCGCTCCGTTGCGCTCGATCTCGATCTCGATACGAGAGGAGTCCTTCAGCTTCGAGTAGACCTCCAGCGCCTTCTCGGGGCTGTTCAGGTCGAAGCCGTTGATGCGACGGATGACGTCACCGTTCTGGACGCCGATCTTCGAATAGATGGAGTCCGGGCGGATGGAGAACAGCTTGAAGCCCACCGCCTGACCATCCTTGAAGGCGGGCACGATGCGCGCCTGCATGGCCACGTCGTTGAGGTTGCTCAACGTCTTGTCGATCTCCGCCTTGGGGACTTCGTACTCGTTCTCCCCGGTGGACTTGATGCCGTTGCCCAGGCCATTGGGCGTGGTGGCGGCCGGCGCGGTGACGGGCGGGGTGTAGGCGGCGACGGCGCCGTCCCCGGGCTGCCCGTCGATGAACTCCTTGCGGCCGCCGTTGTTGATGATGACGCGCTCGCGTTCAATCTCCATGACGGTGGCGCCCATCAGGTTGTTGCCGATCATGTACGTCTGCGAGCGCTGCGTGGTCATGTCCTGGATGGACGCGAACGACCAGTCCGGGTTGCCGGCGACGAGCGTGCCCAAGAGCTTCACGCGCAGGCCGCTCTTGGCCGGCGGCGCGTTGGCGTCGAACTCCGGCCGGGCTTCGTCCGGCGCCTTCACCGCGACCTCCGGCTCCGGCAGCTTGACGCCGGTGAGCCTGGACAGGCGCTCCGCGTCGATGGACGCCAGCGTGGTGTCCGCGGCGTGGGTGCGCTGGGCGACGCGCGCGGGCGCCTCTGACGCGGGGGAGGGGGAGATGGAGGATTCGACGAACAGATTCACCGTGCGCGCCGCCAGCAGGGCGACGAGCAGGATGAACAGCAGGTTCACGCTCCAGAAGTATTTACGAAAGAAGAGTTCCATCACGCTTCCGGGAGAAAGCCAGCCCCACATGGGACCGTGAGCAAGGCAGGTGCCATCGCTGGGCGGGTTTGAAACCCAGGACTTACGGCCAAGTCCGCGAAATTATTTCGGAATAGGACGCGGCCCTGGTGACGGGCGCGGGGCTGACAACGCGTCCGGACAATTTGTCAAAAGCGGGCGGGGGCCGGTGTGACGGCCTGTCAGTCCGGCGTCCCAGGGGGGGAGGGGGCGACGGGGGGCGCGTCCGGGCCCAGCTGCTCGCGCTCCAGCTTGCGGTAGATGGTGCGCGCGGCGATGCCCAGCAGCCGGGCGGCGAGCGTCTTGTCGCCCTTGGTGTGGCGCAGGGTCTCGTGGATGACCCGGCGTTCAATCTCCTCCATGGGGGTGCCAATGGGGATGACCAACTGTCCGGCCGAGCCCAGGGGCCCCTTGCGCACGGACTCCGGCAGGTCGCTGGCCTCCAGCACGTCCGTCTTGGCGAGCACCACGGCGCGCTCCACGGCGTGCTCCAATTCGCGCACGTTGCCGGGCCACGCGTAGTTCTCCAGCACGCCCAGCGCGTCCGGGGAGAAGCCGCGCAGCACCTTGCCGTTCTTCGCGGAGAAGCGGCGCAGGAACGCGTCCGCCAGGAGCGGGATGTCCTCGCGGCGCGACGCGAGCGCGGGCACGCGGATCTCCACGACGTGCAGGCGGTAGTAGAGGTCCTCGCGGAATCTCCCCTCGGCCACCTCCTTCTGGAGGTCCTTGTTGGTGGCTGCCACGAGCCGCACGTCCACCTTCACCGTCTGCGTGCCGCCCAGCCGCTCCAGCTCTCCCTCCTGGAGCACGCGCAGCAGCTTCACCTGCGCGGCCAGGGGCATCTCACCCACTTCGTCCAGGAAGAGGGTGCCGCCGTGGGCGCGCTCGAAGCGGCCCTCGCGCCGGGCCACCGCGCCGGTGTACGCGCCCCGCTCCACGCCGAAGAGCTCCGCCTCCAGGATGCTCTCTGGGATGGCGCCGCAGTTGACGGCGATGAAGGCCTGCCGCGCCCGGGCGGAGTGTTCGTGCAGGGCGCGGGCGGCCAGCTCCTTGCCGGTGCCGGATTCGCCCAGCAGCAGCACCGTGGCGGTGGAGGGCGCGGCCTGGCGGATGGTGTCCAGCATGGCGCGGAAGGCGGGGGACTGGCCCACCATGGCGCGACCGCCGGACGGGTTGATCTCCGCGAGCCTGGCCTTGAGGGAGGTGTTCTCCTGGACGAGGGCGTGCTTCTCCAGCGCCTTCTGTACGGCCTTCACCAGGGCGTGGCGCTTGAGGGGCTTGGTGATGAAGTCGTAGGCGCCGTCCTTCATGGCGGCCACGGCCGTCTCCACCGTGCCGTAGGCGGTCATCAGCACCACCTCCACGTCCGGGCGGATGGTGCGGCTGGCCTTGAGCAGCTCCTGGCCGTCCATGCCGGGCATCATCAGGTCGGTGACCATGACGCTGACCTCCGGGCGGCGAAGCATCTCCAGCGCCTCCGTGCCCTGCGCGGCGGCGAGCGTGGCGAAGCCCTCCCGCTGGAAGATGCGGGCGACCGAATCGAGATTGGCGCGGTCGTCGTCGACGACCAGGACGGTGGGAGCAGTCATGGGGTGCAAGGCCTCTTGTACGCCTACCTTGCAATCCCCATTCCCCTCACGCCTGCTCTTCGTCCGGTTCCAGGGGGCCCCCTCCCATGCGTCCGATGTCCTCGCGGCGGACCTTGTCCACGTTGAAGCGCTTCGCGCTGGCCAGCATGCGGTCCACGGTGGCGTCGAAGGTGGGAGGGACGCCGTCCTTGCGGAAGCGCAGGAAGTTGAGGCGGGCGACGACGAAGTTCTTGAGGTAGGGGCTCTGGAGGCCGCGCTCCTTCAGCGCGGCGACGATGGCCACCACCGCGTCGTCCAGTTCCAGGAGGCGGTCCGCGCGGGCGTCGCGCAGGGCCAGGGCCTCCGGCAGGGGCAGCTCCTGGAAGCCCTCCACCCGCTTGACGAAGGGGTGGTAGGCGCCTGCGGAGTAGCGGGGGCGCTTCTCGTAGGTGGCGCCCAGGGTGAGGAAGGACGGCTCCTCGAAGAGGTGCCCGTAGGCGGACTCCTTGCCCGGGCGGCCCGCGCCCACCAGGCCCCGCGCCATGCGGATGACCTCCAGCGAGCGCTCCTTCAGGTTGTGGGCCTTCTCCGTGTTGAGGGCGAGGATTTGATAGGCCACGTCCTCTTCCGGCAAGAGCAGCGCGACGATGGACTTCGCGCCCAGCATGCGGCTCGCGTGCAGGCGGTGGTTGCCGTTGGGCGTCCAGTAGTGGCCCTGCACGCGCACGGCGATGACGGGGTCCAGGAATCGGTCCAACCGCTCCATCGCGGTGGCGAGCCGCTTCACGTGGGGCTCGGACAGGTCGCGCTGGTAGGGCGTGGGCTCCACCTTGTCGATGGGCAGCACGGCGAAGACGACGGGGTGTCCGCCCAGCGGGTCGCGGTACACGGCCAGCACTTCTCCGCCGTCGTGGCGCACCGCCTGGAGCAGCTCGTCCGGGAAGGCGACGGACTCGCTGGCGACGTCCGCGGCGGAGAGGCCCCGCGACTTCGGCTCGGCCTTCTTGCGCCGGGGCTTGCGCGGGGTGGCCGACTTCGACTTCGCGGGAGCGGACTTGCGGGGGGACTTCGCGGCCATGCGGACGGACCCTCCTTGCTGGAGCGTGGAGGGCCGTCAGCGTAGGCCACGAAGCTTCGCGGGCTACGCTCCGGAGACGGTGAGCTGTCGGAAGCGGACAGTGGGCGCTCCGGCCGAGCCGCCCCGGAACTGCAGATCGCTTCCCACCGCGTCCACGTCCTTGAGCATCTGGAGGAGGTTGCCCGCCACGGTGACTTCCTGCACCGGGTGCGTCAGCTCACCGTTCTCAATCCAAAGGCCGTTGGCCCCGCAGGACATGTCGCCGGACACCGGATCCGCGCCGTGGCCGAGCAGGGCGGTGACGTACAGGCCCCGGGGCACCTTGCGGATGATCTCCTCCGGCGACTGCGTGCCCGGCTCCAGGTAGAGGTTGGTGGTGCCGATGCCCGGCAGCGCGCTGTAGCCGCGCGACGCGTTGCCGGTGGTGCGCGCCTTGGCCTTGCGCGCGGTGAAGGCGTCGTAGAGGAAGCCGGACAGCACGCCCTTGTCCAGGATGGGCGTGCGCCGCGTGGGGACGCCTTCGCCGTCGAAGGGCGCGGTGGCGAGCCCCCGGGGCAGCAGGCCGTCATCCACCAGGGTGATGTGGTTGCCCGCGAGCTTCTTGCCCACGTGCTCGGCCAGGACGCTGGAGCGCTGGTACACGGCGTTGCCGTCCGCGGCCTGGGCGATGTTCTGCACGAAGTTCGCGGCCACCAGCGGATCAAACACCACCGGCACCTGGCACGTCTTGACGGACTTCGCGCCCAGCATGCGCACGGCGCGCTTCGCGGCCTGCCGGCCGATGGACTCCGGCGACTCCAGGTCGTCGAAGAAGCGCTTGTAGTCCAGCCAGAAGCCCGTCTGGAGCTGCCCGTCCTGGGCCGCCACCGGCACGGCGACCAGGTACACGTACGTGCCGGAGTAGCCGCCCGTCGCGCCCTCGCTGGAGGCCAGGTACACCTCCGACACGAAGTCGCCCGCGGACACGGAGTCGAACGTGGCCACGCGCGCGTCCTCGGCCCGGCCCGCGCGCTCCGCCTCCAGCGCGGCGTTGATCTTCCAGTCGCCAGGGAGGTTCGCGACCTTCGGGTCGAAGAGCAGGCCGGTGTCGCCCCGCTTGCCCAGGTCCTTCGCGGTGGGCAGGCCGTTCAACTTGCTGGGCGCGGCGGCCTCCGCCAGTTGCACGGCCAGGTCCACCACGCGCTCCAGGCCGGCGGGGGTGAAGTCGGAGGTGTACGCGAAGCCCAGCCGGTCCTTGACGAAGACGCGCACGCCCACGCCCTTGCTGGTGGCTTCGGTGAGGTCCTCAATCTGGCCTTCGCGGACGCGCACGCTGCTCTGGCGGCCCACCTCCAGATACGCCTCCGCCTGCTTCGCGCCCCGCTTCACCGCGCGCTGGACGATCTTCTTCGCGAGCTGTTCGTAGTTCACGTTGTCGTTCCCTCGAAAAGAGCCGGCTTCAGCCGACCTTCGTGCCGCCCACGGTGACGTTGTCGATGCGCACGGTGGGCAGGCCCACCCCCACGGGCAGCATCTGCCCGTCCTTCACGCAGATGCCCATGCCGGGGTCCGGCATCGGATCGGTTCCCACGCGGCTGATGTTCTTCAGCGCCTCCGGCCCCACGCCGATGAGGATGGCGTTCTTCACCGGGCGGCCCAGCTTCCCGTCTTCAATCTGGTAGGCCTCGCTGACCTCGAAGACGAAGTTGCCGTTGCTGATGTCCACCTGACCGCCCCCGAAGGTGGCGCAGTACAGGCCGCGCTTCACCTCCTTGAGGATGTCCTCCGGCGCGTGGTCCCCGGGCGCCAGGAAGGTGTTCGTCATGCGCGGCAGGGGCAGGCTCTTGAACGAGTCGCGCCGGCCGCTGCCCGTGGAGCGCTGGTTCATCAGCTTCGCGTTGAGCTGATCATAGAGGTAGCCCTTGAGGACGCCGTTCTCGATGAGGACCTTGCGCTCGCCGGGCACGCCCTCGTCGTCGATGTTGATGGAGCCCCGCGCGTTGGACACCGTGCCGTCGTCGATGACCGTCACCAGGTCGGAGGCCACCTTCTCCCCCAGTTTGCCGGCGAACAGCGAGGTGCCCTTTCGGATGAAGTCCGCCTCCAGGCCGTGGCCCACCGCCTCGTGCAGGAGGATGCCGCTCCAGCCCGGCGCCAGCACCACCGTCTGCGGGCCCGCCACGCAGTCCACCGCGCCCAGCGTGGCGATGGCCTGACGCGCGGCCTCCTCCGCCACGCTCTCCGGCGTCACGCCGTCCCAGTAGCTGAAGGACACCCGGCCGCCGCTGCCATACATGCCGGTGCGCCGCTCGCCGCCCTTGCCCAGCGCCACCACGTGCACGCTCAGGCGGGACTGATCCTGCGTGTCCACGCTGTAGCGCCCGGCGGTGTTGGCCACCGCGATGCGCCGCGTCTGATCCACATAGGAGGCGTTCACCTGCTGGATGCGCGAGTCGAAGGCGCGGGCGGCCTTGTCCGCGCGGGTGAGCAGCGCCGTCTTCCGGGCCACCGCCACGTCCTCCAGGGCCTGCGCCACCCGGTAGTGGCTGGGCACCGCGACGCGCTTGATGGGGAAGGAGCGCTCGGAGCCGCCGCCCTGGGAGATCATCGCGGCGGTGCGCGCGGCCCGGAACAGGGCGGCCTCATCCCAGTCGTCGGAGTACGCGTACCCCACCTTGGCGCCGGTGATGACCCGCACACCCACGCCCTGCACCAGGCCCACCTGGGCGCTCTTGATGCGCGACTCCTCCAGGACGACCGCGGTGGTGGACGTGCGCTCCACGTACACCTCCGCGAAGTCGGCGCCCCGGCCCATGGCCTCCGCGAGCAGGCGCTCCAGGAGGCCCGGGGGGAGGAGCGGGGAGGGG
>NZ_RAWI01001488.1 GCF_003612125.1 Corallococcus praedator
GAGCAATAAGCCTTACCGCGGCGAGCAGAAGCAGTAGGCGTAGACGTTGGGCTTACCCGCCTGCGCCGTGCGGAACAAGGCGAACTCCGGCGCCAGCTTCGGCAGCATCGCTACCCACGACGGCAGGCGTACGCCCCACGACATCGCCACGCGCGCCTCGGTGCTGTCGCCCACGTTGGTCAGGAAACGCTCGAACGCGCCCATCGGTTTCTCGGCGTAACGCACGTGGACATCCTTGCCCAGGTGGGCTTCCTGCGCCGCATCGCGGATCGCAACGTCGAGGTTGCCCAGCTTGTCGACCAGGCCGCGTTCCAGCGCCTGCTGGCCGGTCCAGACGCGGCCCTGCGCAATGGCGTCGATGGACGCGAAGTCCTTGCCG
>NZ_RAWI01001489.1 GCF_003612125.1 Corallococcus praedator
TTCTTACTCAAGTTCTTCATCTCGCGGGTTCCGGTGCGGTCGCCTACATCACCGCTCGCAACATCCGCGATCCGCAAACCCGTCCCAACATGCTGGCCGGGTTTCAGCTTGCCGAATCTGGCTCTGTGCCCATGCTTCAAGCTTTGAGCCAGCGAGCCGCTGAGGAAGGAGATCTGTGGCTGTCTGAACGGCTCTATCGCCATGCCCAAGACGAAAAGCGCCACGGCCAAATTTTTGCCCACGCGCTCAAGCAGCTTGACAAACAGGTGGTTGACTTCACCAAGCTGCCCAAAAAGACGGGCGAACAGCCGCAGCGCAGTCCATTTTTTGACGCCTATTTTGAGGGCTACACTAGCGCAGAGCTAAAGCCGCAAAACAT
>NZ_RAWI01001490.1 GCF_003612125.1 Corallococcus praedator
GGGCCAGCTGTCCGGTTACCTCTTTTCCGATCGCGGTATCTACCGCCCGGGCGATCTGTTCCATATCGGCATGATCGTGCGCGCCAACAGCTGGACGCGCAGCGTGGCTGGCATGCCGCTGATCGCCGAGGTGGTCGACCCGCGCGGCACTACCGTGGCGCAGCAGGCGGTGTCCATGGATGCGGCCGGCTTTGCCGAGCTGGATCACACCACGGCGGAAACCTCGCCGACCGGCAACTGGACGGTCAATCTCTACATCGCCAAGGACGGCAAGCCGTATTCGCAGATCGGCAGCACCACGGTGCAGGTGAAGGAATTCCAGCCGGACCGCATGAAGGTGTCGGCAAAGCTTTCCACCGCGGTGGCCGAGGGTTGGGTG
>NZ_RAWI01001491.1 GCF_003612125.1 Corallococcus praedator
TGGCGGAAGCCCCAGACGGCTCAGGACGGGCGGTGCGGTCCGCGCACCCGGCCCGCCAACCGCCTCTCCGAAGCGGAGAAGCGCCGCATGCTGACGGTAGCCAACAGCGAGGAATTCCGCGACGTCTGTAACCGTCCGGCCAGTGACGTGCCGGGACGCTTGAAGACAGGCCCCGGCCGTGCTCGGCGAGCGCCGCGAGGAGTGAGCTGTTCAGGGACTGGGCTGGAGGGGTGACTCGGGCGGGTCGGCGGTG
>NZ_RAWI01000149.1 GCF_003612125.1 Corallococcus praedator
GGCCAGGTCCAACCGGCCACCCCACCCGGTCCCCCTCGCGGGACGCCCTGTCAGGGCGACGGTTCCACCAGCGGCGAGCGCCGGCGCTCCGCCGCCGTGAACAGCAAGGCCATGGGCAGTCCCATGAACACCGCGTGCCACACAATCTGGAGGAACTGCGGCGCATCCAGGAACCAGGGGAAGTAGCCGCGCGCCAACAGCTGGAAGTTCACCAGCCACACGAAGATGCCGAAGAGCATCCCCACCGCCGCCTGGAACTCCCAGCGGCCGCGCCCGTCCGTGGGCAGCATCGCGTCCAGCAATGTGTACATGAGCCCCCAGCCCGCGGAGATGGCCAGGTGCACCGCCAGCCCCACCGCCACCGCCAGGCCCGTGGACACCTGCGGCGTGAAGGCCGGCGTCCCCAGCACCACCGCCGCGCTCATCCGCACCGGCCGGAAGGCCCCGTCCCCCGCCGCCACCGACAGCACCGTCTCCGCCAACGCCAACATCAGGCCCGCGGCCATGCCGAAGAGCAGCCCGTTCCTCACCGACCAGGGGGTGGTCCGCCGTTCCATGGGTGTGCCTCCTCGAATGCGTGCGCGGGCCCGGTGGCCGGGCCTGGAGCTGGGAGAGCCCGCCGTCGGGCCCGTCCGTTCAACGCTGCGCACCCGCAGGGCAGGAGGCAGCCGCTGCGCACCGGATGCCCGCCGCACCGAAGCCCGGTCGTGCGGACGACCCCTGTCCACCCCCGTGCCTGGAATGCCCTCACCGGCGGTCATTTCTTCCCCTACGATTTCCAGCGGATCCGTAACTTCTTCAGTCCGCCCGGTGGCAGGCGGGCTCGAAAGTGCCCGGAATTCCCGGTGATGTTGGCAGGCACGCGGTTCGCAAGGACGGTCTCCGCCAAGGAAACCGATCCGTGTCCCAGTCCTCCGCCAGAAATCGCCTGCTCCTTCCGTACCGCGTCCACTACGCGCCGCCTGCCTGGCGGGAAGTGGGTCGCATGTCCGCGGAAGCGTTCGAGGCCCTCCAGGACACCCTGGCCCGGCTGGCGGAGCGGTCCCGGAACCAGGACTCGGTCGCGGGGCCCGCGCGGTACCAGGTGGAAGGCCACGGCCTGGAGCTGCTCTACGAGCGCGACCCGCGCGCCAGCACGCTCACGCTGCTCGCCGTGACGCGCGTGGGCTGAAGAGGGCAGCGCCCTGCCGCTTCAGGGCCTCCGCACGGCCAGCCGTCCCACGCTGGCCAGCAGCTCGTCCGGGATGATGGGCTTGCGCAACAGGCCCTGCGTGTCCGGCGGCGGCTCGGAGTCCACGGCGGTGAGCACCAGCACCGGCACGTCCCGCAGCCTCGGCCAGTCCGAGCGCAGGTTCAGCAGGAACCCCGCCCCGTCCAGCACCGGCATCCTCAGGTCCAGCAGGATGAGGCACGGCGCCCGCAGGTGGACCAGCTCATCCAGGGCCTCACGCCCGTTGGCGGCCACCGCCACCTCGTACCCCTCCCCCTCCAGGATTTCAGCGATGGCGGCGCGGACGTCGTCATCGTCCTCCACCACCAGCACCGGCCTGCTCACCTCGGAATGGGCCATGGATACAGCATAAGGACCCCCTCCCCCACGCAGGCATGTCATTCCGGAAATCCCCGACAACTGGTGGACACATGCCAGCCCTGGAGGGTCCCCCTCTTGGGGGCGGGGCGTCCGCTCCACGTCTGGCGCCTGCGCCGTCACCGGTCGTTGCCTCAGCCACCCACCCGCCGGGTCACGCTTGCCCGAGCCATCTATTTTGAGCAAAAAGCATCAGTCGGGTTCACAGGACCCCGACAGGGGGTCCCTGGCGGGTTAGGACTCCGGGTCATGACGGAGGGGAAGCAGGCTCGCAAACGTGTGGTCCCTCACGCGACCCTCGCGCCAGGGGGGCCTGGGGGGTTAGCGAGGCCCGGCGCCCCTTCCTACCTTGGGCCGACCATGTCGATGAGGGCCACGATGCAGGAGCGGATGCCCCTGGGGGAAGCGACGGCCTGGAAGGCCCGGGCCCTGCGGGAGCTGGAGGCGGGGCGCGCGCGCCTGCAGGCGATGCTGGCGCCCGTGCCGGAGGTGGAGCTGATGCGGCAGCACTCGCCGCTCATGTCTCCGCTGGTCTGGGACGTGGCCCACGTGGCCAACTACGAGGAGCAGTGGCTCTTGCGCGCCCTGGGCGCCCCGGCCTTCACGGATCCGGCGTTCGACGCCATCTACGACGCCTTCCGCCACCCCCGGAGCACCCGCTCCACGCTGCCCCTGCTGGAGCCGGAGGCCGCCTGGGCCTACGCCACCCGCGTGCGCGAGGCGGTGCGCGCGCACCTGGAAGCGCTGCCGGAGGAGGGCGCGGATCCGCTGCTCGCCGGGGGCTACGTCTTCGGCATGGTGGCGCAGCACGAACAGCAGCACGCGGAGACGCTGGCCGCCACGCTGCAACTGATGACCCACGGCGAGTACAACCCGGTGGAGCCGCCGCGTCACCAGCCCGGCGCGGTGCCCCAGCACGAGGTCCTCATCCCCGGCGGCCCGGTGCACCTGGGCGGCACGGAGGCCTGGGCCTACGACAACGAGCGGCCCCGGCATGTCGTGGACGTGGCGCCCTTCCTCCTGGACGCGCACCCCGTCACCACGGGGGACTACCTCGTGTTCGTGGAGTCCGGCGGCTACGAGGATCCGCGGTGGTGGGACCCCAGGGGCTTCGCGTGGCTCCAGGCGGAGGGCATCCGCCACCCGCTCTTCTGGATGCCGCAGGGCCAGCACGTGTGGCTGCGGCGCCGCTTCAGCACGGTGGAGCCCCTGCCGAAGGACGAACCCGTCCAGCACGTGTCCTGGTACGAGGCGGACGCCTACGCGCGATGGGCCGGCAAGCGCCTGCCCACCGAGTCCGAGTGGGAGAAGGCCGCGCAGGGCAGTGACGGCGTGGCGCGCGGCCATCCCTGGGGCAACGACGCGCCCACGGACGCGCATGCCAACCTGGGCGGGACGCGGTGGGGCCCGTCACCGGTGGGCAGCCATCCGCTGGGCCGCAGCGCGGACGGCGTCTTCGGGCTCGTGGGTGACGTGTGGGAATGGACCTCCAGCGACTTCCAGCCGTACGCGGGGTTCCGGGCCTTCCCCTACCGCGAGTACTCGGAGGTGTTCTTCGGGACCGAGTCGAAGGTGCTTCGGGGAGGCGCCTGGGCGAGCGCGCCGGTGGCGGTGCGCAACAGCTTCCGCAACTGGGACTTCCCCATCCGCCGGCAGATCTTCGCCGGCTTTCGCTGTGCACGGGACGTGAGGTGAGGAACGCATGAGGATGAGGACGGATCAGGGCGAGGCGCAGGTTCCGGGCACCGACGAAGCACCCGGCGTTCGCGTGGACGTGTACGTGAAGCAGGGGGACGCGCAGCGCGCGCTCCGCACCGAGGCGCTCCAGGGCCTGTGCCACGCGCCCAAGGAGCTGAGCCCCAAGTGGCTCTACGACGAGCGCGGCAGCCAGCTCTTCGACGACATCACCCGCCTGCCGGAGTACTACCCGACGCGCCGCGAGCGCGAAATCCTGCACGCGCACGCGGACGACATCGCCCGCCTGAGCGGCGCGGACACGCTGGTGGAGCTGGGCAGCGGCACCAGCGAGAAGACGCGCCTCCTCCTGGACGCCATGGACGCGGCCGGACAGCTCAAGCGCTTCGTGCCCTTCGACGTGAGCGAGGCGTTCCTGCGCAAGGCGGCGCAGGGTCTGGCGCGCGAGTACCCGGGCATCGCGGTGCATGCCGTCGTGGGGGACTTCGAGCAGCACCTGGGGCGCCTGCCGGGCGGCGGCCGGCGGCTCATCGCCTTCCTGGGCGGCACCATCGGCAACCTGAAGCCGGCGCAGCGCGCGCTGTTCCTGCGCGAGCTGTCCTCCGGGCTGCGGCCGGGGGACGGGCTCTTGCTGGGCACGGACCTCATCAAGGACCGCGAGCGCCTCTTCGCCGCCTACAACGACAGCGCGGGCGTGACGGCGGACTTCAACCGCAACGTGCTGCGCGTGCTCAACCGCGAGCTGAACGCGGACTTCGACCCGGAGGCCTTCGAACACCTGGCCCCGTTCGATGAGAAGAACAAGTGGATCGAGATGCGCCTCATCTCCCGCAAGGCCCAGTCCGTATGGCTGGGGGACCTGGAGCAGCGCGTGGACTTCGCCGAGGGCGAATGTCTGCGCACGGAGGTGAGCTGCAAGTTCTGTCGCGAGCAGGTGCAGGCGGAGCTGCGCGACGCGGGTCTGGACCTGGCCGCGTGGTGGACGGACGCGGACGGCGACTTCGCGCTGTCGCTGGCGATGAAGCGCTGAGGCGGGAGGTCCTGCCCGGCAGGGGCGGCCCGGCGCGCTGGGGAAGGCGCCGGGCACGGGCCCGAAGAAGGCACCGGGCGACGAGGGCCCGGGAGGCTACGGGGTGCGACTAACGGCGGCGCGGCGGGTTGCGACGCACGGGCACGGGCACCGGAGCCGGCTGCGCCGGACGGGTCCACGCGGCCCACAGTGCCGCCGCCGCGGTGATGACCAGGCCTCCCGCTGCTGCAAGCTGCTCACCCAGGGCGCCGATCTCCACGACGGCCAGGGGGAGGGGAAGCATCTCGGTGAGCGTCATGCGCGGACTCCTTACGAGGGGCACAGCGTGAGGACCTGATGCGGGCCGCGACGGGCGCTCGACGCAGATCGGGAAGCTAAGGTTAGGAAGTCGGAAGGCTTTCGGGAAGTCCCGGGGACACGTGGTGACGGCGCGTGGACGGGATTGCACCTCGGGTCGGCCCCAAAGTCCATCCCCGCCCAGTCCCAGCTTCGAGAAACCATCACCCGCTTCACGTAATGGGGACACGCGGGCCGCGCAGAACGTTCCTGCACGGTCGCTTTCTCCCGCCTGCTCTACCTCCACGCGGCGTCCGGACCCGGCCTACCCGTGCGGATGATGCGTCTTCCACTCCACCATCATGCAGTGGTCCTGCACCACCTGGATGCCAGCCTTGGCCAGGCGCTCCGCCGCGGCGTCGTTGCGGATGCCCTTCTGGAACCACACCGCCCGGGGCTTCTTCGCCAGCAGGTCGTCCACGTGCGCGTTGATGTCCTCCGGGCGCAGGAACACGTCCACCACGTCCACCTCGCCGGGTACGTCCTTCACCGACGTGGACACGGGCTCGCCCAGGATGGTGCCTCCCTGCTCGTGGTGCGTGGGGACGGGCAGCACCGTGAGGCCATGGTCCTTGAGGAACTTCGGGATGGCGTGCGCGGGCTTGGTCGGGTGGGTGTCCGGCCGGATGCCCAGGACCGCGACGCGCTTGGTGCTGCCCAGCAGCGCTCCAATGCCCGTCGGGTCTTCGATGAGGTTCTTGCGCCAGTCGTCCATGGGCTGCTCCTTGAGGGGAAGGAGCACATCGAACGAGGCGAAGGAGTCCGCGCACAACCCGGGGTCGGGCGTCGCGGGCCCCAACCGTCCTGCGCAGGACGTCTGGGTTTCAGCGGGGCGCGGCCTGGACCTGGATGGTGCGGCAGGCCTCGGTGGCCAGACGCACCTCCTCGGTGGAGGCACCGGGGAGGCTGGCGCAGAGGAACAGGTCCTCCCCCACGCGCCGGGCGCCGAAGAACGCGGGCGCTTCCGGGCCCACCCCTCCGTCCGGCAGCGCCGGGGCCAGGGTGACGCGCAGCAGGGAGAAGGACTCCTTGTCCTCTTCCTGGTCCAGCGACAGCGTGAAGTGCTTCATCTGCTCGCGAACGGTGTCCGCCAGCTTCTCCGAGGAGGGCATCTGTTCGCCCTGCCCCGGCTTCAGGTCCACGCGCAGCGCCGGGCGGCCGGGAGGGCCCGCCTGGAAGCTGCCATCGGTGGCCACCTGCGCGGACCATCCCGGCGGCAGCGGCACCTTCACGCCGGAACGCAGACCCGCGTCCTCCGTGAGGCTCCCGGAGGACGGCGTTTCGTCCTGGCAGCCCCGGCATCCCGCGAAGAGCGCGAGGGTCACGAAGCCTACGACCCTCCGCGCGCTGGACGGGAAGACGGACACCTACTTCTTCTCGCCCATGGGCGGCGGGCCACCCTTGCCGATGTTCTCCATCTTCACCGCGCCCTCCAGGATGGCGCCGCGATCCATGGTGAACGACGGCGTCTCCAGGTTGCCCTTCATGCGGCCCGGCTGCTTCAGCTCGATGAGCTGCGCGGCGCGCACGTTGCCTTCCACGGTGCCGTTGATGATGACGGTGCCGGCCGTGATCTCCGCCTGCACGCGGGCGCCGTCACCAATGACGAGCACGTCCTTGGTGATGATCTGCCCGTTGAACTTCCCGTCGATTCGAACCTGACCCTCGAAGGTGAGCTTCCCCTCGAACTCGCTTCCCTTACCCAGAAGCGTGTGAACCTCACCCGGACGCGTCGACACGTGATCCTCCTCCCGTTTGAACAGGGGCTTGCTGGGTGCTTCGTCTTTCTTTCCGCCAAGGAGCGCCACGCCCTACTCCTTCCTCAGAAGCTTCAACAGCCTGTCCAGGTCATCGTAGGAGAAGAAGTCCACTTCAAGGGTGCCTTTTCCTGGGCTTTTCTCCGACAAGCGCACCTTTGTCCCCAACCGACGTTGCAGCTCTTCGGTCAGGGCCTTCACCTGCGGGCTCACCTTGGGCGCGGGCTTCCCCGTGTCCTTCGACTTCGCGGACCGGCCCTGCTGCACCAGCCGCTCCGTGTCGCGCACGGACAGCTTCTTCTCCGTCACCTGGCGCGCCAGGTTCTGCAGCTCCGGCAGGCGCGGCACGCCGAGCAGCGCGCGAGCGTGGCCCATGCTGAGCGACCCGTCCGCGACCATCTCCTTCACGTCCGCGGGCAGCGCCAGCAGGCGCAGCGCGTTCGCGACGGTGGAGCGCTCCTTGCCCACCTTCTGGGCCACCTGCTCCTGCGTGAGCTTGAACTCGTCCACCAGGCGCTTGTACCCATCCGCCTCTTCGATGGGGTTCAGGTCCGAGCGCTGGAGGTTCTCCACCAGCGCGAGTTCGAAGGCCTGCGCCTCCGTGACCTCGCGCACGATGGCGGGGATCTCCTTGAGGCCGGCGGCCTGGGACGCACGCCAGCGGCGCTCGCCGGCGATGATCTTGTAACCGTCCCCATCCTTGCGCACGAGGATGGGCTGCAGGATGCCCTGCGCCTTGATGGACTCGGTGAGCTCGTGGAGCTTCGCCTCGTCGAAGTGGCGGCGGGGCTGGAGGTTGTCGCGGTGGATGGCCTCGATGGCCAGCTTCAGCACCCCGGCCTTCGAAGGAGGCACGGGCGCCGGAGCGGCGGGGGCGGCCTGGGGGATGAGTGCGGAGAGGCCCCGGCCCAGGGCGCGCTTCTGGGTGTCTGCGGTCTTCTGCACGGTGTTCAGCAACTCCCGCGCTGGCGTGGTGCCGGCGCATCGGGCCATCGGTGTACCCGGCGAACCGGGGCAGGCGTCAGCCCATTCGCATCAAAGGCGGAGGGCGTTCAGGCGACCCGGCGCTTGGACGGCCGGGGGTTCTCCCGGCGCATCAGCTCCCGGCCGAGCGCCAGGTAGCTCTCGCAGCCCTTCGACTTGATGTCATAGAGGATGATGGGCTTGCCGAAGGACGGGCACTCGGACAGGCGCACGTTGCGCGGGACGACGGCCTGGAAGACCTGGTCCTTGAAGTAGCCGCGCACCTCATCCACGACCTGATGGGCGATGTTCGCCCGGGCGTCGAACATGGTGAGCAGGATGCCCTCCATCTTCAGCGCGGGGTTCAGGCCCTGCTTCACCAGGTCGATGGTGTGCGTGAGCTGGGACAGGCCTTCCAGCGCGTAGTACTCGCACTGGAGCGGGATGAGGACGGAGTCCGCGGTGACGAGCGCGTTGAGGGTGAGCAGGCCCAGCGAGGGCGGACAGTCGATGATGATGTAGTCGTACTTGTCCTTGAGCGGCAGCAGGGCTTCGCGCAGGCGGAACTCGCGCCGCTCCTGGTTGACGAGTTCGACTTCCGCGCCGGTGAGGTCGGGCGTGGCGGGGATGACCTGGAGGAATCTCAGCTCGGTGGGGTGGATGAGCTCCGAAGCGGGGCGGCCGCCGAGGAGCGCGTCGTAGACGGTGCCGTGGAGGGCGTCGCGCTTGAGGCCCAGGCCGCTGCCGGCGTTGCCCTGGGGGTCCATGTCCACCAGCAGGGTGCGGCGCTCGGCGGACGCGAGACTCGCCGCGAGGTTGATGGCGGTGGTGGTCTTGCCCACCCCGCCCTTCTGGTTGGAGATGCAGATGATACGACCCACGTGGCCCATCCTCTCTCGCCCCGGGTTCACCGGAGCCCCGCCCGGAACCGCGCGGACGTGCGCGCGAATTCGGGCCTGATCAGGCAGCTAGCACGGGGATCTTGGACGGATCAAATTAGTGTCCGTGAAGAGCCGAAGCCCCTGCCAGGCCTCTTGCTCGGGGTGTGCGAGGGCCAGCGGAACGGGCCTCGCGTGGGCTGGAATTCACGCGGTGGAGCGGTCGTATGGCTGCCTGCCCGGCTGCTTCCCGCGAGGGTTCCGGGCCGGCCGGAAGGGTGGTTGGTTTTTTCGGGGGGTCGGCGGCGGGAAGTGCGCACGGCCGACTTCGCGCGGTTCACGACTCCGGGTTCATCACGCGATTTCGTGATGCGACCGTGAGCTCACGGTTCATGGGCTTCCGTGAATGCGGTGGGCATGGGCTGGTGACTCCGCGTTGGGGGACCGCCAGTCGGTCAGTGCCGTCGCTGGCGTTCGCGGTGAAGGTTCCGTGATTGCGACGGTCGTGGGCCGGCGGCCCGGCGGCGACTTCGCCATGTGTTCGTGGGCGTTCGAGGTGACGGTCTCCACAGTTGCGCTGGTCGTGAGCTCGTGACTTCGGAGGCTTCGCAGCGGACCTCATCGGGGCCTCGAAGTTCGTGGGCCGGTGGCTTCACGAATGGCTTCGCGATGAGACCGTGCGAGTTCGCGGCGGAGCTCCCCAAGCTGACGCTGCGCATGAGTCCAAGGCTTCGCGGGCACCTTCGCCAATCGAGCCAGCCGCCGAGGACTCCGTGGCGCGCGTGGGGCGCCCTGTCCCCATGCGCAAACCCTTCCCGTGGAGCCGGACAGCGGGTCGCTCCGGGTTCCATCCACCTTGGGTTTCAACTCCGGCGAGTTTGGCGAGAAGAGCGCGGAGGGACGTGCCGGGCGGCGCCTTGGGAAACCTGTCCGACTGTCGGACAGGTTTGGACGCCTCGTCAGCGGAGGGGGCTTCCAGCCCGAGCCGCCCCCACTGGCTTTCGCTGACAAAACCGCGGAGCGGTGCGCCAGGGAGCTGACTGCGTCACATGCCCAGGCCGCCTCCGCATCCACCGCTGGACGGGTGGGCGGTGCGTCTCCGGAGCCTCCATGAGGACTTGCGCCCCAAGCCCCCCGCTTCGTGCGAGATGCGCGGTCATGGGCTTTCGCGGAGGCATTCTTCGGAGCCTCCGTTGTCCTGGGCCGATGACTTCGCGTTCAGCCGTTCGGGATGCAGTGAGGCATCAGCACGGCGGATCGACGACCTCACATCGGATGCTCCCATCTGAGCGCATCGTGGGTTCCTCCGCGCGTGTCCGCGCTTCTTCATCCAGGGCCGCGCGGAGGCGGTGTGAACAAGGGCCTGGCGAAATGCCCGGGGCCGCACGCCAGTCCGGTTCGTGACCGCTGAACCGTCAACGCGGGTGCGCTGGATCCGGCAGGCCGGGCCCCAGGTAGACCAAGCGAAGTTCCATGTGTGGTGAGCGCCGAAGCCCATCCAAGGTTTCGCGCGCGATGCCGCACGCGCTCCTGACTCATGCATGAGTCAGCGCGTCCGTTCCGACGTTCCACGTGGAACAGCCTTGGGCCAGGCCACCCGGTCACCGTTGGGTCCCAGGGTTTCGAAGTCGAGTCCCCCGGTCCGTCGCGTGTCCAAGAACACGAACCGCCGCGATTCCTGCGTGAACCCATGCGCAAAGAAGAGGTCACGTGCGCACGTTCGCGAATCGGTCCGGAAGCGACACGTGATGCACCCGGCATCGCAGATGCGCGGTGACGCCACGCCCCATGGCCCTCGCCTCCGCCACGGCTTCTGATGCGCAGCGGTCGTCCCTGAATCTCTTCATGCGTGTGAGCACCGCCCGAGCCCAGGCCACCCACGAGTGTCCATGTTCCACGTGGAACAACAACGGTCGGAACCTCGACCGTCCACGCACCTGTTCGCATGAACGGATCTCGGTTGCATCGAAGCGACACGTCACCAGATGCGGGGTCCATCAGATGCTGAGCCCATCGCATCCAGTGCCCGCTTCAACCCAGCGGTGTCGATGCGCAGGCGCGACCTGAAGAGCAGCACGACGTTCCACGTGGAACACGACCGCCACCGCCTTCAAAGCCGTGCACGCGTGCGCATCCCCCGGAGATGTGACGACGGCTCCAGCACCCCGTGCGCGCGAACATGCCCATGCGAAGTGGGGCGGCTTCGCGAAAGGACGTTCCACGTGGAACACGTCCTCCACCGCGAAGCCTCACGCCGCATCAGGAAGTGCTTTCGAACAAGGACCCGGGATGGAGGCAGGGGAAGGAGCAGCCATCCCAGCGCCTCCTTTCACGCGCTCATTCAGCGCTCAGGAGCCGCGCGCCACCACCATGCCTCACGCGGATCCGGAGGTTCCAACGCATGCGGTTCACAGGCGTGCTTCAGGTGCGCACGCGTTCGATTCAGGTCCTGTCATCCGGCCGCATCCGGTGTGTCTTCGCGTATCGCTGCCAGCTCACGGCCAGGCCCTTCGCGGGTGCCTGAACCACCAGCCCAGGATGGAGCACGAGCGGCCAGGAGAGCCCCCTCTTGTGCGTGTTCCACGTGGAACACGCCTCGCTCTTACGTCCGCTCAATCGATGCCTGGTGGATCCCACCGGAGTCATTCCCAGGGCGCGGTTCGCCGCGTGCAGACCCGGTTGAAGAACCGATTGAAGACCGCAAGCGCCCCTGGGCGCGGAGCACCGCAGTTCACTTCTCCGTCTTTCCTGGCTGCCCCCCAACCGTGTTCCACGTGGAACACCGAAGTACCTTTCGTGAAGCGGCCACCTTTCACCGAGCAGGACGCGCGGTGCTCGGCACATCGTCGAAGCCCATCGCCAATGCCCGTGTTCCGCATGCCTCGATGCCCGACAGGACGAATGCTTTCGCGTGAAGACCCGCGCCAGTCGAAGTCTTCGTAAGCCCCCACGGCGCTCGACCGGATCCCACAGCAGCTGCGCATACGCGCCCAAGAATGGTGCGGCACGGACCACGCTCGACGCCCGGCTTTGAGTCCTCCACCTCGGCATGGGCAGGACAACCGTCACACGCTTTCACCCGGACCCTCCGAACCACCGTGGGCCAGCGTGTTCCACGTGGAACACGACCGCTGCCTGGATGGGCTTCGGTGTCGCGGTGACTTGGAATGCGACGCCCCCATCGCATCGGCATCCGGCCCTCACGCCGTACCGAAGACTGATGCTGGGGCGATGAGTCGAAGCGGGTGCGGTGAGCAACACGGTAGGGCCTGTGTCGAAGTGCGCGGCGCGTAACCCCGTCCCTTCCTCAAGGCCCACGCCTGCCAAAACCGGCCGAGCACGTTCCACGTGGAACACAGCCTCCATGAGAACCATGCGGTTCACCGTGCATCGCGCGGACACGCGACGCTTCGGAAGGCAGGGATCCCGTCACGCGGTTCGGAACCGGAAGCTCTGGCATCGACCTCCCGGTGTGCTTGCGCCCACGCGCGCTAGACACCTCACTGCACGACCCGCCCTTCCGCGCGCGGTCTCCTGACAGGAACGCTCAGGGAGGTTCGGCCCCGATGAACTGGCACCCGAAGCGGCATCAACTTCTGGAACCAGTTCCACCGCCAGAAGTGGCACCAGACGCGGCATCCGAATCGCGGCCCGCACGGCCCCTCACCCAGCATCTGCATCCACCCGAGTGTCCGTGGGCTCCACGCACCCGGACCGTCATGGACAAGAAGCGCGGGGCCAGACCTGTGCGGGAGCGACCCCTCATGCGGGTCCGCTGGCCGCCACCGTGTTCCACGTGGAACACGGCCCGTCGCCGTTTTCACCTGGTGAGGTCCTCGGGCCAGACCCGCGACGGAATCACCGGGATGGTTCGCGGACCGGCTCAGCGCTTCAGGTCCCGGCAAGGACCCGAACCCACGCGCAAAGGAGTCGCACGGACCCGGCGGTGACAGAGGTCAGGCGGAGCCTCTGCACTTCGCCCAAGGGACTGAACCAGCGCGGAGGTGACGCGGATTCGGGCCTCGCCGTTCATGCCCCCGAAAAAACCAACCCCCCTCCCCTGCCCCCCTTCAACGCGTCCAGGCCGCGCGCTGAAGCACGACGCGGTAGCCATCTGGATCCTCGAAGGTCCTTCCATGCGCGTCCCAGTACGGATTGCGCGAAGGCACCGCCGCGAAGCCCGCGGCCTCCATGCGCCGCACCCGGGCCGTCCATGCCTCGGGGTCCGGCACGTAGAACACCAGGAGGTGGTCCTCCGTTGGCGCGCGCGGCGCTTCGTGGCCGCGCTCCACCGTGAACTCCAGGTGGTAGGGCGCGCCCGGGTGTCCGAGCATCACGCCATCGAAACCCGCGTGGTCCTCGAACCCACCGAGCACCTCGAAGCCCAACCCGTCCCGGTAGAACCGCACCACCGCTTCCAGGTCCCTCGTCGGCCTCGCCACCCGCAGCTTCACCGTGTCCATCGTGTGCTCCTCGCGCCATCAACCCGACCGCGCACCGTTCGCATCATCACGGAGGTCACGACCGGGAGCATGGCCCCCCTGGCCTGACGAAACGCTGCGCGGAACACCGAAGCGCATTACCGGACTCGTAGCCATGCGCCTTCGCTCCCCAGGGTTCCCGTTGCTCTCCGTCCTCATGCTGCTCGGCGGTGGCCCGGCCCGGAGCGAAGGCGCTTCGCCCCCGGTCACGACCTTCAAGTTCGCCTGGCCCGTGCCTTCCCGCGTGGGCATCACCGAGCGCATCGACAGTGACCGCGAACACGCCTCGCTGAAGTACGACGGCGTGCTCACCGCGCGGAAACCCGGTTCCGGTTCCGAACTCCACTTCGAGAACCTTCAACAACTCGAACCCGCCGCGCACGGAACTCCCGACACGAAGGCGCTGCTCGCCACCTTCACCAAGCCGGACCTCGTGCTCTCCGGGACCGGCGCCCTCACCGACCTCGCTGGACTGGAACCCGCGTTCGAGCGCGCCGTCACCGTGCTCGAAACGGATCCACGGGCTCGCGAAACCCAACGGGCCCGCTGGGACAGTCCCCTCTTCCAGACCGTGCTTCGGGACCGCGCGGAGCTGACGTGGACCGCCTGGGTGGGAACGTGGAACGGCGTGCGGCTGGCGCCCGGACAGGAGCAGACGAAGAACGTCGCCCTCCGTCATCCCAATGGACCGCTGGAGCAGCGCTCCACGCTCCGACACCGGGGCGCGGTCGCGGAAACGCCCGGCGCGGTGCGGTTGGAATGGGAGACGGCGCTGGACGGAGCCCCCTACCGGCAGGTCGTGGCTCGGACCCGGGAGCTGCGGTGCAGCGCGGCGCTGGCTCGCAATGCGTCCGACCCGTGCGCCGCGGAAGTGCTGGAGTCCGCGAGCAGCGTCACCACCGTGGAGCTGATCACCGACCCCGACACCCTGCGCCCGTTCTCCGTGCGCACCGTGCACACCGAAGCCTTCACGGTGAAGGGTCGGCCTCCCATCATCCAGCGCGAGCAGCGGACCTACGACTTCGACTGGAACCGGAAGGCGAAGCAGCGTCCGGGAAACCGCTGAGTCACGACGCGCTCCGCCTCATCCTGGTGGTGCGGGACATAGGATGAATTGACGCTCTTTTCGCGCGGGCCTCCAGCCGTCAGGTTGCGGCCATGACAACGAATCAGCAGCCCCTGAACTCTGGCTACGGCGCGCGGACGACGGCGCGCGAGGTGATGGGCGACCGCCGGCTCGATGGCGTCATCGCCGTGGTGACGGGCGGATACGCGGGCATCGGATTGGAGACCACGCGCGTGCTCTCCGCCGCCGGTGCGACGGTCATCGTCCCCGCGCGCACGCCCGACAAGGCCCGTGCGGCGCTCGCGGGCATGGAGCGCGTGGAGCTGGAGCAGCTGGACCTGGCGGATCCGGCTTCGATTGATGCCTTCGCCGGGCGCTTCGTGAAGTCCGGACGCCCCCTCCACATCCTCCTGAACAACGCCGGCATCATGGCGACGCCGCTCGTGCGGGATGCTCGTGGGTTCGAGTCCCAGCTCGCGACCAACCACCTGGGCCACTTCCAGCTCACGACGCGCCTGTGGCCCGCGCTGCGCAAGGCGAACGGCGCGCGCGTGGTCGCCCTGTCGTCGCGCGGCCACCGCAGGGCCGGGATGGACTTCGAGGATCCGAACTTCGAGCGGCGCCCCTACGACAAGTGGGTCGCGTACGGGCAGTCGAAGACGGCGAACATCCTGTTCGCGCTCGCGCTGGACGCTCGCGGGGAGGCGCACCGGGTGCGCGCGTTCTCCGTGCATCCCGGCGGGATCATCACCGACCTGATGCGGTCCATGTCGGAGGAGGAGAAGCGCGGCGCCATCGAGAACTCGAACAAGATCGCGCCGCTCAAGACCGTGGAACAGGGCGCGGCGACGAGCATCTGGTGCGCGACGAGTCCCCAGTTGGACGGCATGGGCGGGGTCTACTGCGATGACGTCGACATCGCCGAGGTCGTGGGCCCCGAATCCCCCATCCCCCGAGGCGTGATGCCGTGGGCGGTGGACAAGGCCCTGGCGGAACGGCTGTGGACGGCGAGCGAGGCGTGGACCGGCGCGCGCTTCACCGCGTAGCGCGCGGGAACAACTTCCGCGCTCGCTCCATGCTCTCCCCGGGCACGGGCGAATAGAGCGAGACGCGGAGCTCGTGACCGTCGGGTTCCAGGTGCGAGAGCGTGACGTGTTCGAATTCGATGGGGCCGATGCCGGGGTGGATGATCACCTTCAGGCCCTCGGAGAGTTCGACCACGTCGTGCTCGTCCCAGATGCGCGCGAACTCCGGACTGACGGCGGCCAGCGCGGTCACGAGCGCATCGAACTCCGAGCGGTCGGCGGCGCGCGCGGCATCGCGCCGGAAGCCCGCCACGGCCCGGCGCACATCAGGCGAACATCGGAGGCGGTGCCGCGCGCGTTTCGACCGCACGGATCCCTCCTGAAACTCCTGCGCTCCCGGGCTTCGTCCGAGAACTGCCTCCAGGGGATCCGCCGGAGCAAGGTCCGCCGCTACACTCACGCGGATCCACCATGCTCAAGGCAGACCTGCATAACAAGCTTGCGTCAGGGAACCTCACGCGGAAGGAGGACCTGCTCACCTCCAACGTGCTCGGCTCCCTGACCTATCTGCCCGCGACGGCGGCGCTGCTGCCGTGGCTTCGACAGGCACAACGACAGCACGGGCCGGACGGCATCCCCCTCGTGGGTAAGGACGTGATCGATGCGACGGTGAGTTTCTGGCCCCGAGCGGGTGCGCGGGAACCAGACGCGGTGCTCCTGCTCCACTCCCGCGACGGATCCACTGAACCCGTCGTCATCGAGTGCAAGTACCTGGAGACCTTGAGCCAGAAACCCTTTTCCACGGATCCGGAGGGCAGGACCCACGGAGATCAGCTCGTGGACTACTGGCGCGCACTGAACGAGGGCACCCTCCGCACGCGCGACGGCTCCTCGTGGGCCGGCAAGGGAAAGCGCCTGCTCTACATCACGCGGCAAGGCACCGCCCCAGAGCGTGAGTTGGAGCAGAGCTGGAACCGTCTCCTCGACTCAGAAAAAGCCGAAGCGTCCTTCTTCTGGTTGTCGTGGCGCGCGCTCCACCCGGTTCTCACGGAACTGGCGCCCCAACTGCCGAAGGGAGGCCCGCATCGCCTCGTCACGGACCTGGTGGCCTACCTGGAGCACAAGTCATTGCTCGGGTTCCGGGGCTTCTCGTCGCTCTCGCGTGTGATTCCCGTCCTGGGTGCTCCCCCAACCCTCCGCGAGCGCTGGTCACTTCACCCACCAGGATTCCTCGGGTCGCTTCCGGAACACGAACTTCGCCCTGCGCTGCTTCCTGAAAGGACCGACCGATGGAACCGACTCCTCCCGCGGTAGGCGCCGCCATCAAACAGGCCACGGACTTCATGCGAGAGGTCTATCGGGAGGTTTCCCGACTCTTCGAGGACGTGGACCGGGTCCTGAAGGATTCGAATTCGGGGTGGTGCTCCGCCAACTTCGACAACGTCTTCCTCCAGACGCAGTCCCTGGCGCTCGAAAACCTCGAGCATCGTTTGCCTCGCGCCGTGGGGCGCCTCTACGCGGCCGACTCCACCGTCGCCGTGCACCATGCCGCCGTCGAGGTGCATTTGAGCCCTCCCTCTGGCGCTTCAGAAGCATGGCTGGTCCTGGCAGTGGCCTCCTTCAAGTCGGCCTTGAGTCACGCCTCGGCCCAGGCCGAATACCGAAACTCCGACTTCGCGGGCCTGCTGTTGAAGTCGGGGACCGTCGCCGACGGAACGCTCCATGAGTTCACTCCTGCGGAGCATCCACGGGTGTTCCCCAACGCGGAGCACCTGCGCGTCGGGGCCTGGCCGCTCGCATCCATGAACAGCCGGGACCACCTCCGGAAAACCCTCGTCGAGACGCTCCTGAAGGCTGTTCCGGTGGACCACCCGCCCGCGAAGTAACAGACCGGCGCGCCGCGCACACAAGGTCGCGGAAACGAAGACGGCCCCGAAGCTCACGCTCCGGGGCCGCGCTGGACCGCTCCCCTCCCCTACCCCTTCGCGAACACCGCGACCTGTCGTTCAGCACCGGAGAACGGCAGCCGGTACGAACGGGCGGACACCACGCGCAGGTTCCGCTCCGCCGCGCGGGCCTGGAGCTCCGCGTCCGTCTGCGCCTTGCCGAGCATCGCCACCACGCGCCCGCCCTCCTCCACGTACGCGGGCGCCAGCGCGAGCCAGTCCGGCAGGTCCATGAACGCTCGCGCGATGAGCACCTGCGCGCGCGGAATCCCTTCCGTCTCCGGCTTGCCCTCCGCGCGCGCATGAAGTCCGCGCACGCCCGTCATGCCCAGGCTCGCCGCCGCCGCCTTGATGAACGCGACCTTCTTGCCCACCGCGTCCACCAGCGTCACGCCCAGCGTCGGCAACACCAGCTTCAGCGGCAGGCCCGGGAAGCCCGCGCCCGCGCCCAGGTCCAGCAGCGTCGTCGCGCCCGTCACCTCCGGCAGCACCGCCAGCGAGTCCAGGAAGTGCTTCTCCAGCACCTCCTCCGGCGCGGTGATGGCCGTCAGGTTCACCTTCGCGTTCCACTTCAAAAGCTCCGCCATCAGCCGCTGCAACCGGGGCCCCACGTCCTCGCCCACCGTCACGCCCAACGCACTGCATCCCGAGGCCAGCTGATCTGCGAACCGCGCGTTATCCACAACACCTCCACCGCGAACGGACCTTCAAGTCCCTGGAATTGCTCAGGGGACAGCCATCCCCAGAATTGCCCACACGTTATCCACAGCCCTGTTCCTGATCACGCCGCGCCCCGTTTCCCCGCTTGAGCGCGACCAGCAGCAACGACACCGCGGCCGGCGTCAGGCCCGGAATCCGGCGCGCCTGCCCCACCGTCCCGGGCCGGTGCGCCGACAACTTCTCCACCGCCTCCGACCCCAGCCCCCGCACGTCCGCGAACCGGAACGCCTCCGGAATCCGCCACCGGTCGGACGCCTCCGCCTCGCGCGCCGCCGCCCGTTCCGCCTGGGCGATATAGCCCTCGTACTTCACCTCGACCTCCACCTCCTCGGTGACGTCGGGGCCCAGCACAGGAAAGTCCTCGCGCCCTTCCGCGAGCTGCGCGTACGACACCTCCGGGCGCTTGAGCCGCAACCCCAGCCCCACGCGCTTGATCCGCGCCACCTCCTGCGTCACCGCGTGCGCCCGCGCCTCGGCCCGCTCCAGGGCCTCCTTCGGCAGCAGGCCCACCCGGTGGCCATGCTTCGCGAGGCGCAGGTCCGCGTTGCCTTCACGCAGCTTGAGCCGGTGTTCGGAGCGGCTGGTGAACATGCGGAACGGTTCGTCCACGCCCTTGGTCACCAGATCATCCACGAGCACCGCGCCGTGCGCCTCCTCCCGCCCGATGATCAGCGCCGGTTCACCCTTCACCTTGAGCGCCGCCTGGAGCCCCGCCCACAGGCCCTGGAACGCGGCCTCCTCGTAGCCGGAGGTGCCGTTGAGCTGCCCCGCGAAATACAGGCCCTGGACGGCCTTCGTCTCCAGCGTGGAGTGAAGCTGCGTGGGCGGTGCGAAGTCGTACTCCACCGCGTAGCCGTAGCGGATCACCTCCACGTGGGACAGGCCCGGGATGGTGCGCAGGAAGGCCAGTTGCACGTCCGCGGGCATGCTCGTGGACAGGCCCGCCGGGTACACCAGCGGCGACGTGGGGCCCTCCGGTTCCAGGAACACCTGGTGCCGTTCCCGGGCGGCGAAGCGCACCACCTTGTCCTCCAGCGACGGACAGTACCGGGGCCCCCGCCCCACGATGTCCCCCTGGAACAGCGGCGAGCGGTGCAGGTTGTCGCGCAAGAGCTGGTGCGTCGCCTGCGTCGTCGCGGTGAGGCCGCACATCACGGCGGGCTGACGCGGGAACGGCTGGCCCCGAGTGAGCTCCACCTGCGTGCGCCAGGAGAACGGCCGAACGTCGGTGTCCCCGGGCTGCGGTGTGACGGCGTCCCAGTCGATGCTGTCGCGGGACAGGCGCGCGGGCGTGCCCGTCTTGAAGCGGCCCAGGGTGAAGCCCAGGGCGTGCAGGGATTCGGAGAGGCCACGCGCGGCGTCGTCCCCCAGCCGGCCGCCCACCTCCTTCTGCTCGCCCACGTGCATGAGGGCGCGCAGGAATGTGCCGGTGGTGAGCAGCACCGCGCGGGCCAGGACCTGGGTGCCATCCCCCAGCACCACGCCCCTCACCTGCCCCGCCTCCGCGACGACGGAGGCCACCTCACCTTCGAGCACCGTGAGGTTCGGCTCGGAGAAAAGCACCGCCTGCATCCCGGCGGCGTAGGCGTCGCGGTCGCAGAGGACGCGGGTGGCCTGCACGGCGGGGCCCTTGGAGGGATTGAGCGTCTTGAAGTGCGTGCCCGCGAGGTCCGCCACGCGGCCCATCTGTCCGCCGAGCGCGTCCATCTCCCGCACCAGGTGGCCCTTCGCGGTGCCGCCCACTGCGGGGTTGCAGCTCATCACGGCGGCGCGGTCGCGCTTGAGCGTCACCCCCAGGGTGGACAGGCCCAGCCGGGCGCACGCGAGCGCCGCCTCGCAGCCGGCGTGGCCCAGGCCCACCACCACGATGTCGTATCGGAGTTGCATCGCGTCACGAGGGCCGCAAGGCACCAGGAAGCAGCGGCTCGCCGTGGGGTATCACGCCCGAGCGCGTCCGTGGCAAGCCGGGGTGCCTGGAAGGCCGTCCCCCTTCCCTGCCCGGCGGGTGCTCCCACCGGACACGGAAGCTGCGCGAGGCGGACGGTGGGAGGGGTTGCTACGCCGCCCGCCTCGCGCGCACCGGTCACTGGACCCATCCACGGGCGCGCCCGGAACACCGGTGGCGCCTGGCCCGTGGACCGCCAATGGCATCCATGGAACTTGCCCGCACGAGTCCCCCGGTCTCGTGCCTTCTCATGGCGTCGCACACACGGGGAGACGGGCCTGCCCGTGCGGTGAGGGCGCATGGGGTGTGGACTCGAACCTGCGAGGCCGGCCTTCTTCCCGTGTGCGCGACGGGGAAGGGTATAGCGGGGGGGTCTGACATCCGGGTTCCAGGCCTCCGCGTCCAGAGGCTTCCGGGCCGGAAACCGCCGCCCGCGTCAGCGCGTGGGCAGGGGGTTCGCCGTGGGGCAGTGCACGTTCTCCGGGCAGCGGCCCTCCGCCTTGGGGATGCACGCGCCGCAGCACTCCATCTCGTCCGGCTTGCACGCCGGCACGCAGGGGCCGCACTGCACCACGCCGCCGCAGCCGTCCTCCGCCGCGCCGCACCGCAGGCCCAGCGAGGAGCACGTCGCGCGCTGACAGACGCAGCGGTCGTCCACGCAGGACTCGTTGGGTTTGCACCCGGGCTTGCACGTGCTGGTGGGGGTGCCGGAGTCCTTCTTCGGCCCCGCGGGCACCGACGGCGCCACGCAGCGGCCGTTGGAGCAGGTGCCGGCCTCGCAGTCGCCACAGTCGATGAAGCCGCCACAGCCGTCCGGCGTCTGGCCACAGGAGACCATCGCCTGGGAACAGGTGGCCGGCGCGCAGCCGTCCGCCGCCACGTTGTCGCGCGACGCGCCCGGCGAGGCCCGCACCGCCTCACCCCGGCCCGACGAGCACGCCCCGAACAGCCCCACCA
>NZ_RAWI01000014.1 GCF_003612125.1 Corallococcus praedator
CCCTGCGACGCCCCCACCCCCACCGCCGTGCTGTCACCCAACGAGACGTAGTTGACGCTCATTGCTGCTCGCTCACCTCAGGGAATCTTCAGCGCACGCAAGAGCCGCCCGCCGCCGGGACCGGCCACGCGCAGCAGCAGGGTGCTGCCTGCGGGCGCGGCGCGGATGACCGCGGCCAGCTCCTTCGCGCTCGCGATGGGCTTGCGGTTCGCCTCCACCACCAGCATGCCCGGGGACAGCTGCGCGCGGTCCGCGGGCGAGCCGGGGATGATGTCGGTGATGAGCGCTCCGGAGCGCTCCGTGAAGCCCGCCTGGGACGCGGTGCGCGCATCCAGGTCCTGCAGGGACACGCCCACGCGGCGCGAGGTGTCCTGCTCCTCGGCGGCCTCGGGCTTCTTCTTGGACATGCCCTCCAGGTCCGGCCGGGTGCCCATCGTGACCTTCACGTCCTGGGCCTTGCCGTCGCGGTAGAGGCTGAGCGTGGTGACGCTGTTGGGCTTCTTGAGCGCCACCGTGCGGGTCAGCTCGCTGTCGGAGCGCACCTTCTGCCCGTCCACGGCGACCACCACGTCGTCCGCCTTGAGCCCCGCCTTCGCCGCGGGGGAGCCGGGGTTGATCTGCGTGAGGATGGCGCCCTCGTTCACCGGCAGCTTCAGCGCCTGCGCCAGGTCGCGCGTGAGGGGCTGGATGCCCACGCCCAGCCAGCCGCGCGTGACGGAGCCGCTCTTCTCCAACTGCGGCAGGAGCGCCTTGATGAGGTTGCTGGGCACGGAGAAGCCGATGCCCGTGCCCCCGCCGACGATGGCGGTGTTGATGCCCACCACCTCGCCCTTCATGTTGAACAGCGGGCCGCCGGAGTTGCCGGGGTTGATGGCCGCGTCCGTCTGGAGGAAGTCGTCGTACACGCTGGCGCCAATTTCCCGGGCCCGCGCGGACAGGATGCCCACGCTGACGCTGGAGGCGAGCCCGAACGGGTTGCCGATGGCCAGCACCCAGTCGCCCACGCGCACCGCGTCCGAGTCCCCCAGCTTCACGGTGGGCAGCTGATCCACCTTCTCCTTGATCTTCACCACGGCCACGTCGGTGAGCGGGTCGCGCCCCACCACCTCGCCGGTGAACGAACGGCCGTCGTCCAGGCGGATGGTGATGGTGACCGCGTCCGCGATGACGTGGTTGTTGGTGAGCACCAGGCCCTTGGGGTCGATGATGAAGCCGGACCCGGCGCCCTGGCGGACCTGCTCCCGCTCACTGCGACCGCCGCCCCGCCCACCGTTTCCACCGAAGAAGCGGTCGAAGAGCGGATTGTCCTCCATGCCCTCCGGCACTTCGGGACGGGCCTGCACGTCCACGTTCACGACGGCGGACTTCACCGAGTCCACCAGCGGGGCCAGCGAGGCCAGCGACTGGGCCTCGCGCGTGGCGGGCTGGAGGTTGCCGGCCTGTCCGGAAGCCGCCTGCTGCGTCTGTGGTGCGGCGGGCTTGGGCGCCGGAGCCTGCGCGAGGGCGAGCGTGGGCGACGCCAGCACCAGCACGGCGGCCACGAGCTTGCGACGGAACGGAAGGAGCGTGTGGGTCATGGATTCCTTCAAGCTAAAGCGGAAACGAGTCCCCGCAACCGGAACGACATCGTCCGCCTGCGGGAGGTGAACTCCCGGCCAGCCCGCCTGTTCCCGAAGCGCTCAACCAGGCCGGTACACCCGGTAGTCCAGCTCAGGGAACAGGTTGTCGCGGCCCTCTACGTGGGACAGCCACGCTTCGTCGACGGTGCCCGCGCGCACCTGATCGTGCAGGCGCAGGAAGCGCTGCAGGTGCTCCTTCGTCCGGCGGACGGCGTAGTCCACCATGGTGCCGGTCTTCATGATGAAGGCCCAGTCGGAGGACTGCGCCAGCAGCAGCTCGCGCGCGGCCTGGTTCAGCGCCCGGCGCGGCAGGGATGAAGCGTCAGGGAAGTCCCGCGCCAGCTCCACCATCTGCTTCGCGCAGTGGTCCAGGTGCCGGTAGATCCAGTCGTTGCTTCCGTCCAACCACATGTTGGCGTAACCGCCCGCGCCCCACGAGGACAGGGGCGGCGTGGCCACCTGGTTCTCCGGGTGCGCTCGCAGGTCGTCCAGCGGGCTGATGAGGTCGAACTTCCGGGGCTCGCGCGCGGCCTGACGGATGAGCGCTTCGATGAAGTGGGGGCCTTCGAACCACCAGTGACCGAACAGCTCCGCGTCGTAGGGCGCGACGACCACGGGCTTGCGGCCGCCCATGCGCGAGGCGAGGTATTCGAACTGGCGCTCGCGGTTGAAGAGGAAGTTGCCGGCGTGTACCCCAGCGCGCTCGCGGGCGGCGGCCGGATCATAGGGCTGCTTGTCGCTCGTCTTGCCGGTGATGCGGAAGTACTTGAAGCCGGTGTTCTTGCGGTCGCCGGTGGGCTGGACGAAGGGCCGGATGTAGTCCTGGTCCAGGTCCCAGCCGATGTCCCGGTAGAACTCGCGGTAGACGGGGTCGCCCGGGTAGCCGTGCTCGGTGCTCCACACCTGCTGGCTGCTCTCCGGGTCGCGTGCGAAGGCGGCGACGCCCGGCTCGGTGAAGATGGGGGCGTAGGGGCCGTGCAGCGGGCGGGGCGTGGCGTCGGTGAGCGCGTGCGTGTCGACGAAGAAGTAGCGGATGCGCTCGGCGGAGAGGACGCGCTCCAGGCCCGGGTAGTAGCCGCACTCGGCCAGCCAGATCCCCGCGGGGTCGCGGCCGAAGTTCTGGCGGTAGTGGTTCGCCGCCACCGTCACCTGGGCGCGCACGGCCTCGGGCGTCTGCTGCATCAGCGGCAGGAAGCCGTGGGTGGCGTTGCAGGTGAGGATCTCCAGGTGGCCTGCGTCCTGGAGCCTGCGGAACGCGGCGACGAGGTCACGGCGGTAGTGGTTGTTGTACGCGAGGCGCAGCGATTCGAAGTGGTCGCGGTGGAAGACGGCCAGCGGATGGAAGGTGGCGTCGTGACGGGTGCGGTGCACCTCACGGGCGCCCAGCTCGCAGAGCAGGTCCAGGCGCCGGGCGTAGCGCTCGCGCAGCAGGTCGTCGTTGAGCATCGTGACGAGCGTGGGCGAGAGCGTCATCGTCACCCGGAAGGGGACGCGCTCCTCGACCAGCGTGTCGAACACGCGCAGCAGCGGCAGGTACGTCTCCGAGATGGCTTCGTAGAGCCAGTCCTCCTCGAGGAAGTCCTCGTACTCGGGGTGGCGGACGAAGGGGAGATGTGCGTGGAGGACCAGCGCGAGGGAGCCCAGGCTCATAGGTCAGTCGAGGAGGCCGTGCGGGTTCACGAACGTCCACGGCGCGAAGAGCGCCGGGACTTGGAGTTGGAGGACTTGGAGCCCGGGGATGAAGGCTCAGGAGGCGCGGGCTTCGCGGGCGCGGAAGGTTGAGCGGGTGCGGCCTCCGTCCGGGCCGTTTCGGTCCGAGGCGCGGCGGCCTTCGCGGACGGAGTGCCAGGCACCGCGGGAGCGGCGGTCTTCGACGGCGGTGCGGGCGGAGGCGAAGACGCTTCGGCCTTCGCGGGCGGAGTGCTGGGTGCGACCGTCGAGAGCGCTGCCTTCGATGCCACGGAAGCCGCCTCCGTGGACGGAGAGCCACTCAAAGGCGCAGGAGCCGGAGCAGCCACCTGCGACGCCTCGCCAGATTCTCTCGCCTTGTCCAGGGCTCGCTGTTCGGACGCGGACAGTCCGCGCGTCACGCTCAGGGCCCACGGATCCCTGGGGGCCTCAGGCGCGGAAGCGCGCGACGGCTCCGGAGAAACCGCCCCTTGCGAACGTGAATCCGACGCGGGTTTCCCCACGGAGACGGGCAACGAAGGCGCGCGCGAGCCATTCCCCACGCCACGGCCATTCACGGGAAGTGGCGCCGACGGACCCTTCGCGGGAGGCGCGCCAGCGGGTGCACGCGAATCATCCAGGGAGCGCGCATCCGATGCCCCGGCCGCGCGCGGCACCGTCGGGTGCTGCTGCCCCGAAGCGCCCTCCGTCCCCAGATACCGCTGATCCGACGCCCCAGCCGCACGCGGCACCGTCAGGTACTGCTGATCCGAAGCCCCCTGCGCACGCTCCGGGGACAGATACCGCTGATCCGACGCGCCAGCCGCACGCGGCACCGTCAGGTACTGCTGATCCGAAGCCCCGGGTACCGGCGACACCGTGAGGTAGCGCTGATCCGAAGCACCCGGCGCACGCGGCACGTCGATGTACTTCTGGTCGGACGCGCCCTGCCCTCCCGCGCCTTCCACGTAGCGCTGATCCGAAGCGCCAGCGGCACGGGAAGCAACCTCCAGATAGCGGTACTCCGACACACCGCCCGGAAGCAGTGCCTGCCCATACCGCTGATCCGAAGCACCCGGCGCGCGCGGCACTTCCAGATACCGATGGCCCACCGCGCCCCCGGTCTGCTCGTAGCGCTGATCCGAAGCTCCCGGCGCGCGTTCCACCGACAGATAGCGCTGATCCGAAGCACCCGGTGCCCGCGGCGGTGCCAGGGGAGCAAGCTCCACAGCTCCCGCTTCATACCGCTGGTCCGAAGCACCCGGTGCCCGGGGAGCACCCTCCAGATAGGCCGCCTCCCCATAGCGCTGATCCGAAGCGCCGGGGGCCCGCACACGGTGCACTTCCGGAACATCGCGCACGCCCGCGCTGCCCGGCAACGTCACCCGGCGCCACGTCACATACTCGCGCTCCTGCGGCTCCGGAGCGCGCGAGGCAACCACCGGCACGGGCTCCTCACGCTGGCGGTCCACGACGGGCGGGGGTGGCATGTGCAGGAACCGGATGGACGTGTCCGAGGACGGTCCCGCCGGCGGCAGCGTCGCCCGGTTCGACGAATGTCCGATGCGGCGCGAACGGCCATCCGTGCCGACGAAGTGCGCCTCCACCCGGAACGTGCGCCCGGGGGACATGTCCCGCAGGTAGAAGCTGCGCGACTCCAGCGCGAAGTCCACCTCGCGCGCCACACCCTCCCCGTCGAACACCTTCAGCACCGCGCGCGGCGACGGCAGGCCATCGAGCGCCCGCTGCCGGCTGGCGTCACTGAAGTCCCAGAACACGAAGAGCGTGTGCGGATCGCGCGCGAGCAGCACCATCGCGTCGTCCTGGTAGTCCAGGGGCAGCTCGGTCAGGTGCTCCTGCCGCTCGGGCGTCGCGTCCGCGGGGGGCAGGCGCGGCGCCTGCTCCTCCAACAGATGATGGCGGCGCGCCTCGGCCTGCCCCGCGATCTTCGTCACGAAGAACCCCTCCACCAGGGGCTCGGCGGCATGCGGAGGCTCGCTCGCGGGCACGGCGACCGCTCCGGCGGCGGCAGTGTGCGCCCCCTCTGCATTCGGCGCGCTCGACGGACGCGGCGTGGGCGCGTCGGGGAACGACGGCAGCGTGTCCTCGTCGTCCGGGTCCCTGCGCGACTTGCCGCGCGCGGGGAAAGTCACCACCCGCGCCGGCCGTGTCCGGGGTCCGCCCGAAGGCTCGGTGATGGGTTCCGAGGAAAGTTCTCGTGCCTGTGCTTCCTGGGCATCCGACGCCTCCGGAGGCGGCAGGGGAACGGACCCGGGCTTCGCGCCCCGCGCCGGACCGGAATCCGGCTGTCCGGAATCCAGCGTGCGCTCTTCCCCGCCCACGTCACCGGAGCCCCGCTGGGACACGTTCAGTCCCGCCAGGCGCGCGAGCCGCCCCAGGGCGGGAACACGCTCGGCGAGCGCGCTGACGAACTCACGCCCTCGGGACGCGCCGGACCGCTCCCGGAGGTATTTCCGGGCCAGTTCGCGCAGGTAGCTCAAGGTGACGCCCTTCCGCTCATCCATGGACACCCCGCCTCGTTATGTCGCGGCATACAGGGGGTCAACGCATCCGTCACGGGATGTGTTTGTCTGCCGACCCCGTACTTCTTCCTTCACGACCGATGACACCTTCCCCTTGTCCAAGTATCCTGCGACCGCTTGAGTGACCTGCCCAGACTTCTCCTGTGCAGCTTCGACGTCATCCCCGGCCCGTCTGGCTCCTCACGCCGACTGACCGAGTATCTGAAGGCGTTGCCTGACCGCTTCTCCGTGGTGGTGCTGTCGGCGAAGACGCCCGACCACTCCCATATCGAGAAGTACCAGGGCGCCCGGCTGCTTCGCGTCCCGGTAGGCTCCGGCGACCTGGCCTCGCGCATCCAATCCTTCGAGCGGGCCGTGCGTCGGCAGCTGGAGAGCGAGGACTACGCCCTCGCCCACTTCACGGACCCCTTCGGCGGCTACGCGCTCTGCGAGCTCAAGGCGGACTACGGCTACCGCCTCATCTATGAGGCGCAGACCTTCCCCTCGCAGGAGCTGCGCTATACCCATCCCCAGACGGATGGGGACCGCCGCTTCCTGTCGAAGATCCGCCGGCAGGAGCTCTTCTGCCTGATGAACGCGGACCTCGTCGTCACCGGTTCGCAGACGACGCGCGGGTACATCCAGGGGCTGGGCGCCGCGGAGGACCAGCTGCGCATGCTGCGCGCGCCCGTGGACCTGAAGCCCTATGACCCGGAGGTGCTCGGCGCCCCGGACGGCACGCCCCTGAGGATGATGTACCTGGGCAGCCACGTCGGCTGGCAGGGCCTGCCCACCCTCCTGAGGGCCACGGCGCTCGCCGCCCAGCAGGTGGACGTGCGCCTGACGCTCGTGGGCGCGCACCATCCGGACTGGAAGCCCCACCTGGACGACCTGGTCAAGGACCTGGGACTCAAGGAGAAGGTCGACTTCCAGCCGCCCGTCGTCCACGACGACCTCTTCAAGGTGCTGGCCCTGGCGGACGTGGGCGTGTTGCCCATGGACGACTCGGAGCGCAACCGGGTCCAGGGCGGACCGCTGGCCAAGGTCTCCGAGTACATGGCCGCCGGCCGGCCCGTCATCGCCGCGGACCTGCCCGTCACCCGCGAGCTCATCCCCCAGGACGCGGCCGTCTTCTTCCCGCCCGGGGACAGCCGCGCGCTCTCCGAACGCATCGTGGAGCTGTCGCGCGACGTGCCCCGCCGCGTGGCGCTGGGCCGGGCCGGTCGCGCGCACGCGGAGAAGGTGCTGGACGCGGGCCTCATCCGGGGCCAGCTGCTGGACCTCTATGATTCGCTCCTGAAGAACCGCGGAAACCTGCCCGTGGGCGCCGCCAACGAGCCGCCCGACGTCACCATGACGGGCACGCCCACCAACCGGCTCGCGAACCTGGGCATGCCGGAGTCCTCCAGGCCCGCGCCCGTGCCCAAGCCGCCCGCGAAGCCCGCCGCGCCGGACAGCGCGCTCGAAGCCTCGGCCCCGGAACCGGCGGCGAACAAGGAAGGCGCCGAGGACCTGCCCCTGGTGATGGGCATGGCCCTGGAGGAAGGGCTCGACACGCGGCTCGTGAAGACCGAGCCCGACATGCGCCCGGATGAAGTCCCCATGGTCCTGGGCCTGCCGCTGCGTGAGCGCGCGCCCGCTTCAGCGCCTGCGCGGACCGAAGCCCCGGCGTCGGTCGACAGTGGGAGCGACACCGCCAGGACCACCCTCCCGGCCGCCCCGACGAAGGAGGAACCGGAGCCCCTGGGCGGTCGCCGGGGTGAGCCGGGTCCGCCGACGGAGCTGGTGACGAGCTTCTCCGCCAAGGCGCTCTCCTCCCGGGACTCGACCCTGGACACGTCCTCCAGGGACGCTGGCAATGCCGACACCGCCCCTCGCGGGCAGGGCGACGACGCGGCCCACTCCGGACCGACGCCCGTCGTGCGGCGCTCGGCGCTCGAGGATGAGGGCGAAGCGCCGGCCCCCACGCCCATCGTGCGTCGGCCGGCCCCGACGGAGGACGAAGAGAAGGCGCCCACGCCCATTGTGCGCCGGCCCTCCTCGCTCGCCTCCGAGGACGAAGAGAAGGCGCCCACGCCCATCGTCCGTCGCTCCGGCGTCACCCGGGAGGAGGAGTCTCCCGCCCCGACGCCCATCGTCCGTCGCTCCTCGGTGCTGGTGGAGGACTTCCCGGAGCCACCGGCTCCCACGCCCATCGTGCCCATGCGCTCCGTGATGAACGCGGGGCGGAGCACGAATGCCGGGCGCTCCGATTCGAAACCCCCGCGCCTGGCCTTCACCGGCGAGCCGCCCTCCGCCGCCACCGAACCTCCCCGCTCTCCTCCCCTTCCTTCCATGGCCGACGCGGACAAACCGCCCATCCGTGGCGGCCTCGCCGCTGATCCAGGCCGTCCCGCCTCCCCCCGCACGCCGCCGCCGGTGCTGTCGGAATCCGACAAGCCGCCCATCCGGGGGGGAGGCCTCGCGGGTGACGCGGACAAGCCCCCCATCCGGGGGGGAGGCCTCGGGTCCGACGCGGACCGGCCCCCGCAGCTGCCGCCCCGGGCCGTCTCACCGCCGCCCGTTCCGCGCCAGGGGCCACCGCCCCGGCTGATGCCGTCCTCTCCGGAGGGACAGGCCCGATCGGGGCCGCCCGTCCTGAAGCCCTCCTCGCCTGCCTCCGCGGACGACGAACCGGAGGAGATCGCCGCCGACGAGGCCGAGTCTCTCGACGACGACGGCAGCACCACCCCGTCCAACGCCCGCGCGGCGCTGGACGAGCCGGAGGAGATCAGCAGCGACGAGGTCCACGACGCGGACTCGCTCGCCCTGGAGGCCGCGGACGCGGAGGACGCCGAAGCCGCGGTGAGCGAAGAGCCTCCGCCGGCGCCGCCCGGATCCACCCTCAACCCGTGGTTCGCCCAGCTGGCGCACGGGTACTGTCCGCCTGAAGGAGCCCAGTTCGCCCGGCACACCCCTCCCACCAACTTCCCGGGGAGGGATCCGGAGGCTGGAACGCCCCCACCTGTCGGCCAGGGAGCGGTTCGCAACAAGAACACGTGAGGCAAGCGACCGAGCGCCGCTCGGAAACTTCCCAAGCCTTGCGCCCGCCGAATAGGATGTGGCGGTTTTCACTGCACTTTTTGCTGGGTGAAGGGCTTCATGGAGCGTCGCGTCCTCATCGTCGAAAGCCAGAACGACTTCGCACTCAGCATGGCCTCCGTGCTCAAGAGCGCGGGCTACAACACGGCCATGGCCACCACTGCGTCAGATGCGCAGCGGGAGCTGGAGAAACGCCGACCCGACCTGGTCGTCGTGCGCGCGGAGCTGCCGGACCAGTCCGGCTTCGCCCTCTGTGGTCAGATCAAGAAGGGCAAGTGGGGCCAGAACCTCAAGGTCCTCCTGCTGTCCTCCGACTCGGGCGTGGAGGGGCTGAACAAACACCGTGAGACGCCCGCCGCCGCGGACGGCTACCTCGTCATCCCCTTCGAGATGGGGGAGCTCGCCTCGATGAGCGCGGGCATCGTCCCGCCCGGCACCGACGAAACGGACGCGGACCTGGACGCGGCCCTCTCCGGCGCCCCGCGTGAGGCCCCGCCGCCCATGCCCGGCGTGCGCACCGGCGCCCCGCCCAAGCTGCCCAAGCGCGAGCGCCGCAGCGCCATGACGGACGAGGACAAGTCCTTCATGGACCGCGCCTTCTCCTCCATCGCGGACCGCAAGGCGGAGCTGCTGGCGGAGTCGCGTCAGCTCAAGCGCCCGCCCCCGCGCCGTGAATTGATGGGCACGCCCGAGGGGAAGATTCAAATCCTCCGGGACGAGCTGAAGACACGCGAAGCGCAGCTCGCGCGCCTGTCCGAAATCTGGAGCGTCCGCGAGCGGGAGCTGCTGTCCGTCGAGGACCGGCTCCACGAGAAGGACGTGGAGCTGCAGGGCCTGAAGATGCAGGTGGATGACCTGCTGCGGCGCTTCAACGACGCCCAGCAGTCCATCGTCCAGAAGGAGCGCGAGCACGGCGCCACCGTGGACGACCTGCTCCTGCAGAAGTTCTCCTCGGAGAAGGACCTCATCGAGGTCGTCGCCTCCAAGGAAAAGGACATCAACGTCCTGCGCAAGGAGGTCAACCTCCGCGACGAGGAGCTGTCCCGCCGTGGCGCCGACCTGGAAGGCTGGCGCAACGAGTTCGACAAGCTGGAGAAGCACCTCGGCGTCGTCACGCTGGAGTTCGAGGTCAAGGAGCAGAAGCTCCAGGACACGGTCCGCGCCAACGAGGCGGACATCCTCCAGCTGCGCGAGCGCGGCGACCAGTTCGAGTCGGAGCTGGGCCGCACCGTCAGCGAGCGCGACCAGCGCTACGCCGAGCTGGACGGCGAGATCCAGGCCCTCCAGGAGCGGCTGACCCAGACCGAGCAGGAGCGCGACGCCACCGTGCGCGGCCTGGAGGCCCGGTCCACCACCGCGGAAGAGCACGCCAGCCGCTCCGACGCGGAGATTGAACGCCTCAACGCCGAGCGTGCCGCGCTGGAGCAGCGCCTCACGCAGCAGGTGGCGGACCTGGAGTCGGACATCGCGCGCGTCACCGGCGAGCGCGACCAGCTCAAGCTGGACAAGGACGAACAGGAAGCGGACCTCACCCAGCGCGTGGAGGAGCGCGACGCGAAGCTCGCCTCGCTCGACCGCGAGCTGCAGGAGGCCATCGCCCGCAACGAGAACAGCGAGGCGGAGCTCAACGCCACCATCCAGCAGCACCGCGAGCGCATCGGTGAGCTGGAGGGCGAAGTCGAGGCCGTCAAGACGCACCTGGAGGACCGCGAGTCGGAGCTGAACGCCGAAATCCAGGCGCTCCAGCAGGCCAAGGACGCGCTGGAGCAGGACCTCACCAGCCAGTTGGAGAACCTGCGCTCTGAGAAGGACGCCCTGGAGGCGGACCTCAAGGGCCAGATCCAGGCGCTCAGCGAGCAGCTGGACTCCGCCCAGCAGCAGGGCGAACAGCTCTCCGCGCGCGTGGCGTCGCTGGAAGACACCGTCGCCCAGCGCGACAGCAGCATCGAGGGCCTGCAGTCGGACGTGGCCGAGCGTGACTCGCGCATCTCCGAGCTGACCGGGAACCTGGAGGCGACGAGCCAGCAGCTCACGGAGACGCAGGGCACCCTCTCCAGCACCGAAGCCACCCTCGCGGAGACGCGCGGCGAGCTGGAAGCCACCAGCCAGCAGCTCTCCGAGACGCAGACGACGCTCTCCACCACGGAGGGCACGCTCGCGGAGACGCGCGGCGAGCTGGAGGCGACCAGCCAGCAGCTCTCCGAGACCCAGACGCGCCTGACGCAGACCGAGGAGACCCTCGCCTCCACGCGCGGCGAGCTGGAGGCCACCAGCCAGACGCTGGCGACCACCGAGGACACCCTCGCGCGGACCCAGGACACGCTGGCGCGCACGGAGGCCACCCTCGCGGACACGCAGGGCACGCTCTCCAGCACCGAAGGCACGCTGGCGGAAACGCGCGGCGAGCTGGAGGCGACGAGCCAGACGCTGTCCGACACCCAGTCCCGACTCGCGCAGACGGAGGAGACGCTCTCCACCACGCGCGGCGAGCTGGAGGCCACCAGCCAGACCCTGTCCGACACGCAGGGCACGCTCTCCAGCACCGAAGGCACGCTGTCGGAGACGCGCGGCGAGCTGGAAGCCACCAGCCAGACCCTGTCCGACACGCAGACGCGGCTTGCGCAGACGGAGGAGACGCTCGCCTCCACCCAGGGCGAACTGGAGGCGACCAGCCAGACCCTGACGCGCACCGAGGCGACCCTCGCGGACACGCAGGGCACGCTGGCGCGCACCGAGGCCACGCTCGCGGACACGCAGGCCACGCTCTCCAGCACCGAGGGCACGCTGGCGGAGACGCGCGGCGAGCTGGAGGCGACGAGCCAGACGCTCACGCAGACCCAGGAGTCCCTGGAGTCGACGCGCGCGGAGCTGGCCAAGACGACCACGCACCGCGACGAGCTGGACGCGGAGCTGAACGAAACGCGCGACATCCTCCAGGAGACCAACGGTCTCCTCGCCCGCACCACGCAGGAGCGCGACACGCGGATCGCGGAGCTGCAGGCGCTCGGCGAGGCGAAGGATTCGCTGGAGCAGGACCTCACCGGCCAGATTGGCCAGCTGCGCGCGGACCTGTCCGAGACGCAGGGCCTGTATGAGGCCGAGCGCGGCGCGCACGCGACGCTCGCGCAGGAGACCACCGCCCAGATCGCCGCCCTCACCGGCGAGCGCGACGGGCTGACGCAGGAGCTGAACGCCACGTCGCAGCAGCTGGCCGACACCCAGGCCCAGCTCACCGACACCCGGGACGTGCTCGCCCGCGAGGAGCAGGCCCACGCGAAGACGCGCCAGTTGGCCGCCGCCACCCAGGCGGAGCTGGAGCGCCAGCTCGCGGACTCGCAGGCGAACGGAGAAGAGCTGGCCGAACAGCTCATCGTCACCAAGCACGAGCTGGGCGCGCGCGTGGCGGAAGTCACGCAGCTGTCCTCCAAGCTCGCGCAGACCGAGGACGCGCGGCACGACCTGGACGACCGCCTCCAGACGCTCACGCACGAGTCCCAGCGTCGCGAGGAGCTGCTCCAGAACGAGGTCGACACCAAGGGCAAGGAGCTGTCGGACACGCTGCGCAAGCTCACCCACGTGACGCAGGAGAAGATGCGTCAGGCGGAGGTGCTCAACCGCGAGGTCGCCACCCGCACCGACCAGGTGAAGGCGCTCGAAGGCCAGCTGCAGACCCAGGCCGCCGAAGCCAAGAAGCAGGCGGACGCGCTGGGCCAGCAGCTCAACGCCGTGTCCAGCGACCTGGACGGGGCGCGCAAGGCCATCGCCGAGCGCGACTCGCAGCTCCAGCAGGCCGGCCAGTCCCAGCAGAAGCTCGCCAGCGAGCGCGACGGACTCGCCGGACAGCTCCAGCAGGCCCAGGCGCAGGCCCAGGCCCAGGCGCAGCAGGCCCAGGCCGCCGCCGCCGCCCAGAAGAAGCAGGCCGACGAACTGGCCGCGAAGCTGGCCAAGGCGGAGCAGACCATCGCGCAGCTCGGCCAGGACGCCCAGAAGGCCGCGGCCGACACGGACGCGAAGCTCAAGGACGCCCAGGCCCAGCTCCAGGCCCGCACCAAGAAGGCCCAGGACCTGGAGCTCGCGCTGGAGAACGCCACGAGCGCCCGGAGCCGCGCGGAGAAGGAGCTCACCGCCCGCGTCACCGCCGCCGAAACCAAGGCCAACGAGTCCGCCGCCCGTCTCGCCACCGCGCAGAAGGAGCGCAAGGACCTGGAAGCGCGTCAGCTCAAGGAGCTGGACGACCTCAACGCCAAGCAGAAGGCGGAGCTGGAGCGTCGCGAGGCCATCAAGGCCCAGGAAGTCGCCCGCCTCCAGACGTCCGTCCAGGAGAAGAGCAAGGCGCTCAAGGTCGCCGAGCTGGAGCTGGCCCGCTACAAGAGCAAGGCCCCTGCCCCGGCCGCCGCCGCTCCCGCCACCAAGCCCCCGGTGGACGAACACCTGGCCGTGACGGCCCAGGCGAACCCCGTCATCCCGGCCGCGGCCAAGCCCCCCGCGAAGGCCGCCGCCAAGCCGGCCGCGAAGAAGGCCGCCCCGGCGCCGGCGCAGCCCCTGGCCGATGACGAAGACGCCCCGGAGCGCACCATGGTGATGCAGCTGCCCACCGCCCCCGAGGGCGAGGACGACTGGACGGCGCTCGTCGACGAACTCGACAAGTAGCCCTCCGCCGTCCCCTGGAAATGACGAGGGCCCGCGCACTCTTTCGGAGTGCCGGGCCCTTCGTGCGTCATCTCAGGTCGGTGACTCGGTGCGACGAGCGCCGCGCTAAAGGGCTGTGACGGCCTTCGCCTCGCGCAGCAGGTCACGGAAGTGCAGCGACCCCACCACGTCCCGCACCGACACCGGCCGGCCTTCGTCCCGGGCCTGCGCCTGCGCCATGCGCCAGCGCTCCACCAGCGTCCGCGTCGCGATGTACGCCATCACCAGGGGGATGCCGCCCGGCATCACCACCACCACCACCGCCATCGCCAGTTTCAACCACGCCCACATGACCCGCGACCTCGTTCGTGTCCTGAGATACGGCACTGAGATGCACGGTGCGTGCCCAGGGTGCGAAAATATTTACGCATCCTGATTCCGGGGGGTTGTAGCCCCAAAGGCCCTCAAGGGTGCGGACGGCGCCCCCACAACCCTGGCATTTTTGCCGCAGTCGTCAGGGGACCGTCGGTTAAGTTGACGGGTGTGAGCCCCCCTGAACTGACCTCCGCGATTCCGTCCTTCACCAGCGTGGAGGACGCGGCGCGTCGCCTGGAGGCGGTGGGCTACCTGTCGTCCCCCGAAATCGCCACGGCGGTGTTCCTGGCGGACCGGATGAACAAGCCCATCCTGGTGGAGGGTCCGGCGGGGGTGGGCAAGACGGAGCTGGCGCGCGCCCTGGCCCTGGCCCTGGACCGGGGCTTCATCCGCCTCCAGTGCTACGAGGGCCTGGACGAAGCCAAGGCCCTCTACGAGTGGGAGTACGCCAAGCAGCTGCTCTACACCCAGCTGCTCAAGGACAAGATTGGAGAGATGACGCAGGGCACGAAGACGCTCGCGGAGGCCGCGGACCGGCTCGCGTCCGGCGACGCGGTGTTCTTCTCCGAGCGCTTCCTCTTGCCCCGCCCCATCCTCCAGGCCCAGCTGTCGGAGAAGCCGTCGCTGCTGCTGGTGGACGAAATCGACAAGGCGGATCCGGAGTTCGAGGCCTTCCTCCTGGAAGTGCTCTCTGACAACGCCGTCACGGTGCCGGAGCTGGGCACCATCAAGGCGAAGCACATCCCGCGCGTCATCCTCACCAGCAACAACGCCCGCGAACTGTCCGACGCGCTCAAGCGCCGCTGCCTGCACCTGCACATCGACTTCCCGGACCGGGAGCGCGAGCTGCGCATCGTCCGCTCGCGCCTGCCGGAGGTGCCCCAGGTGCTGGCCGAGCAGGTGGTGGAAGCCGTGGCCGCCATCCGGGCGTTGGACCTGAAGAAGGCCCCATCCATCAGCGAGACGCTCGACTGGGCGCAGAGCCTGGCGCTGCTCAACGCCGAGTCACTCACCGCGGACGTCGTCGCCGCCACGCTCAACCTCGTCCTCAAATACGAGGGTGACATCGAGAAGGCCCGCGCCAACCTTCCACAAATCGCCCAGGCCTGACGCACGGCGACTTGGACGGTGGACACAGTGGGGGCGCTGCGTTCAGGCAGCCCCCTGGCGTTTCGCGCTTTGCCTCCCCGGTGGGCCTGGATAGAAGGCTTGAAGACTCACGGTCTCAAGCCGTCCCACCCCTAGCCCGACGAGGAACTTCCCGATGAGCTCGACCTCATCCTCCGTACTGCGCGCCGAACACATCTGGCTCGATGGGAAGCTGGTGAAATGGGACGAGGGCAGCGTGCACGTGATGACGCACGCCCTCCACTATGGCCTGGGCGTCTTCGAGGGCATCCGCGCCTACAAGACCCATGACGGCCGGCTCGCCGTCTTCCGGCTGCGCGAGCACATCCAGCGCCTGCTGGACTCCGCGCACATCATCATGCTGCACATCCCCTACACCGAGGACCAACTGGTGGAGGCGACGCTGGAGCTGCTGCGCCAGCAGAAGCACCTGTTCGCCAACGGCGCCTACCTGCGCCCGGTGGCCTTCATGGGCGATGGCGCCATGGGCCTGGGCGCGGTGAACCCCACCCGCGTGGCCGTCACCGCCTGGGACTGGGGCGCGTACCTGGGCGACAAGGGCATCCGCGAGGGCATCCGCGCCAAGGTCAGCTCCTTCACGCGCATGCACGTGAACGTGAACATGGTGCGCGGGAAGATCACCGGCCAGTACGTCAACTCCATCCTGGCCAAGCGCGAGGCGGTGCTCGCCGGCTACGACGAGGCCATCCTCCTGGACATCAGCGGCTTCGTCGCGGAGGCCTCCGGCGAGAACATCTTCATGGTGAACAAGAAGGGCATCATCAAGACGCCGCCCCTCTCCTCGCCCATCCTGGACGGCATCACCCGCGACACCGTGCTGAAGCTGCTGCGCGACAGCGGCCGCCAGGTGGAAGAGGTGACGTTCACCCGCGACGCCCTCTACATCTGCAACGAGATCTTCTTCACCGGCACCGCCGCGGAGATCACCCCCGTGCGCGAGGTGGACAACCGCCAGGTGGGCGAGGGCAAGCCCGGTCCCATCGGCCGGTTCGTGCAGGACGCCTACTTCAAGGTCGTCCGGGGCCAGGACGACCGCTATGCGGACTGGCTGACCTACGTTTGAGAACAGTCGCCTGACGTGACATCCCGGCGGGCGGGGGAATCGGGTAGAACCCCTACCCGATGCCTCCCGCCGGGTACGCGTACGAAGACAATCCGTTCAAGCTCGAGAACCCGTCCGTCCTCGACATCGCTCCCTCGGAGCCGAAGTCGCTGGAGGACACCGGACTGAAGATCGGCCTGCTCGCCGACCTGGGTCTGAAGTTCCTCTACTACGCCGGCACCGGCACGGGCATGGGCATCGCGGAGAGCATGTGCCTGCCCTGGTCGGGCGTCGTCGAGCACGTGGTGGACTTCCTCGCCCAGGAGAAGCTGGTGGACCTGAGGGGCGGCAAGGGCTTTGGCCGCGCGTCCGTGGAGTTCGCCCTCACGGAGAAGGGCCGCGAGTACGCCCGCGACGCCCTCACCCGCTCCACCTACGTGGGCGCCGCCCCCGTCCCCATCGAGCAGTACAACGCCCTCATCACCAGCCAGACGGAGGAGACGCCCGTCGTCAGCCAGGAGGACCTGGTGATGGCCCTGGGCCACCTCACCGTCTCCGCGGAGCTGATGGACAAGCTGGGCCCGGCGGTGAACTCCGGCCGCTCGCTCTTCCTCTACGGCCCGCCCGGCAACGGCAAGACGAGCCTCGCGGAGGCCATCTCGCACATGTTCGGCGGCGAGGTGTACGTCCCGCACTGCCTCGAAATCGACAACCAGATCATCAAGGTCTACGACCGGATCATCCACACCCCCGTGTCGCTCGAAATCGGCTCGGCCGCGGGCGGCCGCCGGCAGACCTTCGAAATGGACAAGCGGTGGCTGCTCTGCCGGCGCCCCGCCGTCGTCGTGGGCGGTGAGCTGACGCTGGAGACGTTGGACCTCATCTACTCGGAGAGCACCCGCTTCTACGAAGCCCCGTTCCAGGTGAAGGCCAACGGCGGCATGCTCCTCATCGACGACTTCGGCCGGCAGAAGGTCCACCCCACGGACCTGCTCAACCGGTGGATCGTCCCCCTGGAGAAGCGGGTGGACTTCCTCACCCTCCACACGGGCAAGAAGTTCGAAATCCCGTTTGATCAGCTTCTTGTGTTTTCCACCAACCTGGACCCGAAGGAGCTGGTGGATGAGGCGTTCCTGCGCCGCATCAAGTACAAGATTGAAGTAGGCAATCCGGATGAAGAGTCCTACCGGGAGATCTTCCGCCGGGTGTGCGAGGCGGCGGGCATTCCCTACGTGGACCAGGCCATCACCTACCTCGTGGAGCACTACTACAAGCCGCGCAGCATGGAGATGCGCTCGTGCCACCCCCGGGACCTGGTGTCGCTCATCCGGGATGCGGCGAGGTACCGGCAGATACCGCCGGCCCTCTCCAAAGACTTGTTGGACCAGGCGTGCGAAGTGTTCCTGGTGAATCTCTAGTCGGGTTTTAATTGTTCCAACCGCGCGGAATTTCTAGAATCCGCGTGCCGTTGTACCGCCCGGCGCAGCCTCTGAGAAAACAGCGCCCGGGGCGGGCCGGGGCGAGAAGGAGCCGCAGTCCGTGAAGGAACGCTATCAAGACATCGACGAGAAGAACGAGCAGCTGCGCGAGTACCTCGACATCTACAAGGACAAGCAGCCAGCGCGCGAGTTCCTCGACCGGTTCGAGATGTCGTGGATCTACCACGACGCCGCGCTCGAAGGCGTCGTCTACACGCACCAGGAGTTGATGGCCGCGCTCTTCCCGGCACGCACCGCCGCGGAAGCGTCCATGATTCCGGTCGTCCTGGAGATCCGCAACCACAAGGCGGTGGCGGATTACATCCGCGAGGAAGCGCAGGGCGCGAAGAAGCAGTCCGCGCTGACGCTCACCACCATCAAGCGGATGCACGACCTCTTCCTGGGCAACACGCCGGAAGCCCTGGCCGAGCGCGCGCGCATGGAGCGGCGCGAGCGCACGGAGAAGGAGCTGGCCAAGGAGAGGGATCGCGCGGGGCTGCGCAAGGACATGCCCCTGCACCGCACCTACTTCCACGACATCACCCAGCCGGCGAAGATCCAGGCCCGGCTGGAGAAGCTCGTGGACCACACCGCCAGCGCGGAGTTCCGCGAGTTCCACCCCATCAAACAGGCGGCGGTGGTGCAGCACGAGTTCCTGCAGATCTTCCCCTTCACCGAGCACAGCGGGAAGGTGGGGCGCATGTGCAGCAACCTCATCCTGCTGCGCAACGGCTACATGCCCGCGGTCATCCACTCCATCGATCGGCAGCGCTACTACGAGTCCTTCCGGGGCCCGGTGGCCGTCTTCCGCACGGTGCTGATGGACGCGATGGAGAACTCGCTCGACAACGGCGTGAAGTACTTCCGCGACCTGGGTCGCAAGTACAAGACCGTCGAGTAGTCATCCCCGGGGCTCAGCCCCCGGGCAACCCACCAGGGAGGCGGACGGCCTGAGGGCCGTCTGCTTCGCCGTGAAGGACGGGCGGGTCATCGACACCATTGGGGTGCTGGACCCACCTTTTCCGGAACGTCAGGGGGAGAACATCCGACTTCTCGAATCCCCGTGGCGGAGGAAGTAAAAGAAGAACCTCCATGCCCGTGACCCCTTCCCTCCAGAGCCGCCGCGCCCAGCTTCCCGCTGGCAGCGAGCTGACGGAGCCTCCGCCAGCACGCCTGGCCCACCTCCCCGCCGTCGAAAAGCTGGGCCGCCTGCTGCGCGTGGCCAAGGGCCACCGCCGGGCGCTCATCCTGACGCACGACAACCCGGATCCCGACTCCATGGCCGCCGCCGTGGCGCTCGCGCACCTGTTGGAGTGCAAGGCCGGCGTGGAAGCCCAGGTGGGCTACGGCGGCATCATCGGCCGGGCGGAGAACATCGCCTTCGTGAAGGTGCTGCGCCTGCCCGTGTCGCACGTGTCGCAGCTCGACTTCTCCGAGTACGACCTGTTCGGCCTCGTGGACACGCAGCCGCCGGTGCGCAACCACTCGCTGCCCGCGAAGATCCGCGCGGACATCGTGGTGGACCACCATCCGCTGCGCGAGGAGAGCCTCCAGTCGCCCTTCGCGGACGTGGGCGGCGACTTCGGCGCCACGTCCACCATGCTGGTGGAGTACCTGCGGGCCGCGCGGGTGGAGCCGTCCCTGGAGATCGCCACCGCGCTCTTCTACGGCATCAAGGCGGACACGCGGGACCTGGGCCGGGAGACGACCCAGACGGACGTGGACAGCTACCTGTGGCTGTTCCCCCGCTGTGACAAGACGATGCTGGGGCAGATCGAGCACCCGGAGGTGCCCGCCCGCTTCTTCCAGCTCTTCCACACGTCCATCGAAAAGGCGAAGGTCTACGGCACCGCCATCATCACCGACCTGGAGGAGGTCTACTCCCCGGACATGGTGGCGGAGGTCGCCGAGCGGATGATGTTCCTCGAAGGGATGAAGTGGTCCCTGGCGTACGGGACGTTCCGCAACCAGCTCTTCCTGAGCCTGCGCGTGAAGGACCGGCGCATGAACGCGGGCCGGCTCATCCGCGAGCTGTGCGAGGACCTGGGCGGCTCGTCCGGCGGCCACGGCAGCATGGCGGGCGCACGGCTTCCCCTCTCTGGCAGCGCCAACAAGCGCAAGGCGCTCAAGCGCGAGCTGGTGGGGCGCTTCCTGGAAGCCTTCGGTGTCGCCCAGGAGCGGCCGGTGTCGCTGCTGTCCGCGCAGGACACGTGATCTACTGGGACCACAACGCCGCCGCGCCGGTGCGCGCGGAGGTGGGTGCCCTGCTCGCGCGAGCCTTCACGGAGGGCGGCTTCGGCAACGCCTCCAGCGTGCACGGTGGAGGGCGCGAGGCGCGCGGTCGGCTGGACGCGGCGCGGGCCCGGGTGGCGCGGCTCCTGGGCTGCGAGCCGAAGGAGATCTGCTTCACCGCGTCGGGCAGTGAGGCGGATGCGCTCGCGCTGCTGGGCGCGTATGCCGCCCGGCCCGTGAAGGAGCGCCGCCGGGTGGTGGGCTCGACGGTGGAGCACCCTGCCCTGCTGGGCGCGCTCACGCAGTTGGAGCGAGAGGGCGCGCAGGTGGTGCGGGTGTCTCCCGGCGCCGACGGCCGCGTGCCGTTGGAGGCCCTGCTGGAGGCGCTCACGCCGGACACCGCGCTGTGCTCGCTGATGTGGGCCAACAACGAGACGGGCGTGCTGCAACCAGTGGCGGACGTGGCCCGAGCGTGCCGGCAGCGCGGCATCCTCTTCCACACCGACGCCGTGCAGGCCGCGGGCAAGGTGCCGCTGACGCTGCGTGAAGTGGACGCGGATCTGCTCTCCCTGTCGGCGCACAAGTTTGGAGGGCCGCAAGGCTCGGGCGTGCTGGTGGTGCGCAAGGGCGTGGACGTGCGGGCGCTGACCCCCGGGCACCAGGAGGGCGGACGCCGGGGAGGCACGCAGAACGTCCCCTACGCGGAGGCCCTGGCCCTGGCCCTGGAACTGGCCGCGAAGGAGCAGTCGACCCTCGCCGGACAGGTGGGCGCCCTGCGCGACGGGTTCGAGCAGCAGGTGCTCACGCGGCTGCCCGGCGTGACGGTGAACGGCGCCGGGGCACCGCGCGTGCCCAACACCAGCAACCTGCGCTTCGACGGCGTCGAGGGCGAAGCGCTCCTGATGGCGTTGGACCTGGAAGGCATCCACGTGTCGTCGGGCGCGGCCTGCGCGTCCGGGACGCTGTCCCCGTCGCACGTGCTGCGCGCCATGGGCCTGTCCCCCGCGCAGGCACGCGGCAGCCTGCGCTTCAGCCTGGGTCCGAACACCACCGAAGCAGAGGTGTCACGCGTCGTGGAGGCGCTGTGCACGCACGTCCCCCGCGTGCGCGCCCTGGAAGCTTCGTCCGCCATCGCCTGAAGGCGTCACCGCGGGCGGGGTCACCACTTCTGGTCGGGCAGACTCTTCTCGCGCACGTCCGGGTCAGGCTGGCCGTAGCCGGGCATGCCGTCCTCCCTGGCCTCGTCGCGCTTGGGCGGCAGACGCTCGTCCTCGCGCCGCGTCTCGCGGGCCGGCTTGTCCTGTTCGGGCTGCTGCTGCTTGCGCTCGGTCGCCATGCATGTCCTCCCAAAAGTGCGGTGGGAGGAAAGGTCATCATCCGGTGCGAAGGTCGCAGCGACCCTTCCCGTCCGGGGACCCGCGCGACAGGGACCTGCCCGCCCGACTACTCGGCGTTTTCGCCGGAGCGCCCGAGCGCGGAGTCGGGAATCGTCGGCACCTGGTCGGTGGTGCCGAACAGGCCGCGCACCACCGCCGCGATGGCCAGGGGCGTGCCCACGCGCTCGTCGTAATGCGGCGACAGGGCGAGCGCGTACTCCTCCGCGGACGGGAAGCGGTCCTCGGGGTTCTCCGCGAAGGCGCGCGCCAGCACCGCGTCCAGCGCCTTGGGGACGTCCGGCCGCACCACGCTCAGCGGCTTGTAGTCGCGCGACAGGATGCCCGCGAACACTTCCTCGGGCGAGGCGCCGTTGAAGGGACGCCCCAGCGTGAGCAGTTCGTAGAGCACGACGCTCGCGGCCCACAGGTCCGCCTCCGGCGTCACCGCGCCCTGCAGTGACTCCGGGGACAGGTAGTACGGCTTGCCCAGCACTTCACCGCCCTGGAGCTTGCCGTCCACCAGCACGCGGGACACGCCGAAGTCGCCCAGCTTGATCTCCCCCACCCGCGAGATGAACAGGTTGGACGGGGACACATCGCAGTGGACGATGCCCAGCGGCTCGCCCTCGGGCCCGGTGGCGGTGTGCGCGTACGCGAGCGCCTCCAGCAGCACCTTGGCCAGGTACACCGCGAAGTCGATGGGCAGCGGAATCCCCCGCGCCTTGCACCGACGCAGGATGTGGCCCAGGTCGCGCCCGTCCACCAGCTCCATCACCAGGAAGGAGATGTCCTCCAGCATGCCCGCGTCCAACACCTTCACGATGTTGGGATGGTCCAGCTGGCGCGACAGGTGCGCCTCGCGCGCGAACAGGTCCAGCGACGCGGGGTCGCGGGTGAGCGCGGGCAACAGCCGCTTGAGCGCCACCGTCCACCCCTCATGGGGCCCGGAGCGCACGCGCGCGCGGTACACCTGGGCCATGCCGCCCTTGCCCAGCAACGACAGGATTTCGTAGTTGCCGAAGACCTTGATGGGCTTCGGGACGGGGGTCGGCACGGTCACGGGCTGACGCTTCCGGCTCCTTGCGAGTCCCGACCCTGGGCCCGCTTGCGACCGCGGGCCTGCTTCACCAGCGCGTCGAAATTCGGACCTTCGTTCGACAGCCGCAGCAGCTCCCGGTCCACCAGCGCGTTGCCTTCCGGCGCCGACCAACCCTCGACCACCACCGCCCGGCGCAGCGCCTCCTGGGCCACCTTCGACTCCTGGGTCGCCCGCTTCACACAGGCCATCCAGAACCAGGCCTCCGCCCGGGCCTGCTGGTTGCCCACGCCCCGCGCCTGCTCCAGGAACTTGAGGGCCTCCAGCTTCTGGTCGCGAAGGAAGTGGGCCACGGCCATGCCGGTGAGCGCGGTGGCGTTGTTCTTCTCCTGGGCCAGCACCAGTTGGAACTGCTGCGACGCCGTGAGCGGATTCATCGCCGCCAGGGCCTGCTGTCCCTGCCGCAGGGCGGCCGGCACGTCCACTGCCTCCAGCCGGCGCTGCGCCGCCACCTGCGCGGCCGAACCCGACGGTGAGGCGGGCGTCGGTGCCTGGACCTGACGCTCGGGGGCCGGGGCCGCCGCGGGCTGCGCGGAGGCGCCCTGCTCCAGGGCCCGCAGCACCAGCATCCCGTTCTTGAGGAGGTCCGACTCGCAGCCTCCCTCCATCTTCACCAGCCCGCCCAGCGCCCGCTCCTCGAAGTTGTAGAAGAGCATGACCGCGTAGGTGGCGGACTCGCTGCAGGCGTCGCCCTTCTGACAGAGCGTCACGTCACCAATGAAGACGTTGCCCAGGAAGGAGCCGTTCAGGACCTGCTGGGCGACCGGGCGCTGGCAGGGTCCGCCGGCCGGTGCCGTCCCCACCAGCTGGTCCCCGCTCGTGCGCAACTCCACGGGTCCGAAGGCATCTCCCTGGTAGGAGCCATTGACGGCCGGGCCCGCCCACGCGAATCCGGAGGCGAGGCAGACAACCGCCGCGAGAGCCAATGTTGTGGTCGGGGGCGACATGTCAGGGGCCCGGACATCATAGAAGTCCACGGGGTCGGTTGTAAACGCGCGAGGACGGCTTGACCGCACGCTCCTCCATCCTTATCATTTTCCCAAGAACGCCCTGGGATTTCCCAGTAATTCTGAGGACTTGTAGCGAGATTTGCGTTAGTAAAGGTCTGTTCCCTGCGGGGTTCGTGATGCCCAGCAGAAATTCGAACCGATACGTCCATTCCGGGGTCCGTTTCGGTCGCCATGTGCAAGCCCTCCCCTTCACGGGGATGAGGGAAGCCTGCGGTGACATGATTTCGGTCCCCACCTGACTTACGAGGGTTCAATGGACGCTGGACACACGGCTCGGCGGGGGACTCTTTCTTGGGGAGCGGCGGCGGTGAGCGAGACTGCGGTGGATACGGCGGCGGGGGCGGCGGAGAAGAAGGTATCGCTTCGTGAGGAACTGACGGCGCGCCGAAAGGCGATGACCAACGACCTCATCGATGAGCGAGGCCTGAAGGTTCAGTCTCGATTCCTGGCTTCACCCTACTATCAGAAGGCACGAACAGTGGCGCTCTACGCCCCCATCCGGGGCGAGGTGCCCACCCGGGACATCCTCATCGCGGCCCTGCAGGACGAGAAGATCGTCTGCTATCCGCTGTCCCACGTGCACGGGCGCATCCTGGCCTTCCGGGCCATCAAGTCGGAGAGCGAATTGGAGCCGGGACGCCTGGGCGTCCGGGAGCCCACCAACGCCTCTGAACTGATCGCGGTGGACCAGATCGATCTGTTCGTGGTGCCAGGCCTGGGCTTCAGCCCGGACGGCAAGCGGCTGGGACGCGGGGGCGGCTACTACGACGCGACCCTCAAGGCGGCCAGTCCCCGCAGCCGGCGGGTGGGCCTGGCCTTCAGCGACCAGATCGTCCAGGCGCTGCCCACCAACCAGGACGACGTGGACATGGACCAGGTCGTCACGGAGAGCCAGACCCTGCGCGGCCTGAGCCGTGACTGGGACTTCCTGGACACCTGAGGCAGCCAGCCAGACGGACATGACCGGGCGGGGCGGACGCGAAGTCCCGCCCTGCCTGGAGCCTTTCGGGTAGTGTCCGCGGCGCCATGAACCCGGACGCACTGCGCAAGGCGACACCCGAAGAGCAGTACGAAGAAGTCACTCGCGGCACCGTGGATTTGCAGGTGCCGGAGGACCTCAAGAAGAAGCTCCAGCGCTCGTACGACAAGGGCAAGCCGCTCGTCATCAAGGCGGGCTTCGACCCCAGTCGTCCCGACCTGCACCTGGGCCACTCGCTCCTGTTGACGCGCATGCGGCGCTTCCAGGAGTTCGGGCACACGGTGGTGTTCCTCATCGGTGACTTCACCGCCCTCATCGGCGACCCCACCGGGAAGAACACGACGCGCCCGGCCCTCACCCGCGACGAGGTGAAGTCCAACTCGGAGACCTACAAGCAACAGGTCTTCAAGGTGTTGGATCCCGACAAGACGGTGGTGAAGTTCAACTCGGAGTGGCTCGACGCGCTGGGCACCGAGGGGATGATCCGCCTGGCCTCGCGCTACTCCGTGCAGCGCATGCTGGAGCGCGACGACTTCAAGACGCGCTACCGGGAGAACCGCTCCATCTCGCTGCACGAGTTCCTCTACCCGCTGCTGCAGGGCCATGACTCCGTGGCGCTGAAGGCGGACGTGGAGCTGGGCGCGACGGATCAGCTCTTCAACCTGGGCGTGGGCCGTCAGCTCATGAAGGACGAGGGCCTGGAGCCGCAGGTCATCATGACGGGCCCCATCCTGGAGGGCCTGGACGCGAAGCTCGTCGACGGCGTCATCACCGGCGACAAGATGTCCAAGAGCCTGGACAACTACGTGGGCATCGACGAGTCGGCGGACAACATCTTCGGCAAGTTGATGAGCATCACCGACGACCTGATGTGGCGGTACTACAAGCTGCTGTCGTCGGTGCCGCTCAAGAAGGTCCTGGAGATGGAGGAGCAGACGAAGTCCGGCGCCCTCCACCCGAAGGCCGCCAAGGTCGCGTTCGCGCAGGAGATCGCCGCGCGCTTCCAGGGCGAGGAGGCCGGACGCAAGGCGGCCGAGGACTTCGAGAAGCGCTTCGCCAAGAAGGAACTGTCCACGGAGGAGTTGCCGCTCGTGGAGGTGTCGCTCGCGGGCGCGGAGAAGCTGCCGGTGACGAAGCTGCTGCCGGAGACGAAGCTCGTCGCCTCCGCCACCGAAGCGCGCAAGCTGATGGCCCAGGGCGGCGTCCGGGTGAACGGTGAGAAGGTCACCGACCCCAAGGCGGAGCTCGGGGCCGGCGAGTACACCGTGCAGGTGGGCAAGCTGAAGGTGGCGCGGGTGAAGCTGTCTTGAGCCGCGAAGCCTCCGCCCCGGGGCTCATGAAGCCCCGGGACGTGACGGCCTCAGGGGGCGGGAGGCTCCTTCGGGAGCCCGCCCTCGTAGAGCGCGGCGGCCCGCTGGGCCATGAAGCCGTGGGGCAGCAGCTTCATCGTCATGGCGAGGAAGCGGTTGAGGACCCCGGGCACGGCCAGCTCGCGACGGTGCACCATCGAGTCCACGGCGATGCGCGCGCAGGCCTCCGCGGACATGATGCCCAGGTCGCCGGCCTTGAACTTCCGGTCCAGGCCCGACAGCGACAGCATCTCCGTGGCGATGCCGCCCGGCGCGAAGACGGTGATGGACACGCCTGACTTGCGCAGCTCCTGGGCCATCCCCCGCCCGAAGCTGATGACGAACGCCTTCGTCGCCGCGTAGGTCGTCTGGTACGGCAGCGGCGCGAAGCCCGCCGTGCTGGCGACGAGCATCAGAGACCCCTGCCCTCCCCGCTTCACGAAGTCCGCCGCGAAGAGCTGGGACATCCGCACCACGCTGGTGACGTTGGTGGCGAGCATCGTGTCGAAGGACTCGGGCGGCTGCTCCAGCACGTGGCCGAAGAAGGTGACGCCCGCGTTGAGGATGACGCCGTCCACGGCGCGCCCCTCCACGGCGGCGGCATGCACGCGCACGGCCTCACCGGGCTTCGTGAGGTCCGCGGTGAGGGGCAGCACCTGCACGCCGTGCGCGCCCTCCAGCTCCGCCTTGAGCGCGAGGAGCCGATCCTCGCGGCGCGCGACGGCGATGATGTGGGCGCCGTGCTCCTTCGCGAGCAGACGGGCCATCTCCAGCCCCAGGCCGGACGACGCACCGGTAATGAGCACCCACCGGCCTCGGAAATTCATCGGTTTCATATCGGGGGTCCTTATTCTCCGACGGGGCGGCGGGCGCAACCGGGGAACAGCGGGCCCGGGGCGCTCCTGTTAGAGTCCCGCGCACCATGCGCCTTTCCGGGTCGCTCGCCTGCTTCTTCCTGGCCCTCTCCGTGGCTCCCGCCGTCTGGGCCGGGGGCGGAGTCTTCGTCTCCGACGAACGCGTGGACGCCGTGGAGCAACCGGAGTCCTCCAAGGTCGTCTTCGCCGTGGAACCGGGCGTGACGTATCCGCTCGTGAAGAAGGGAGGCCCCGCCCGGGCGTGGTGCAAGCTCCAGGGCCCCAGGGCCGAGGGCTGGGTGCTCTGCGATGGCACGCCCACGGAGGCCGTGCAGAAGGCTCCCGACACGGAAGCCCTCGTGAAGGCGGACCACGCGAACACGCGGCAGCAGTTGGCGGCCCGGAGCGGTGGCGCATCGCTGTCCGACGGGGTGGGCGAGGGCGCGGGCGCGGGCAGCCCCACGCTTGACGAAACAGGAAGCGTCACCGTCCAGGCCCCCGCGAGCCGCGCGGCCCCTCCGGCCTCCGCGAAGGGCGAGGCACCGGCGTGCGAGACCACCTGTGAGAACGCGCCCCTCTTCGCCAAGGCCCCCGCCCTGTCCGCGTTGGATCGCGAGGTGCTGGACCTGTGCCCGGCGCGTCCCGATGCGAGCGTGAGCGCGGGGGATGTGCAGCGCTTCTTCGCGAAGCACTACGACGATGCCCGCGTGCAGCGGGCGCTCTCCGCGGCGGGCCGTCCGGGGACGGGCTCCCGGCAGGCGAACCTCGAATGGCTCACGAGCCTGTGGGTGAGCACCGGCCCTCGCAATGCGTTCACCCACGTCTTCTGCGGCGATGACTGGCAGCGCGGGCCCATTGGCGGGCTCCACTTCCTGCCGCGCTACGCGCAGCTCGAGGCGGAGGGGAAGATTTGCTACCAGGGCCCCGGCAAGGGTGAGGAAGCCCTGCGCGGCGAGCAGTACCTGATCCGTTTCCGGGGCAACGCGCCCTGGTCCTGCGGGGTGAAGCGGCTCGGGGGCTTCTCCACGACGCAGGACGCGGTCTCCATCGCCACCATCGGGACGCGCGCCTTTGCCCGGTGCTGTGCCCGGGATGGTGCCAAGAAGGAGGGCGGCGTGTACTCGGCGCCGGACATCGGGGGCGGCAACTGGCGCATCTGGTGCGGCACGCGCAACGGCACGTACGGCATCGCCACGCTGCACCCGACGGACGACGCCGCCACCTGCGCGGAGTAGCCGGGCCGACGCCCCGAAGGAGCGCCGGCCCCCTGCCCCGCCCACGGACTACGGGGCCTTGCCCACGGTGAGCACCGCGCCCGTGGAGTACGCGGTGAACTCCGGCGCGTACATGGACTGCACCGTCGCCGGCCCCACGCGGAAGGTGCCCGCGAGGTTGGCGCGCAGCCGGTACTTGAACGTGTACTCGCCCACCGGCAGCGCTTCGAAGAAGAAGTTCGTCCCCGAGTCGCGCACCTCTTCGTACCAGACGATGCCCAGGTCCCACTTGTGGCGGGAGACGGCGTTCTCCGGCTCCAGGCCCGCGGCGCGCGGATCCCTCAGGTGCACGTACTCCGCCGCGTGCTTCGTGCGCAGCGACAGTTGCACCTCCACCTCGTCACCGGGCTGGAGCTTCGCGCCCTCGGCCAGCGGACGCAGCAGCGTCTGGTTGCCTTCGCGCACCCGCACGAAGTAGCGGCGCGACACGTGGAAGAAGTCCCCGCGCTCCTCCTTCGGCAACTCCTCCGTGGAGAAGTGCCACGTCGCGGAGGCGAAGGCGAAGCCCGGCGTCGTCTTCTCCACCACCGTGGTCGCCGTGGAGGGCTTCACCTCCGGCCCGGTGAGCACCACCTGGTTCTTCTTCCCCGTGTACACCTCCGGCGAGAAGACCATGGGCACGACCTTCGGCCCCACCGTCACCTTCAGCTCCTCGCGGATGCCCAGCGCCCCTTCCGCCTCCAGGTAGTTCACCAGCGCGTAGAGCGCCTCCGCCGTGGCGCGCGTGGACTTCCAGTGGCCCAGCTTCTTGTCCAGGAGCAGCCACTGCACCAGGCCCTCGCGGCGCGGGTCCTTGGGGCGCAATTCCGACAGCGTGCGCAGCGCGAACGCCTGCGTCTCCGTGGTGTCGTTGTACCAGAGCCAGCTGCGGTCCTCGGGCGCCCAGTACGTCCCCAGCTCCTCCGTCGTCTTCGCGGAGTCCATCACGCTGTCCCAGACCTTCAGCGCGTCCTGCGTCCGCGTGGAGCGGTGCAGCGTGAGCGCCAGGTAGCCCTTGAGGAACGGCGCGTGCTTCTTCCAGTGTTTGAAGGAGAACTCGAGCATGCGCTGCCGCTCGGCCGGCGTGAGCGCCTCGCCCGTGTAGCGCGCGTCCGGGTACGAGGACGCCACGAAGTTGAGGAACGTGAGGAACTCCCAGCCCTCGTCCTTCTTCATCAGCGTGTTGGCGTAGTCCGCCCGGAACTGCGTGGCCAGGTATGCCCAGGCCCGCGCGGTCATCTGCGGAGGCACCTCCACCCCGTGCTCCATCGCGCGCGACAGGCCGTGGAGGATGTAGACCGTCATGTACGGCGAGGGCGGGCCGCCCGGCCACCAGGGGAAGCCGCCGGAGGCCGTCTGCGCCTTCCTCAGCTTCTCCATCGACGCCTGGCGCTCCGCCTGCGCCACCTTGGGATCCAACACCCGCAGCAGCTTGTCCTCGGACTCGCCTCCACCCCGCGCCTCGGTGAGCCAGGGCGACTCCTCCAGCGTCATCTTCCGGTTCGGATCCACCGAGTCCCAGGTCTCGAAGCGCGTGGGCCGCTGGCTCATCTGCTTCGCCATCTTCGCCACCGCCGGGTGCTTCTCGTAGAGGCTGGAGACGATGCCGGAGGACACGAAGCGGTTGAGCGTCTGCTCCGTGCACTCGTAGGGATAGTCCACCAGGTACGGCAGCGCCTGGAGCACCGAATAGAAGAGCTGCGCGTCCACCGTGACGACCAGCTGCTCGTTCACCCGCGTGGGGTCATCCGAGCGCTTCAGGTCCTCGAACGTCAGCGTCTTGCGGTCGTTGTTGCGCAACGTCACGAAGCGCGACTGGGCCAGGTGCATGCGCCCCGGCAACACCGGCAGCGGACGCAGCTCGCCGTCGCTGAAGGCGCCCGACTTCGCGACGACGCGGAAGGCCACCGGGCCCACGCGCGCGGGCGTGGTGATGGGGAACCTCAGGTGCGTCCCCTTCCCCGCCGCCACCGTGAAGGACTGGGCGGCCACCTTCACGCCGAAGTCCGCGAGCAGGCTCTTCTGCGTGTCCGGATCCACGATGTCGAACGTGAGCTGGCCCTGCTGGGGACCCGCCCCCGCGTTGTTCACCACGACCTCCAGCTCCGCGCGGTCCCCCTCGCGCAGGAAGCGCGGCAGGTAGGGGCGCACCATCAGCTCCTTCACGCTGCGGGTCGTGCGCTGCAGCGAGCCGCCCTTCAGGTCGCGGGTGAGCGCGTGCACCCAGACGCTCCACGCCGTCACCGAGTCCGGCACGGAGAACTCCAGCACCGCCGCGCCGTCCGGCCCGGTGAGGAGCTGCGGAATCCAGAACGCCGTCTCCGCGAAGTTCGAGCGCAGCGGCGGCGGCGGCGCTTCCGGCGCGTTGTTGATCTCGATGACGGAGTACCGCTTCGCCTGGAGCTTCGCCTCCGGCTTCGGCGCCGAGGAAGGGGCCGGAGGGGGCGGCGGAGGCGGAGGCGCCCCAGGAGACCGCTCCTCCTCGGAGATGTCCGCCTCCCGCGAGCGTGCCACCGACATGGGCAGGGAGGACCGGACGCGCCGCCCGTAGCCGGGGCCGCCCAGCCCGTAGCCGCTGCCGAACTTCAACTGGTCCTGCTCCGGATCCGCCAGGGACCGGGTCCTGTCCAGATCGTCGAAGAGCCAGTCCGCCCCATTGCTGTTCACGGACGACCGGGTGTCGACCGACATCGACGTCTGGGGATACAGCTGCGCCACCTGGGGCGGCGTGTGCGGCCCGAAGAGCTCCAACGACTGATCGTACATGTACGCGAGCACCTCCGCCGCCCCCGCCTCCAGCTTCGCGCCCTTCGGCCCCTTCACCGTCACGCGAAAGGTCTCCTTCGCGCCGGGCCGCAGCGTGTCGCGGAAGGTGGCGAACTCCACGCTCAGCTCCTTGTCGTCGAAGGGGACGGCCACCGTCTGCTGGAAGCCCAGGTGCTGCCAGTCGCGCACCATCGACAGCGTCACCGTGAAGCCCCCGCGCAGCGACTCCGTCACCGGAATCTCCACCACGGCCCGGCCCTGCCCCGCGGTCAGTACGCGGTGCTCGATGCGCCGGGAGCCCTGGTACACGTCCATCGCCAGCGGCTGGCCCTCGAACCCGGAGGCCACCACCAGCCGCGCCACGTCACCCACCCGCACAGACGACTGCTCCGCCATCAGCAGGGCCGGCAACCCCGTGGGGGCCCGTGCGCCCGCGACCACGAAGTCGTGCTGCGCGAGGGCCTTCTGGCCGAAGGCATCCGTCGTCTCGTAGCGCAGGCGGTACACCCCCGCGCGCAGCGCCGGCAGCTTCACGGCCGCCACGCCATCCGCGCCGTGCGTCACCGCCGCCTGCGCCACCTCCGCGCCGTCCTCCCAGCTCCGCACCGTCGACGCCACGTCGAAGCCCTGTTCCCAGCGCGGCTTGAGCGCATCCCCCGGCGTGGGCGAGGACTCGCGGCGCTCCTGCACCGAGGCCTCCAGCGGACGCGGCGTCACGACCGGCGCCTCCGAAGGCATCAGCGGACGGGAGGGCTGCTTCAGGGCCAGCAGCCGCCAGCGTCCCGCGCCGGCCTGCGGCGCCCCATCCAGGTTCGAGCGCACCAGGCGCACGGCCGACGGCAGGTCCTCGCGGACGAAGCCCTGGTCCGCCTCCACGCGGCCCTCCACCGACACGAAGCCCAGCCGAAAGGCCCGGCTCGCGGAGCGCGTCTCACCGCCCTCGTCCGTCAGATCCGCCTCCACGCGGTAGCGCCACGACACGCCCGGCGTCTTCGCCAGCCGCTCGTCCGCCTCCGGGGTGAAGGCCACGGAGAAGCCGCCGTCCTCCCCCACCGACGCGGAGCCGGACGCCACCAGCTGCGACGACGTGGGGATGCGCTCCCAGAACCACCAGGGCGGCAGCACCGGCTCCCGCGACACGCGCCACTTCACCGCGCCGCTCGTCACCGGCAGACCGAAGAAGTAGCGCGCCTCGCCCTTGAACGTCGCGGGGCGGTTGAGACGGAGCGAATCGGGCGCGTCCTTCAGCGTCACCTCGAAGGTGGGCCGCTTGTACTCCTCCACGCGCACGGCGGCGTAGCCCGAGGGACTCGTCCGCACGAGCCACCGGCCCAGCGGACGACCCGAGGGCACCGTGAACTCCCCCGCCACCGAACCGAACGCGTTGGTGCGCGCCTCGCGGGTCTCCACCACCTGCCCGTTGGGGTCGCTGAGCGACACCGTCACCGGCGCGTCCGGCAGCACCTGATGGCGCTTCGTGCCCTCGTCCGCGCGATAGGCCACCACCTTCCACAACAGCTTCTGCTGCGGCCGGTACACGGCCCGGTCGGTGTAGATCAGCGTCTGCGTCAGCGTGTACGGGGGGCGCTCCGCGTACAGGTACACCGAGCCCGGGTACACCATCACGCCCTTGCCGCGCCCCAGCACCAGCATCCCGTTCGTGTTGTCCTCGCGGGCCTGCGCTTCGAGCGTGAGCTCCCCGCGCTCATCCGTACGGCGGTTGACGACGCTGAAGCGGCGCGTCTGGTAGTCCGACGTCACGAGCCGCGCCTCCACGTTCGGCGCGCCGGCCCCGGTCGCGCCGTCCACCACGCGCACCTCCACCCGTCCCGAACCGACCCGACGGACCACCACGGCCCACGGCGACACGTTCATCGTCACCGAGACGAGCTTGTTGTCCTTCTCCCGGAAGTCCTCGCGCAGGGACATCACCAGCGCGTACACGCCGGGCTGGAGCGGCGGCGGCGTGACGAAGGTCTGGTGCGTCTGGAAGTCAGGCGTCTTCGGCAGCGCCGTGCTCCAGACCGCCTCCGGCTTTCGCGTGCGGATCATCTTGCGCACTTCGTCGCCCGACGCGATGAGCGACAGGTCCTGCCCGGGCTTCGCGATCTTCGCCTCCACATCCAGCGCGAACGCCCGGAAGTGGACCGTCGGCACGTTGCGGTGGCGCAGTTCCAGGGAGCGCTTGCCCGCGCCGTCCACCTCCATCACCGTGGCGGACAGGTCCGGCGCCTCCAGGGCCTTCACCTTCGCGGCGCAGCGCAGCCCCCCGAACGACTTCGGCCACGCCTCTGCCCCTGCCTTCGCCGCGGCATGCGCGGACACCTTCCGCCCCGCCTCCTCCTCCAGCTCCGCGAGCTGGAGCTGTCCCACCGACCACCACGGCACGTCCCGGAAGTCCTTCAGGTGCGCGGCCAGGTGCTCGCGCACGCGCAGTTGATCCGCGGCGTCGGTGAAGGACGTGGTCAGGACGTCGTAGCGCCGCAGCCGCGCCTCCAGGGCCGCCTCGCGCCGGCCCGCCGCCAGGTGCCACGCCTCCAGGTCCCCCAAGAGCGCCGCCACCTTCATCAGCGGGTGCACGGCCGGATCCACCAGGTCCACCTTCGGCGTGCCCGAAAAGAGCGCGCCCAGTTCCAACCGGTACACCTGCTGCGCCTGCTCCGGCCGCCACAGGTCCGTGCGCTCCAGCAGCTCCACCCACAGGTACGTCACCGCGTCGCGCAGCGTGGAGCGGATGCCGGCCGGGTACGTGTTGGGCTGGATGTACTCCGCCAGCGCCTTCACCGGTTCGGTGCCCAGCTCCTGGCGCAGCGCCCAGACGGCGGCCTGCGCGCGCTGCGCCTCCGTCACCAACTGGTCCTTCGTCCACGCCTTCAGGTCCACCGGCCCCGAGGAGGCCACCTGTTCGCGCTGACCGATTTCGTAGCCGTACGCGTCCACGTAGTGCGTGAGCACCGCCGCGTAGAAGAGGTTCAGCGTGGCCCGCTGCCGCGCGTCGTCCGGCCAGGGCTGCTCGCGCAGGAAGCGCACCGCCGTCTCGTAGCCGTGCAGCTGCGTGCGAAGCTGCACGGTGCGCACCAGCGCGCGCGTCCACTCGTCCGCGTCCTTCTTCTGCTTCGCGGCGACGAGCCGGGCCTCCGCCCCCTGCGCGGCGGACTCCACCTTGTCGTCCGCGACGAGCGCGTCGATGGCCTTCCACGTCGGGGGCGGCTTCGCCTGGGCCCGCGCGGACACGGGGTGCAACAGCGCGAACGACAGCAGGCACAACAGGACGGCGAGCGCACGCGGGCGCGAAGGTTCAAACATGGGCGGCACTCTAGACGCCGCCCACCCCCTCGGGCGTTCCCTCTTCGCGTCAGGAAGCGACTGGAGCCGTGGGGGCCTCCGGGGCCCGGCGCCGCAGCCCCACCACGTAGACCTCCATGCTGGCGCCGCGCGTGGCCTCCGGCCGCACCACCTTCACCTCTTCGTACAGACGACGCACCTCGTCGCGGAAGGACTCGAAGTCGCCGCCCATGAAGACCTTGGCCACGAACGTGCCCCCGGCCCGGCCGCGCGCCGCCGCCACCTCCAGCGCCTTGCCAGCCAGCCGCAGGCTGCGCGCCTCGTCCGTGCCCTTGATGCCGGACGTCTTGGGGGCCATGTCGGAGATCACCGCGTCGTACGGCCCGTCGTACAGCGCGGCCAGCTTCGCGTCGAAGTCGTCCGCCAGCACGTCCAGCACCGCCGTCGTCACCTGCTTCTGCGAAAATGGCCGGATGGCGACGATGTCCACGCCGATGACGCGCCCGGAGACGCCCACCGCGTCCACGAGAATCTGGAGGAAACCGCCCGGCGCCGCCCCCAGGTCCAGCACCGCCGCGCCCTTCTTCACGGAGGTGGGGAAGCGCTTGAGGATTTCGTCGACCTTGAAGGCCGACCGCGCGCGCAGGCCCTCTTGCTTGGCTTTCTGGAAATAGTGGTCTTTAGGACGGTAGGACTTGCCCATGTCAGACCCCGTCCCTAGCATCCGCTACTGTCTTCGGAAAGCCGGAGCAGTCGCGGCCTGTTCAGCGTCCGCGCCAACGGATATTCCGGAGGGTTGAGGGCATGGGCACCCGGAGCGTGACAGCGGCCTTGACCATCTCCCTGCTCTTCGCGGGCGGAGCGGCGTTCTGCTACACGCGCGCCGAAACGCTCCAGGCGGAAGGGCGGTGGCTGATGGCCCGGAGCAACGCCCAGGCCTCCGACTTCGCCCAGAAGCTGGACGGGACGTCCGTGGACGCCCAGCTGAAGACCTTCAAGGAGCGGCGGGGCGTGATGGAGAAGGCCCACCGCTGGCAGCGGGGCATGCTGCTGGGCATCATGGCCTCCGTCCTGTCCGCCCTGTCCGCCTACGTCCTCTTCCTGCTCAAGCGGCTGGACGACCAGATGCTGGACGCCACCGGCGAGCTGCGCCGGCCCCAGGAAGCCTCGTCGCTGCCCGCCCCGGCGTTCACGCCCAGCGTCCAGCGCTGAAGGGCCCCAGGCCCCATCATTCTGGCAGGATGCCGCCCCGGCCCATTCACGGGGAGGACCTCGCCATGCCCGGTTGCGCGCACTGCGGACGCACGCTCGACATCATCGCCAACCAGGTGGGGCGCAACGACGCGTGCCCCGGCTGTGAGGAGGACCTGCGCTCGTGCCGCAACTGCCGGCACTTCGACCTGTCCGTGGCCAAGGCCTGCAAGGAGCCCTTCGCGGAGGTGCCCCGCGACAAGGACGGGGCCAACTTCTGCGAACTGTTCCAGTTGGGCGAAGGCGGCCTGCATCAGAAGGACTCGCGCGACGCGCTGCTCAGCGCCGCGGAGTCCCTCTTCCGCAAGAAGTAGCGACTAGAAGCCGTACAGCTTGGAGATGATCTCCTTCATCACCTCGGAGGTGCCACCGCCGATGGTGATGAGCCGCACGTCCCGCCACATCCGCGCGATGGGCGTCTCCTCGATGTAGCCCATGCCGCCGAAGAACTGCTGGCAGTCGTAGGCCACGCGCTGCGCGAGGTCGCCCGCGAACAGCTTCGCCATGGAGACCTCCTTCACCGGGTTCTCCCCCCGGTCGAACAGGTCCACCGCGTGGTAGGTGAGCCGCCGCGCCGCCTCCACCGCCGCCAGGTGCTCCACGAACTTGTGGCGCCACACCTGGAACTTGATGAGCGGCCGGCCGAACGCCTCGCGCTCGCCGCCGTACTGGATGGCGTCCTCCAGCATCCGGTCCATGCCGCCCACCGTGGTGATGGCCCCCACCAGGCGCTCGCCCTGGAAGTTCGTCATCACGTGGTAGAAGCCCTGGTTCTCCTCGCCCAGCACGTAGCGCGCCGGGATGCGGCAGTCCTCGAAGTAGAGGATGGCCGTGTCCGAGGACAGGTTGCCAATCTTGTCCAGCTTCTTGGAGACGCTGAACCCCTTCACGTCCGTGGGGAACGTCACCAGCGAGATGCCGCCGTAGCCCTGCTCACCGGTGCGCACCGCCAGCGTGATGAAGTCCGCGCGCGTGCCGTTGGTGATCCACATCTTGGAGCCGTTGATGACGTAGTCGTCGCCGTCCCGGCGCGCCGTCGTCTTGATGCTCGCCACGTCCGAGCCGCACCCCGGCTCGCTCACGCCCAGCGCCGCGATGCGCTCACCCTTGAGCGCGGGCTCCAGGAACTCGCGCTTCTGCTCGTCGGTTCCAATCTCGTTGATGATGGGCGTGGCCATCTGGCTCTGCACCAGCAGCGCCATGTTCACGCCCGCGTTGCGGCTGCGGCTCAGCTCCTCCGCGAACGCCGTCACGTACCAGTAGTCCAGGCCGCTGCCGCCGAACTTGGGGTCGTGGTTGATGCCCAGGAAACCCAGGTCACCGCACTTCTTGAAGAGCTCGCGGGGGAAGATGCCCGCGCGATCCCACTCCAGCCCGTACGGCGCCATCTCCTTCTCCACGAAGGCGCGCACCGTCTTGCGAAACGCCTCGTGATCCTCGGTGAACGGATTGAGCATCGCTGGTCCTCGGAAAGTGACTCGGGGGGGTGTTTCCGGCGTGGATTGACTCGCGAATCAATAACAGGCGCTTCGTGTCAGCCACAAGCAACGCACGCCGTCCCCTCCCCCTTGCACCGCGTCAATTCATGCTGACGCGATGCGACGCCCTCGGAGCGCAAGCCTCCGGGCAGGCAGGCGGCCCCCGGGGTCCCCTTGAGGGTGGATAGTCCGCATTACGGAGTATCCTCTTGACAGATAATCGAGCATCGGTAATTTCTAGTCCCCAAAGAATATCAGCCGGAGCAGGTATCCGGGCGGGTGATCCGCCGGACAACCGGCAGGAGTTCGGACGCGTGAATCAGCGAATCTTGGCCGCCGTGGTGGCCGTTGCGGTGTCGACGGCGGGCTGCTCGAAGGCGGGGGCGGAGAAGGCGCAGCTTCCGACGCCGCAGGAGGGCGCGAACGCGCTGGGTGTGAAGGCGATTACTCCGGCCACGGAGCTGGCGCAGAACGTCACGCGCGTCACCGGGCAGGTGCGCTCCAAGCAGGAGGCGACGCTGGGTCCGTCCGCCACCGGCACGCTCGCGAAGGTGAACGTGCGGGTGGGCGACAAGGTGAAGAAGGGCGACGTGCTGGCGGTGCTGGACACGTCCAACGTGCGCATCGCGGTGGAGCAGACGCGCGCGGCCAAGGACATGGCGGACGCGGCGCTGCAGCTGGCCACCAGCACCCTGGAGCGCACGCGCAAGGTCGCCGAGTCCGGCGGCGTCGCGGCCAACGCGCTGGAGCAGGCGGAGATCGGCCAGAAGCAGGCGGCGGCCCAGGCGGCCCAGGCCGGCGCGGCGCTGCGGCTGGCGGAGGAGAACCTGCGCGACCACAACATCACCGCGCCGTTCGACGGCATCATCACCTCGCGCACGAAGAACGTGGGCGACTCCGTGGCGATGACGCCCTCCACCCCGGTGTTCTCCATCGTGGACGCTGACGGGCTGGAGATCCGGATGCTGGTGCCGGAGTCGGTCATCGACAACGTGGCGCCGGGCACCGTGACGCCGGGCATCGTGAACCCCAGCGGCATGCGCTTCGAGGCGAAGGTCGCCAACGTGGGCGCCGTCATCGACGCGCAGAGCCGCACCGTGGAGGTGCTGGCGGACGTGACGGGCAAGACGGAGCGCCCGCTGCGCCCGGGCGCGCTCGTGGAGATGGACTTCTCCAAGGCCGCGGGCGACTCCGGCAACGGCCTGTTCCTGCCCTCGCAGGCGGTCAGCGCCAAGGGCCAGGACGGCTTCGTGTGGGTGGTGCAGGACGGCACCGTGCGCAAGCGCGACGTGCGCGTGCAGCGCGTGCTGCCGGGCTACGTGAAGGTGTTGCAGGGCCTCACGGCGGAGGAGCGCGTGCTCGCCGACGCCTCGCTGGACGTCAAGGAGGGGACCGCGGTGCGCGTCGCGCAGTAGCGCGAGCGACGGTCCTCCCTCCCCTCCCCTTTCCTTCGGGTACCTGAAGAATGCTCAAGACCTTCATTACACGGCCCATCTTCACCGCCATGCTGATGCTGGCGGTGGTGGTGTTCGGCTTGTTCGCCTATCCGCGCATCGGCGTGGATCAATTCCCCGACGTGGACTTCCCCGTCGTCACGGTGACGACGATCCTCCCGGGCGCGGACCCGGAGTCCATGGAGAAGAACGTCTCCGACCCGCTGGAGGAGGCGCTCAACACGCTCAACGGCGTGGACACGCTGCGCTCCGTCAACCTGGAGAGCGTTTCGCAGATCGTCGTGCAGTTCAAGCTGTCCACCAAGGTGGAGGTCGCCGCCCAGGACGTGCGCGACCGCGTGCAGGCCACGCTCAGCAAGCTGCCGGACGAAGTGGAGACGCCGGTCGTCGAGAAGTTCGACATCGGCGCGGCCCCCATCATCACCCTCGCGCTGGCCGGTCCCCTGCCGGTGGAGGAGCTGACGCGCGTCGCGGACGACATCGTGAAGCCCGCCCTGCAGCGTCAGCCGGGCGTGGGCAGCATCGACATCGTCGGTGGCCGTGAGCGGGAGATCCAGCTGGTGGTGGACCCGCAGCGGCTCCGCGGCTACGGCCTTGCCATCAGCGACGTCAGCCAGGCGCTCAAGGCGCAGAGCCTGGACGTCCCGGGTGGCCGCAGCACGGACAGCGGCCGCGAGCGCATCGTGCGGCTGACCTCCGAAGCGAAGAGCGTGGACGACATCCGGGAGATCGTCATCTCCAGCATGGGCGGCTCGCCCGTGCGCGTGCGCGACATCGCGGAGGTGGTGGACGGCCCCGCCGAGCAGCGCTCCAGCGCCAAGAGCGGGGATCGCAACGCCGTGGCGCTCGTGGTGCGCAAGCAGTCCGGCTCCAACACCGTGCAGGTGGCGGACCTGGTGAAGGAGTCGCTGGACGACATGAACAAGCTGCTGCCCGCGGGCGTGCAGGTGGAGACCGTGACGGACAACGCGCGGTTCATCCGTTCGTCCATCCACGCGGTGCAGGAGGACCTCATCCTGGGCGGCGTGCTGGCCGTGCTCATCGTGCTCGTGTTCCTGCGCAACCTGCGCTCCACCGTCGTGGCGGCCATCGCGCTGCCGGTGTCCGTCGTCGGTACGTTCGCGGTGATGGCGGCGCTGGGCTTCACCTTCAACATGATCACGATGCTCGCGCTGACCCTGTCCATCGGTCTGCTCATCGACGACGCCATCGTGGTCATCGAGAACATCGTGCGTCACATGGAAGAGGGCGCGTCGCCCATGCAGGCCGCGCTGGAGGGCGCCGGACAGATTGCCCTCGCGGTGCTCGCGGTGACGCTGGCCATCGTGGCGGTGTTCATCCCGGTGGCCTTCATGGACGGCATGATCGGCAAGTTCTTCTACCAGTTCGGTGTCACGGTGGCGGTGGCGACGCTCATCTCCTACGTGGTGTCGATGACGCTCACGCCCATGCTGTCCTCCAAGCTGCTGCGCGAGCACGGCCACCCGACGGGCGTCTCCGCGATGGTGGAGAAGGTGCTCGTGGGCATGGAGAACGGCTACCGCCGCATCCTGGCCACCATCCTGAACCACCGCGCGGTGTCGATGATCGTCGCGGTGCTGGTGCTCTTCGCCACCTTCGGAATGATGCGGTTCCTCAAGTTCACGTTCATCCCGGAGCAGGACAACGGCAACATCAAGCTCACGGTGGAGCTGCCCATCGGGTCCACCATCCAGGAGACCCAGGCCCAGCTGGACACGCTGGAGGCGCAGGTGCGCACCATCCCCGGCGTCACCTCCACGTTCACCACCGCGGGCGGTGGCGTGCAGGAAGAGGTCCACAAGGGCGAGGTGCTCATCAACCTGTCGGCCGTGAAGGACCGCAGCTTCAAGCAGAGCGAGCTGAAGACGTACCTGCGCCAGAACATGCACGCGCCCAAGGGCGTCATCCTGTCCGTGCAGGACATCTCCGGCGTGGCCGGCGGCGGCAACCGTTCGCAGGCGGTGCAGTACAACCTGCGCGGTGACAACTGGAAGGAGCTGACGGAGGCCGCGGAGAAGATGCGCACGGAGATGCTCAAGAACCCGGGCCTCACCGACGTGGACATGACGTACCGCTCCGGCAAGCCGCAGTACGACGTGCAGGTGGACCGCGACCGCGCGGCCACGCTGGGCGTCCCCGCCGCGTCCCTGGGCGCCACGCTGCGCGCCTACCTGGGCCGCGACAAGGTGCTGGACTACCGCGAGGGCGGTGAGACGTACGAGGTGAAGCTGCGCCTCACGCCGGAGACGCTGGCGTCCGCGGACGCGCTCGGCCAGCTCGCCGTGCGCTCGCCCACGGGGCAGCTGGTGGAGCTGCGCAACCTGGCGAAGATCACCCCCGCGGACGGCCCGGTGCAGATCGACCGTCAGGCCCAGCAGCGGCAGATCACCATGCTGGCGAACCTGGCGTCCGGGTACGCGCTCTCCGACGCCATCACCTACCTGCAGGCCTACTCCGCGAAGGAGCTGCCCAAGAGCGTCAGGGGCGAGCTGGAAGGCAACGCGAAGGAGCTGGGCAAGTCGGTGGCCGCCTTCGGCACCGCGCTGCTGCTGGGCATCATCCTCATCTACATGATCCTCGCGGCCCAGTTCGAAAGCCTCATCCACCCCTTCACCATCATGCTGTCGCTGCCCTTCGCCTTCATCGGAGCGATTGGCGGCCTGCTGATCACGGGCCAGTCCATGTCCATGTTCGCCCTCATCGGCGTCATCATGCTCATGGGTCTGGTGGTGAAGAACGGCATCCTCCTGGTCGACTTCACGCTCCAGGTGCGTGAGAAGGGCCGCACGGCGCACGAAGCCCTGCTGGAGGCCGCGCCCATCCGTCTGCGTCCCATCCTCATGACGACCATCGCGATGATCGCCGGCATGATCCCGGTCGCCATCGCGAAGGGCGACGGCGCGGAGACGCGCGCGCCCATGGCCATCACCATCATCGGTGGCCTCATCACCTCCACGTTCCTGACGCTGGGCGTGGTGCCGGTGGTGTACTCGCTGATGGATCAGCTCGCGGCGCGCTTCAGCCGCAAGAAGGACAAGGACGCGGGCTTCGCGGGTGGCGCGGGCCCGGCGCACGGCGCTCCCGGCAACCAGGATCGCGAGCGGGAGGCGGCCGCCGCGGCGGCCGCTCGGGTGGAGACGGCCTGATGCGCCGCCCCACCTCCATCACCCCGCCCCCGGACGCCGACGCGCGCTCCGGGGGGCAGGAGGAGGCCCTGGACGAGCCCGCCGACGAGCTGTCGCCGGCGGACCGTCTGCTCCAGGAAGGCGACCAGTCCACGCCGGACTCCCGTCGCTTCCTGGCGCTCCTCAAGGAGCTGGCCAACTTCCGCTCCTTGAGGGATCCGCTGGCCAGCCTCTGTGACGACATGCGGCTCACCCCCACCCAGGTCCATGCGCTGGGCTGGTTGGGGATGGACGGCCCCACCCAGGTGGGCGTGCTGGCGCAGCGCATCGGCATCACCAAGAAGACCATCACCGGGGTGGTGGACCGGCTGGAGGACATGGGGATGGTGGAGCGCGGGCGGGACGCGGAAGACCGTCGCGCCGTCACCGCGAAGCTCACCGACAAGGGCTGTGAGCTCTACAAGATCATCAACCTGATGACCGACTCGGGCGTCCGGCGGTTGATGGGCCTGCTGGAGCCCGCGGACCGCGAGTCGCTGTTCGGCATCATCGAGCGGATGCTCGCACGTTTGAAGAGCAGCTCCCCGGCGCGCTGAACCGGCTGGAAGATGCGCGGAAGGGCGCGGGCTGCGACACTGCCCGCGCCCATGCTCCCCTCTTCCGTGGCCCTGCTCGGGTTCATCCTGAGCGCTTCCCCACCCTCCCCGGCTCCGACGCCTGTCTCCGCGGCCTCGGTGCTCCATGCGCAGTGCCGCACGCACGCCGCGGATCCGAAGAACCCCTGGGCGCTGGCGCACGGAATGGACCTGGACGGCAGGGCCTTCCGCACCCGCGACGGGCGTCCTGCCTCGGAGGCCATCGTCGCGGGCTTCCTGCGCCGCGAGTCCACCGACGCGGGAACTCCGGCGCGCTACGTCTTCGACGCGTTCGCCCCGGATGGCACGCCCGTGGAGCCCCACCCGGCGCTCCAGGTGAAGACGTTCCTGCTGTCGGGCTACCCGATGTCCCACGCCTTCCCCGCGTCGTGGGGACCGGTGTCGCTGCGAGAGCTGGTGGCGTCGCTCCAGCAGGACTTCCGGCCCGCGCTCGCCACCTCGCCGGACGGCGCGTGGGCGCTGGATGCGCTGTCGCACGTGCTCAAGCCCGGAGGCTCGTTCCAGAACGGCGCGGGGGAGACGGTGCGCATCGACGCGGTGATGGACACCGCGCTGGGCACGCTGGAGTCCGCCAATGCGGCACTGGCGGAAGGAATGAAGGCCGGCCGCGCGGAGGTGCCCAAGAACAAACAGGGCATCTACGCGCACCCGTGCGGCGGGCTCCACTTCTTCCAGGCCGTCGCGGGCTGGGCCCGCTTCCCGTCGGTGCGCAAGGCGTGGGGCGCGCGGCTGGACGCGCAGGTGGACGTGCTCGTGTACCGGCTGGGTTCGGAGGCCCGGCAGTACGAGGCCGCGCTCGCCGCCGCGCCCGCGTACCGCATCCCGGTGCTGGTGCAGATGGTGAAGTTCTACGGGCACTGGCTGGAGGCGCTGGGGCGCTACCGGAACGAGACGGGCTGGAAGCCCACGCCCGCGCAGGCCCGCGCCGTGGCGGAGGCGCGCGCCGCGCTGGAGAGCGCCACCCTGCGGCTGGAGGCCACCGGCGCCTTTCGCGACACCGCGACGCTGGCCCTGAAGGAGCCCCAGCTCGCGCTGGACCTGGTGGGGGATGCGTGCCACGCGGCGCGCGGCTGGGACCTGTGGCCGGTAGCCCCCGGCGCGAAGTGAACCGGGGCCGTCAGGCGCCCTCGGTGCGCTTCCCCTTCCCGCGCAGGCGCTCGAAGCCCGCGGTCAGGGCCGAGCGTCCGGTGGCCATCCACCGGCGCCCGCGCTGACGGGCGACGATGACCGAGCCCAGGACCAGCCGCTGGGCGCGCATCTTGAGCAGGTCCGCGCGCAGCTCCGAGGGCGTCACGGTGCGCACGCGGCCCTGCTCGTAGGCCTCGGTGATGGCGCGGCGCTGGAGCTTGCCGCTGCTCGTCTTCTGCAACTGGCCGTAGCGGATGAACAGCACGTCCTTCGCCGGCAGCGTCACGCCCACCGTCTCCAGCACCGACCGGCAGACCTGCTGCTGACTCTCCTCCAGCCGCTCCAGCACGGAGGGGTGGTTCACCTCCGCCAGCACCACCAGCCGCCCCTGCACCTGGATGACGGCGGTGCGGCCCGGGCGGATGAAGGGCACGCGCTCCACCGCCTGCTCGAAGTCGGCGGAGAAGAAGCTCTGCCCGTTCACCTTGATGCGGTCGTTGATGCGCCCGGTGATGAAGAGCTCACCGCCCTGCTGGAAGCCCAGGTCGCCCGTCGCGTAATAGCCGTCCTCCCCGAGCAGCGGCCGGTCATCCAGGAAGTACGACGGCGCCAGGCTTCCGCCGCCCAGCTCCACCTCGCCCATCTCCCCTTCGCCGCACACCCGCCCGTCCTCGGCGCGCAGCCGCACCCGGAACTCCGACAGCGGCCGGCCCACGGAGATGGCGGGCTGGCCGTTGGGCGCGGTGACGACGCGCACCTCCTGGTAGGGCGCCGTGCTCGCGACCATCAGCACCGTCTCCGCCATGCCATAGCAGGGCATGAACACGTCGCGCTTCAGGCCCGCGGGCGCCAGCAGCGCCAGGAACTGCTGGAGGTTGGGGATGTTGATGGGCTCGCTGCCCAGGTAGATGGAGCGCACGCGCTTCAGGTCCATCCGCTTCACGTCCTCCGCGTCCAGGTCCTTGAGCGTCTTGAGCGCGTAGTCGATGGCGAAGTTGGGGATGACCGACCCGGTGACCTTCTCCGTCGACATCTGTTCGAACCAGCCCAGCGGATCCATCAGGAAGGCCGCGGGCTGCGACAGGAGCAGGTCATTGCCCTCCACGAGGCAGGTGAGCAGCCCGCCGATGAGGCCCATGTCGTGGTAGAGCGGCAGCCAGCTCGTCACCCGGTCGTCGTTCGTACGGCCGTCGTGCTGGACGATCATCCGCAGGTTGGCGGACAGGTTGCCCTGGGTGATGGGAATGCCCTTCGGGAACGACGTCGAACCCGACGAGAACTGCACGAACGCCAGCTCCTCGGGCGCGACCTCGCGCAGCCGCGCGCCCGCGCGCTTCACGCCCTCCGGAGGCATGGACAGGCGGGGCAGCGGCAGCTCCAGTCCGGAGAGGCTCGGCGCGTCCAGGATGCGCCAGGCGCCGTAGCGCTCGGTGATGCGCGCGAGGAAGTCGCGGTAGGGCCCCTTGGGCGTGCTCAGGATGTACGGCTTCACCGACAGGGGCAGCGCCCCCAGCTCCATCAACCCCAGGAAGGAGAAGAGGACGGCGGTGGACGTCTCGAAGGGGAGCACGACGCGCGCGCCGGGCGTCACGCCCTGGGCGCGGAAGAAATCCGCGGCCGCGGCCACCCGCGCGGGAAACTCCCGGTAGGGCACGAACGCAGGCGGTCCGACGAAGTCGTCGTAGACGAACAGCCCCCGGCGCGGATCCGCCGACTCCAACCGCTGGATGATTCCAAGCATGTGAATCCCCTCCTCGTGCTGTCTCACCACCACCGCTCCCGGACCGGCCCCGGAAGCGCTCAAGCCGGGGGCGACACCTGCCGCATCCACGACCACACCCGGGGCAGCACTTCCCGCCGCGCGCGCTCTCCACGCACCACGTCGAAGTGCCCCGCGTCCCAGCTCAACCCCTGCGCGCGGCCCAGGACGACCAATTCCTTTTGCGCGCTGCCCAGGTGCGCCACCAGCTTCTCCGCGCGGCGGGGCGAGGCATGGAACACGTCCGCCGCCCCCACGCCCGCGAACACCGGCAGCGTCACCTGTCCCAGCGCCTTCCAGTAGTCCGTCGCGCCGTCCGCGCTGCGAAAGGCCCCCGTGGGGGCCCAGTCGGTGAACTGCCGCATCACCCCCGCGGGTTCGTCCCAGGGCCCCTGCTTGAGCGCCTTCGCCGGGAAGCGGCCCAGGAGGCCCGCCACCGCCGAGGAGAACCCCAGCTGCACGCGCTTCTTCATCCCGCCGTCGCTGTAGTCATTCACCGCCGACGACAGCGTGCACACGCCCGACAGCATCGCCTGTGCGTCCGGCGCGAGCCCCAGCGCCGCCAGCGCCGCGTACCCGGCCATGCTGTGGGCCAGGAGGATGAGCGGCCCCTCGTGGCGCGCGCGCACGGCCCGCACCAGGTCCGGCACGTCATGGCGCACGTACGTGTCGAAGCTCCAGTCCCACGCGCGCCGGGCCGGCCAGCGGCTCTTGCCATGTCCTCGCAGCGAGGCGACGTAGGCCACGCAGCCGGAGTCCACGAAGAAGCGCGCGGGCCCGTCCACCTGGCTCCCCAGGAAGAAGCGGCCGTCGGAGAACAGGCCGGGCACGAAGAGCACGCCCAGCCGGGGCACGTTCGCGGACGCGGCCGGACGCACCTGGGTGACGTGCAGCGCGTGGTCGCCCGACGTGGGCACCCAGAACTCCTCCACGAGGAGGGCGGCTTCGACGGCGTGCGTGCTCATGGGGACGTCTCCCGGGAGGCCACCGCGTCACCGCGCGCGACCGTGAGGAACTGCTGCAGCGACGCGAGCGAACGGGTCGCCGCGTCCAGGAACGCCACGTTCACGACGGCCTCCACCGCGAGGGACGCGCTGCCCTCCCCCAGGTACACGCGCTGGCGGAAGCTCGCGCGGTAGTTCAGGCCGTCCTCGTCCAGGTCATCCCCGGCGGGCGACTCCAGCACCGTGCGCACCACCACGTCACCGGGCGGAATCTCACGCCGGTAGTCCACCTCCACGCGCGACACCACCGCCACCACCGTCCCGCCGCGCGACAGGCCGTGGTGCGCGAGCCACGCCCAGCGTCCGGCCTCCAGGTACTCCAGCGCGGTGGCGTTGTTCACGTGGCCCAGGCTGTCCAGGTCGTTGGGGCGCACGCTCAACGTCAGGGAGACTTCATCGAAATGCACGGGGGACATCCTCACTTCTCACGGCACGCCAGGGAGCTTCAGGAGCGGGGCACGTGCATCACGACGACCACCGTCGAGACGAAGCCGCCGCTGTGCGACAGCGACACGGAGACCTGCCACCCTTCGCGCGTCAGGTGCTCCGCGAGCGCCCCGTGGAAGTGGAAGCGGGGCGCGTGCCGCGCGTCGTGGAGCAGCTCCGCGTCGGTCCAGAACCAGGTGTCGATGCGGGGCAGCGCCTTGAAGAGGGCCTCCTTGGCGCTGAAGCCCGCGGCCATGCTCTCCACGGGAGAGCGCGCGTGGGCGAAGCGCTCCAGCTCCGCCGCCGTGAAGAACACGTCCGGTTCGAGCAGCGCCCGCGTGGCCTCCAGCTCCGCGACGGACTGGAGGTCATGGCCCAGGCCCATCAACACCCGACGAGGTCCATCCAGGTGTCCTCGACGGCCTCGCGCGAATCCACCGTGATGCCGGTGATGCGCTTGAGCGCGTGGAAGATGAGCTGCTCCTTCTTGCGCAGCGCATCCGGCGTGTACATGCCCTCGCGGTGCTCCAGGTGGTCCCACCAGTTGACGTGGGTGTCGCGCGCCTCCACCCGCTCGCGCTTGCTGCCGTGCACCTCACCGCCGTCGCGCAGGAACAGGTGCGCCACCGCGAAGGCCTCCTTCGCCCGGTACGCCCCGCTGTCCACCAGCGCCTTGGCGAAGGCGATGAAGTTGTTCATGTGCTGGATTTCATCCGCGGCCACCTGCTTGAAGAGCGCCCGCAGGCCCGGGTCCTCGATGATGGCCGCGCACTGGCCGTAGTTCACCGCCGCCACGACCTCGGAGATGGCCAGCAGCGTCAGCGTGCGCAGCATGTCGTCGTCGGGGAACACCTTGCGGAACTCGATGAAGGTGGCGTTGGAGACGCGCTCCAGCTTCATCACCGTGGAGATGCGGTTGAACGCCGTCTCGTGGTGCGCCTCCTCCTCGTTCCAGTAGCGGCTCCACGTGCCACACGCCTGCATGATGGCCGCGACCGTCGGGTCCTTCTCCAGCCACCGCCGGCACTCCGCGTCCGCCAGCCGCTCCAGGCGGTCCGCGCCCGGCTTCGTGGTCAGCTCCGCGCGGCCCGCGTTCCACACCAGGTGACGGTCGGACTCACTCACGCGCGCGAAGTCCACCGCGCCCAGCGCCTCTACCACGCTCCAGCGCCGGGACTCGTGCAGCCGCTGCTGCTCCCACGCCAGGTCCACCAGCGACAGGCCCTGCACCGTGAGGGCGTGGTGCAGCTCCGCCACGATGGCCGGACGGGCCTCCACGACGTCTTCCACCGACTGCGACGGCTGGGAATGGATGCTCATGCGCTCTTGCGCTCCGGGTTGCGGACTTCTTCCAGGAAGATGGCGAGGACCTTCGACACGGGGGTGTCGAGCGACAGCGCCGGCAAACGCACTCTCAGTCCAAAATCCTTTCGCAATCCGTTCGAGGTCCGCGCGAAGGCCTCCATCAAATCCACACTGTTCGTCATCCGGTCCGAGCGCGTGATGAGGGCCGCGAGCGTCATGTCCTCCGAGAGCAGTTCGGCTTCTGGCAGACCTACGTGTTCCGAGAACTTACGGAGGAGGTAGGACTCCAAATCCTGTGCGTCGGGCATGTGTTGACTTTCCTTCCGGGGGGCTGAAAGTCGATTCCACAGTCAAAAATCTAGCTGTCGCTGAACGGCTGTCAATTGCCAAGCGCGAAGGCCCGGATTCCCCTGGAAAATGCCGCGCGGCGACTATGTTTCACACACCCAGACGCGAGATTTCTTCAGCGGTGAAACCCGCCGCCTCAAGGATGACGCGGGAGTGCTGGCCCAGCGCGGGCGGTGGACGCAACGCGACATCCCCCATGCGCAGCGGCGTGAGCAGGTGCGTTACGCGAATGCCGCGCTGCGCATCCTCCGTCTCCACGAAGAGGCCGCGGGCGCGCAGCTGTGCATCGGACAACAGTTCATCCCCCTCCGCGACGGGCTCCACGCAGAGGTCCGCGCCGGCCAGCAGTTCGCGCCAGTGGGCCAGGGGTTCGCTTTCGAAGATGCGCTGGAGCTCCGCCTTCACCCGCTCGCCGGGTTCACCTGGCACGTACGCATCGTCCAGCAATTCCGGGCGGCCCAGCTTCGCCGCGAGCGCTCCGAAGAACTTGGGCTCCAGCGCGCCCACCGCGAGCCAGCGGTTGTCCGCGGTGCGGTACAGGCCGTAGCTGGGGTAGCCGCCGTTGAGCGCCTCGCGGCCGCGCGTGAGCGGCGTTCCTTGCGCGCCGGCGAACAGGCGCGCGGCCAGGTGCAGGTGCAGGAACGCCAGCGCGCCGTCCGTCATGGACACGTCCACGAAGCGGCCCACGCCCGTGCGCTCGCGCTCGTGCAGCGCGGCGAGGATGCCCACCAGCGCGAACAGGCTGCCCCCTCCAATGTCCGCCACCTGCACGCCCGGGAACGCGGGGGCGCCGTCCGCTTCGCCGCCGTAGCCCAGCAGGCCCGCCCGGGCCACGTAGTTCAGGTCATGCCCCGCCTTGAGCCGGTCCGGGCCCGTCTGCCCGTAGCCGGAGATGGCGCAGTAGATGAGCCGGGGGTTCTTCGCGCGCAGCACCGCTTCTCCCACGCCCAGCTTGTCCATGACGCCGGGCCGGAAGCTCTCCACCAGCACGTCGTAGTGGGAGACGAGGCGCAGGAGCGCGTCGCGGCCCTCCGGCGTCTTGAGGTTCAGCGCCAGCGAGCGCTTGTTGCGGTGCAGCCCGTAGAAGAGCGCGCCCTCGCCGTCGCGCTGGGGCGGCATGTGCCGGGTGGCGTCCCCCACGTCCGGATCCTCCACCTTGTCGACGGTGGCCCCCAGGTCCGCCAGCACCAGCGTCGCGTAGGGGCCGGGCAGCAGGCGCGACAGGTCCAACACCCGCAGGCCCGCGAGGGGCGATGACGACGGAGACATGAGGGGGGTTACTCCAGGAGGGGGAGGATGAAACGGAAGACGGCGCGTTCCCCGTGGAAGGAAACGCGCCGCCGACTCGACACGGGAAGCGACTGGTGCGGGCTTCGGCTCAGCCGAGCAGCTTCGCGAGCTTCATCGCGAGGCCCATGTCCATCGGCTTGAACTTGAGCTTGCCCTGCATGGCCGCCATCTGCGCGTTCAGCTTCTTCTCGCGGATCTTCACGAAGTCGTCGTTGCTGACGGTGACCGTCATCTTCGACGCGCCCTCGATGCCCGAGGACACCCAGCCCTCCGACTTGGTGGCGTCCAGCGTCCACTTGCCTCCGCCCTCACCCGAGATGTCGAAGTGGATGATGGCGTTGATGTCCTTCGCCAGCTCCGGCTTCTCCTTCAGGACGGCGGGAATGTCGGTCTCGATGATGTCCTTCGCGGTCGCCATGACTCGCTCCTTTTCTCAGCGTTGATTGGTGAATCAGTCCGCGCGGACCGTAACGGCGGCTCCCCCGTCGGGTCAAGCACGGGAGGCAGCGGTTTCAGATGCGCGTCGTTTCCACCACGGGATTGAGGGAGTGGCGGACCATGGCCAGCAGGTCGTTGAGTTCGAACGGCTTGGCCAGGTGTCCCACCGCGCCAATGTCCTTCGCCTTGCTGCCGACGTTCCGGTCCGCGCTCAGGACGATGAGCGGAATCGACGCGACGGACGGCTTCTGGCGCATGCGCTGGGCGAACTCCCACCCGTCCATCACCGGCATCATCAGGTCCAACAGGATGAGCTGAGGCGGGTCCGGCTCCAGGCGCTCCAGGGCTTCCTTTCCGTTGCGTGCGCGGCGGATTTCAAAGCCCTCGGCTTCGAGGATCTCCGAAAGGGCCTCCAGGATGTCGGGATCATCATCCACGACGAGAACGACGGGCGAACCAGTCTGCTGTGCGTTGAGCGAGGTCAGTGGTGTCTCCTCGATGCCGCTTCCGGAGCCTAGCTTCCACCATCCGAGGACCGTCTGGCGCAAGAAATTAAGGCGCCCCCGCTCCGAGCGGGAGCCCGTTGCAAAACCGACAGTCACTGCCCACCCTTCCGGAGACCGAAAGATGGCGCAGGGGGAGGTCCGCGTGACGTGGATGGGGGAGACAGCGGCAGGTCACGAGCCAGCACCCGGCCTCGTGCTCCTGTCCCGACAGGGGACGCCGCGCCTGCTTGGCCCCCTGCTGCTCGAGCACCTGGGCCTGGAGGCCCTGCCGCCCGTCCTGGCCTCCGACGGGCTGGAGGGCCTGCTGACGTCCGCGGGCTTCCATCCGCGCGAGGGCGTCCGGGGCGTCTGGGAGCGTGAAGGCCGCGCGCTGATGGCCGGCGAGGAGGCGCTGGAGGACGGCGGGCGGCTGGTGTGGACGCTGCCGGTGCCCTGGAGCAGCGAGCGCGTGACGGAGCGCGTGCGCTACCTGTCACTCGCCTCGCACGACCTGCGCGGCTCGCTGGCGAACATCCGCTCGTACGCGGCGCTGCTGCTCAACGGGCGCGTGCCGCTGGAGCCCAAGGCGCAGCGCGGCCTGGAGACCATCCTGCGCAACGCGGACCGCTCGCTGGCCTTCGCCCAGGACTTCTTCGATTCGAGCCGCGCGGAGCTGGGCGCGCTGGCCGTGGAGCGCGAGCGACAGCCGCTCCTGCCCATCCTGGACGCGGCGGTGGAGCGCACGCGGGCCGCGGCGTCCGCCGCCAGCGTGGCGCTGGTGCTGGACGCGCTGCCGGACCTGCCCGACGTGGAGGTGGACGCGGGCCGCATCCAGCACGCGGTGGAGGCCTTCGTGCACCACCACCTGGTGCGCGCGCAGCCGGGCGAGGAGCTTCACGTCCGGGCCGCCCGGCTGGGACCGCAGGTGCGGGTGGAGGTGCGCCGCGACGGCGCGCCCGTTCCGGAAGAGGACATCGCCGCCGTCTTCCAGTGCGAGGAGCGCGCGTTCCGCGAGCGCAAGCTGGAGGATCCGCTGCGCGTCTTCCTGGCCCTGCAGGAGGTGGAGGCGCACGGCGGCCAGGTGGGCGCCCAGGCGGACGAAGGCGGCAGCACCCTCTTCCTCACGCTGCCGGTGCCGCGGGTCCGGGAGCTCGCGCATCCGGCGGGCTGGCAGGCGTGAGCGGCCCAGGCGGGAGTTGCTAGCGCGACCCACCTCCCACCGCTATGCTCCGGCGCGCATTGTGCGAGGAGCGAAGCCATGGGTTTGAAGCTTCCTGAGATTCTGTTGATTTTCGCGGCGCTGCTGCTGCTGTTCGGCGGCTCGCGGCTGCCGCAGCTCGGCTCGTCCCTGGGCAGTGCGCTTCGCAACTTCAAGCGCGGCTTCTCCACCGACGAGAAGGACGACGTCGAGGAGAAGAAGACGCCGGGCACCCTGTCCGCCGCTTCCGGCGTGGACAAGGACGTGGCGGCCAAGTCCCCGAGCCACCACGCCTGAAGCCGTCCGGGCGGGCCCTGAAGGCCCGTCCCCCAGAGCGCCGTCACACCCTTGACGCCCGTACCGGGGACCGCGTGAAGCGGCTTCGGACGGGCGTCGGGCTTGGTGGGGCACCCTCTCCGCGCAAGGCACCCGGCGCCCCTTTCGGGACGCCAGGGAGCCCGGCGGGGAACCTCAGTCCGTCGCCTTCGCGCCTTGGTACATGGCGTCGATGATGGCCTTGTACTTCTGGCTCGCGACCTTGCGCTTCACCTTGAGGGTGGGCGTGAGCTCGCCGGACTCCTGCGTGAAGTCCGCCTCCATCACCGCGATCTTCTTGATGCCGGAGTACGGAGGGATCTCCGCGTTCACCTTCTTGATGATCTCCTCGACGGCCGTCTTGATCTCCGGCCGCTGGGAGTTCTGCGCGTAGCTGCCCACCGCGATGCCCTTGTCCTCCAGCAGCTTGCGCGCCGGGTCTTCGGACACCGTGACGAGCGCGACGAGGAACGGGCGCGTGTCGCCGTACACCATCACCTGGCTGATGAGCGGGAACGTCTTGAGCGTGTTCTCGATGTTCTGGGGCGCCACGTTCTTGCCGCCCGCGGTGACGATGATGTCCTTCTTGCGGTCGGTGATGCGCAGGTAGTTGTCGGAGTCCACCTCGCCGATGTCACCGGTGTGGAACCAGCCGTCCGCCTCCAGCACCTCCGCGGTGGCCTCCGGGTTCTTGTAGTAGCCCTTCATCACGCAGGGGCCACGCACCAGAATCTCACCGTCCGCGGCGATCTTGATCTCCGTGCCCGGAACCGGCGGGCCCACGGTGCCGATCTTGATCTTCTCCACGCGGTTGGCGTTGCAGGGGGCGCTCGTCTCCGTGAGGCCGTAGCCCTCCAGCACCTTGAGCTCCAGCAGGTCGAAGAAGTAGGCGATCTTCCGCGACAGCGGCGCGCCGCCGGAGATGAAGATGCGCATGTTGCCGCCCAGCTTCTCGTCCAGCGTCTTGCGCACCTTGGAGAAGACCAGCTTCTTCGCCAGGCCGAACATCAGCGTGTTGTACTCGCGGCCCTGCGCCTTGGCCTCGGCGTACTCGTCGAACAGGCCGAAGGCCCAGTTGAAGAGCTTGCCCTTCACGCCGGGCGCCGCGGAGCCGTTGGCCACGACGTTGTTGTAGACCTTCTCGAACACGCGCGGCACCGACGGGAGCACCGTGGGGCGCGTCTCCGCCAGGTTCGCCAGCAGCTTGTCCACCGACTCCGCGATGATGAGCCGGAAGCCCATGGACAGCCACGCGGCCTTCACCACCTGGGCGAACACGTGCGCCAGGGGCAGGAACAGCATCACCGAGTCCTCGGGCTTCATCATGCCCATGGCCTGGGTGGCCTTCGCTTCATAGGCCCAGTTGCCGTGGGTCAGGATGACGCCCTTGGGGTCGCCCGTGGTGCCGGAGGTGTAGATGAGCAGGTTCGTGTCATCCGACTTCACCGCCGCCACGCGCTGCGCGAAGGACTCCTCCGTGGCCTGGGGGCCGCTCTTGCCGGACGCCATCACGTCCGCGAGCGAGATCTCCATGTCGCCGCTGACCGGGCCCTCGAAGACGATGATCTTCTTGAGCGACGGGATGTCCTTGAGCTTGGAGCGCACGCGCGACAGGCGACCGGCCTGCTTGGCATCCTTCTCGTCGGAGTCGACGAGCAGCACCTTCGTCTCCGAGTGGTTGAGGATGTAGCGACATTCATCCGGCGTGTTGGAGTTGTAGATGGGCACCGTGATGCCCTGGGCCGCGCTGATGGCCAGGTCGGCGACGATCCACTGGAGACTGGTGTTGGCGAAGATGGCCACCCGGTCCCCGGGCTGGACGCCCTGAGCGATGAGCCCGGAGGCCAGCCCCTTCACGTCCTCCAGCACCTGGGCGAACGTGACGTCCTGCCAGCGCCCGTCCTTCTTGTGGGTGACGCCCACCTTGGAGGCGTTCTGGGCCCGCTGCACGAGCAACTGGACGAGGTTCTGCTCCTGCGTCCCGCTCGCCGCGGGAGCCGTCGTGACCTGACTCTCTGCCCTCACTTGAGCTCCTCCTGGATGTCTGCATCCACCTTCTTGGCCCACTGCTGCACCCGTTGCGCCTCGGCGAGGCTGTACGCGGTGCTTCCCTGCTTGACCTTCTCGATGGCCGCGCTCGCCTCTTTCGCCTTGCCGTCCTTCAACAGCGTCTCGGCCAGGTAGTAGTAGGCACGCAGCGACTGCGGATACTTGGCGATGGCCTTCTCGTAGTACGACACCGACTTCTTCAGGTCGCGCTTCGGCCACGGCAATTCATAGAAATAGCGACCCTTCACCAGCCAGGGACCCCCGAAGTCGTAGCCCGGGTCCAGCTTCAGCGCGGTGTCCAGGCGCTCGTTGAACTTGCCCTCCAGGCCGTCCCCCAGCGCCTTCATGATGCCCACCGCCTGGGAGTAGGACCCGATGCCACATGCAGCGTAGTAATGCCCCTCCACGCGCGCGGGCTGGAGCTTCGCGGCCTTGTCGCCCTCTTCCCACGTCTGCTTGCCCAGGACCTTCTTGAGCTTTTCCGTGGTGGCGCCGTCCGCCTGCCATTGGAGGATGCGGGCCTTGCGCCACACGAGGTCGAAGTCCTCGGGCGCGGCCTTCAGCGCATCCCTCAGCCCCGTCTCCAGCGCCTTCACCGACTCCGCGTCGTTGCGTTTGTCGAACAACGCGTCGAGTTGGGTGAGCAGCGCGGGTTCCGCCGCCTGGGCTGGAAGGGCCGCCAAGACCCAAAGGGCTAGCAATTTCAAGCGCATCCTAACGCCTTAACACGCACGCTTGCCCACCAGCAACCGAACGCGCCAGACGCAGCGCGGCAAAAAGAAGACGGGGCCGGCAAGGTTTGAACAACCCGCCAGACCCCGTCTTTTCTGAACAGAACCCCTGCCCTCCCGGGTGGGGAGGCAGGGGAATTGGAACCGCTTCAGGCCGCGTCGGCCGTGGCGGTGTGCTCCTCGTTCTCGTTGAAGGCGAGGAGGTAGCGCTCCAGGAAGTTCTTCGTCTTCAGCTCCACCTGGCGCACGCGCTCGCGCGACACGCCCCAGCGCTGGCCCAGCTCCTCCAGCGTCAGCGGCTTGTCCTGCGTGAGCCGCTCCTGGAGGATGTCCCAGCCCAGGTCGCCAATGCGCTTGCGCACCTTGGCCAGGGCCTCCTGCACTTCGGAGTCCTGCTCGCGCGTCAGGAACGAGTCCTGGGGCGAGGGCCCGCCGTCCTCCAACCGGTCGAGGAACGTGGTTTCACCCTCCTCGTCGATGGTGGCGTCCAGCGAGAAGTCCACCATGCTGCCCCGCTCCGCCTCGCCGCCGCGCACCTGGCTGCGGTTGTCCTTGAGGTAGCGGGTGATGTAGGCGCGGATCCACCAGACGGCATAGGTGGCGAAGCGCACGTTCTTCTTCGGATCGAAGTGCTCGATGGCCTTCATCAGGCCCACGTTGCCTTCCTGGATGAGGTCGTCCAGACGGGCCCCGCGATTGGCGAACTTCTTGGCGACCGCGACCACGAAAGCGAGGTTGGAGCTGGCGAGCGTCTGTCGGGCGCTCTCATCTCCCTTGCGGGCCTGGCGCGCGAGTTCGTACTCCTGCTCACGCGTCAGCTGGTGGTGCCCGCCCAGGTGACGCAGGTAATGCGAGAGGCCCTCTGCTGCGTACTTCGTCGAGTTGGCCATGATTTCCCGTCCTTCCGTTCGTAACTGCCGGACGCGATGAATCCCCCGACGAACCGCGTCCATCTGTTACTAGGACGCGCAACGTCGGAAAGGGTTTCTCATTCCGATGGAGAAGGGCATTTCGCCCGCTTACCCATGTCAAAAGCCCGTCACAGGGGTGGCCTCTCATGCCTCGAAAGGTGAGAAGTCTGACGGGTGGGCAGCACCTACGTTTCCGGCCACGGATTCAAGAACACCTGGGAACGGGGAACATTTTCTCCGGGTTGAGCAGGCCTGATGGATCAAAAAAGGCCTTCAGCCGCCGCTGGAGGTCCAGGAGCGCGGGGGCCTGCTCCAGGGCCAGGTATTCCCGCTTGGCGTGGCCCACGCCGTGTTCGCCGGTGATGGTGCCTCCCAGGGCGACGGTGAGCTCCAGCATCCGGCGCAGGGCCTCCTCGACGAGCGGGCGCTGGGCCGGGCCGTCGTAGAGGATGTTGGCGTGCAGGTTGCCGTCGCCCGCATGGCCGTACGTGGCCACGGTGAGCCCCAGCTCCTCGCCCATCTTCTTGAGCCGCTCGATGATCTCGGGAATTTTCGAGCGGGGGACCACGATGTCTTCCGAAATCTTCGCGGCCTTCAGCGCGCGCAGCGCCGGGGAAATCACCCGCCGCGCGGCCCACAGCTTCTCGCGCTGGGACTCGTCCTGGGCCACCAGGGTCTGGGTGGCCCCGTGTGATTCACAAATGCCCCCCAGTTGGGTGAGCTCCGCGAACACCCCTTCGGAGGAGTTGCCGTCCACCTCCGCGATGAGGGCGGCGCCCGCGTCCGGGGGGAACTGGAAGCTGCCCCGGTGGACGATGGCCTGGACGGCGACCTCGTCGATGAGTTCCAGGCACCGGGGCAGGATGCCGGCCGCGAGCACGGCGGAGACGCCCCGGGCCGCGTGCAGCACGGAGGGGAACACCACCAGCGCGGTCATCACCTGGCGCGGCAGGGGGATGAGCTGGACGGTGATTTCGGTGGCGACGCCGAGCGTGCCCTCGGAGCCCACGAAGAGCCCCACAAGGTCGTAGCCGGCCACGCCCTTGATGGTGCGCCGGCCCACGCGCAGCACCTCGCCGTCCGGCATCACCCACTCCAGGCCGATGACGTAGTCGCGCGTGACGCCGTACTTGAGCGCGCGGGGCCCGCCGGCGTTCTCCGCCACGTTGCCGCCCAGGGTGCAGAACTCCCAGGAGTTGGGGTCCGGGGGATAGAAGAGCCCTTGCGCCTCCACGGCCTTCATCAGGTCGCCCGTGATGACGCCGGGCTCCACCACCGCGGTGAGGTCCTCGGAGGAGATGGCGCGGATGCGGTTCATGCGCTCCAGGCTGACCACCACGCCGCCCCGCAAGGGCAGCGACCCGCCGCTCTTGCCGCTGCGCGCGCCGCACGGGGTGAAGGGCACGCCGTTCGCCTGGCAGGCCTTGAAGATGGCGGACACCTGCGCGGTGGTCTCCGGCAGGAGGACGACGTCGGGCGGGTAGACGCCGCTGTCGGATTCGTCGCGCGCGTAGGCGTCGAGCGAGGCCTCGTCGCGCCGCATCTGACCTTGCGCCAGCACGTCCGCCAGGGCCTCCAGCACCTTCGCCACCCGCTCGGGCGCCACCCGTTCGAAGGTCTGGCCCGCCGGGTTCATCGCCGGGCCCCCAAGCGGGCCCACAGCTCGCGGCGCAGGGGGCCATCGCGGCGCAACCGGCCTTCATAGGCTTCGGCGTGCGTGACGGCGTCGCGCTGGTGATCCGCCCTCAACCGGAGACAGGCCTGCTCCGCCTCCAGGATGCAGGCGGTGGCGGGACTGTCGAGCACGCGGGCGAGGGACCAGGCCACCTGCCGCGCCAGGTCCTCCTGGAGGATGAGCCGGTGCGCGAAGCAGTCCACCAGCGCCGCCAGCCGGCCGAAGCCCACCACGCGCGCGCCGGGCACGTAGGCCACGTGGGCGCGGCCGGTGAAGGGCAGCAGGTGGTGCGGGCACATGGAGTGGAAGCGCAGGTCCGTGACGACGACCAGCTCCCCGGACGAGTTCGCCGGGGCGGGATAGGTCTTTCCGAGCGCCTCCTCCGGCGTGCGGCCGTAGCCGTCCAGGAAGCCGTTCGCCCACACGTCGGCCACGCGCGTCGGGGTGTCCACCAGGTTCTCGTCCTGGAGGGGGAGGCCCGCGGCGGCGAGGAAGTCGCGCACCGCCCGGGCCATGGCGGCGGGGTCGGGCTTCAC
>NZ_RAWI01000150.1 GCF_003612125.1 Corallococcus praedator
CTGGTGGGGTGGGTGGGCGGAAGCCGCGTGATGAACCCGAAGCCGGGGGTGGTCTCCGCGACGTCGTCGTTGTTGAACAGGTTGTCGCGGGAACTGGACCACCAGTAGGTCAGCGGCTGCTGCGCGGTGCGCCCCCACTGGTTCCAGAGCGTCCACGTGCCGGTGATGCGGACGTTGGCGAAGTCCGGCCCGAAGTCGATGTACGCCTGCCGCCCGGCATAGAGCCCCACGCCCTGGCCGCCGTCGCTGGCCCCGTAGCGCTCCTGGGTGGGCGGATGGAGCGTGGGCTGATCATCGAACGCGGCCTCCAGCGGGAAGTAGCCGACGCCCGTGGCCGTGCCCGCGCCGACAATGGGAATCACCTGCTCATCCCCCGCCGCGGAGGCCAGGCCCTGCGCCCGGGCGGCGGACGCGAACACCCCCACGAGCAGCCCGACCGGGAGCAGGGCGCGATACAGCCGGGCAACGGAAACACGACGTGTTCCAGACATGAATCAACTCTCAGGAAGATGGGACAAACCTGAAAGGCACGATGTCTGAACCGCGCAGGAGAGGGAAGTGTTTCGAGGGCAGGCGGGCGGGCACCCGGATGGCTGTGATTCCGTGCGCAGCGTCACTGTTCAAGGGCGCTGTGAAAAAGAAACCGGCGCGGCCGCCAGGGAGTGGCGACCGCGCCGGTGGGTCGGGGCAGCAAACCCCTCTGGGATTACTGGCCGGAGCTGACCTGGAAGGTGGCGCCGGAGAAGGCCGAGTAGCCGCGGATCAGGACGTAGTACGTGCCCTGCTTCGCGGGGTTGAGGGTGCAGCTCTCGTCGTTGCTGGCACCCGCGGAGCGGCAGTCGTAGCTGGTGGTCGTGGGGGCGCTGCCGAACTTCACGTACAGGTCCGCATCACCCGTGCCGCCGGAGAGCGCGAAGCGCATCGCGGTCGCGTTCGTCGGCGTGACGTAGTTGAGGTTCGTGCTGCCGTTGCGGCTGCCCGCGACGTTGCTCAGCGTGGTGATGACGCTCCAGGTCGGGGGCGCGGCCACGCCCACGGCGCTCCACGCCTCGTTGACGGACGCGACGGCGCTTGCGCCGTACAGGTCGGAAGCGGCCTGCGCGGTGGCGGCGCGCGCGTCCGCGAAGGTGCTGCCCGGCGTCAGGTAGACGGTGTTCGCGCGGTAGAAGATGGCCGCGCCCTTCAGGATGCCCGTGTAGCGGTTGGCGTCGAGCGCCGGCACCACGTTGCTCGTCTTGCCGCGCGGGTGGCTTCCCCCGGAGACCATCAGGTGGAAGGCCAGGTTCGCGATGCCGGAGTTCCAGTGCACGCCGCCGCTGTCGGAGGTGCCCGTGTAGCGTGTGGGGTAGTAGTCGTAGTCGCCCGCGATGGCCGGGTCGTTCATGTACCGCAGGGCGTCGCCCGCGGTGGCCGGCGTCCAGCACTCCTCGCCAATCTTCCAGGTGTTGGCGCTGACGGCACCATCCCGGTACGCCTCGATGGAGGCGCCGAAGATGTCGGACATGGCCTCGTTCAGGGCGCCCGACTCGTTGGCGTAGATGAGCTCCGAGGACGTGTCGGTGACGGCGTGGGTCAACTCATGGCCGACGACGTCCAGCACCGTCAGCGCGGAGGACTGCACGCCGTCGCCGTCGCCGTAGACCATCTGCGTCCCGTTCCAGAACGCGTTCACGTAGTTCTTGCTGTAGTGGACCGTGGAGATGAGGTCCGTGCCCAGGCCGTCGTAGCTGTCACGGCCGAAGAGGGTCGCGTAGAAGTCGTAGGTGAGGCCCGCGTGGTCGTGGGCCTGGTCCAGCAGGACGTCGCTCGTGGGCCCCTGGGTCTCCGAACGGACCAGCGTCCCGGGCAGCGACGTGCGCGTCTTGGCCGTGTACGTCTTGCGGTTGCGGGTGGTCTGGAGGTTGTCGAAGTCCCGGACAGCCTCGCCCGTGTGCGCGTCGATGAAGATGTTCGGCATCGCCGGCCCGCCGTCCGCCTTCACCGTCTCCAATTGCACCCGCCACGTCAGGCGGGTGTCCCGGCTGTCGGCGAGGATCTGCAGGTCCGCCTTGGGCGTGCCCACCAGCACGCTGCCGTCCTCCAGCGAGCCCAGGGCGTTCTGGATGGCTTCGTCCCGCTTGAGCCGGGGCGTGGTGTCCACCTTGAGGTCGCGGGCGAGCCGGTCCGTCACGCTGGCGACGCTGCCGTCCTCCGCGAGGTGCACGATGGCCGCGGCGCCGAAGACGGGGACGCCCTTGAAGCTCTGCGCCAGGCGCTCATGCGCCTTGCTCTGGGGATCCACCAGGATGCGGCGGGCGGACAGCTCCCCCGCGCCACGCAAGAACTCGGGGCGCTGCGCCTGGAGGCGACGCAGGCCTTCGCCCCGGGCCGGCTTCGTCGCCAGGGCGCTGTCCTGCGCGTGCGGCAAGGCGTCATCGACGGTGCTGTTACCGCAGGCGCTTCCCAGCAACAGGAAGGGGACGAGCGAGGCGAGGCGGCGGATGCGCATGGGATGCTCCGGGTCGGTGGCGGAGCCCGTGAAGAATGCCGGGCCCTCCAGGAGACCCGCCATGCCCCGCACCGGCCACAAGGATTTTTGAATCCAGGGCATACCGCCACGCGGGCCGCGTCCTGGTCCAACGCAGGTGCTTGTCGGCACGACGCGGCGCCCGCTGCCTTTGGCTGTCGGCAGGGGGCACCGCCGGGCGAAGGCGCCGTGGCATCCGCCTTGCGTAGGGCAGCGGACAGTCCCCGCGCTCCGGAGAACGCCCATGCTCCCCTTGTCGTCACGCCATGTTGTCAGACGTTTCGCGAAGTCCTCCCTGATGTTGATGGCCCTGGGAGGCGTGACGCTGAGCTGCAAGGACGACCCGAAGGTGGAGGATCCGCCGCCCACGAACCCGCAGACGCTCTGTTCCGGCACCTTCAGCGACGGCACCACCCTCAACGTGGCGAACCCCCAGCCGCTGGGAGACGTCCCGCTGCCGGAGCAGTCGTTCTGCGACTTCCACACCTTCGCGTGGAACCAGTTCCTCTACCTGACCCAGACGGTGCAGGACCCCAACGACCCGGTGTTCCCCACCAAGCCGCGGTTCCTCTCCTACGCGCCCTGGTACAACATGCTCCAGCCGGACGGCGCGTCCGCGCCCGGCGCCTTCCCGGGTGGCGTCACGACGCTCCAGGTGGGCCATCTGGACAACAAGCAGGCCGGTGGTGGCCAGGACGAGCTCATCGACGTCTCCGGCAACACCGTGCTGTATGACATCCGCTTCAACGCGCCGATGTATGACTTCGTCGTCGGCCAGAACTACTACACGCAGGCGAACTACTACGCGTTCTGCCAGCCCGCGGATCCGAGCCAGCCCTTCACGCCGTGCAACAACACGAACCAGCTCTGGCTGCCGTGGGGAAGTGGCACGCCCACGACCCTGGGTTCGATGGGCTCCGTGGAGGTGAAGACGGCCTGGCGCCAGTTCCCGGGCAATGACTGTCCCGCGTCGCAGATGTACTGCGCGGGTTCGGGCCTGGGCCTCATCGCGCTGCACATCGCCCAGAAGACGCCGACGCACGGCGAGTGGGTCTGGGCTTCGTTCGAGCACGTGGCCAACACGCCGGACTGCGCGGCGGGCTCCAGCACCCCCATCGCGCCCCTGTCGCCGCTGGGGACGCCGTGGGCGCTCTTCGACCCCTCGAAGGTGCCCTCCAGCGTGATGGAGACGAAGACGTGCGGTGTCACCGCGGCGAATCCCCAGTGCAACCTGGACCCGCATGTCGGCGCGAACTTCCAGCAGGTCAACGTCTGCCGCACGGACGCGCTGCCCGCCGGGGGCGCGAGCGCCGCCAACTGCGCGGTGGTGGACTCCTCCTCGCAGGACCCCAACGCGAACAGCGGCGGCAACGTCTCGTGCCTGAACGCCACGCTGCGTCCGCAGCTCACGGGCCTCTGGCAGAACTACCAGCTCATCGGCACGCTGTGGACCAAGGGGACGCAGGCGCCCGACGAGGACTTCTGGATCTCCCTCTTCCAGTCGGCCAAGCCGGGCCTGCCGGAGAAGACGGCGGTGGGCTTCCCCAACCTGGCCAACAGCGCGCTGGAGACCTATCTCCAGATTGGCTCGACGGCCTATGACCCGAACGCGCCGGGCCTGTCCAACGCGAACAAGGCCGGCTGCTTCGGCTGCCACAACCCGGTGGCCCAGGACAGCGACACCGACCTGAGCCACTTCCCGTCGAAGTTCAACGACTTCTCGCGCCCCCGCGTGCCCGCGGAGCCGTAAGCCTCCGGGTGAAGGCCTGCCTCAATCCTTGTCGGTCGCGGGGGCCTTCACCGCGACCGGCCGGATGCTGAACGGCACGTCGACGTAGGAGTCGAGGGTGTTCAGCACCCGGGCCATGGCGGTCGGCCGCTGTCCTCGCGCCAGGGCCAGCCGCATCTGCGCCTGATGCCAGGCCGTGACGCAGCGGAGCGTGGGCGGGGTGAGGTTGATGGCCCGGCGCATCGTGCCCTTCAGCAGCTTCCACGCGCGCTGCTGTCCCGGTCCCCAGGCCAGCCCGTACGCCTCGCGCCAGCGCTGAGGCAGCAGGCCGGCGGTGAGCAACTCATCGAGCTGTCCCCGGGTGAACGGTGAATTGAAGAGCAGGCTCGCCAGCTCGCGCGCGGTGTCTCCCACGCGCAGCGTCTCCCCCTCCAGTTGCTCGTGATACCAACTGTAGAAGGCCTCGAGCGTGGGCGGCATCTGCTCCGGCAGGAGCCCGAACTGCGCCGCGGCGAGCCGCGACTCCTCGTAGAAGCGGCGCTTCTCCTCCAGGCTGAGCGGTCGCACGAAGGTCTCGAAGACCACCATGGCGCCGTCGATGAGGGTGGCGAGCACCCACCGCTGCAGCAGCGGATCGTTCGCGCGATAGCGGCCCGCCCCGGCCGGAATGGTGCCGTTGACGCGACTGTGGAGGCTGTGGACCCGCTTCGCGGCACCCATCGCCTCGGGGAGGCCACCGAAGACGAGCTGATACATCGCCGTATAGGTGCGTCGCGCACGGCCGAGCAGGTCACCCCGGAAGTTGCTGTTCTGGGAGACGCCGACGGCCACGGCCGGATGGGCGATCTGCAGCAGGATGGCGCGCAGTCCGCCGAGGAGGATCACCGGCTCGCGGTAGATCACCCAGGTCATGCTGTCGGGGCCGTAGAAGCCCTCGACCTCGCCTGCCGAGTGCTCCCGCAGGTAGGCGAGACACTTGCGGAAATGCTCGCTGTCCTGGCTGATCTGTTGCTGCACTTCCGGAGACAACTGTCGCCAGCTCGGGTTCTCCTGCGCACTCACGATTCTGCCTCCGAACGACTCACAGCCGCCGCTTGAAGCCCGAGCGGCCTGTTTCATGAGACGGAGGAATTATCACACCCCCACGGCGCCTGGGACGATCCCGGTGGCCTGCGGGGCGGCACTGCATGCAGGCTGCCGGGCATGACCCAGGTTTTCGAACGCATGACGACCGAGCGGCTGCTGCTGCGAGCCGTTCGTGACAGCGACGTGGAGGCAGTGTTCGTCCTCCATGGGGATCCGGAGACGAACCGCTACAGCGCCTCCGGGCCCATGCGCTCGCTGGACGCCGCGCGGACGCAATTGGGCGTGTGGCTGGACGACTGGGCGCGCACGGGCATCGGGTACTGGGTGGTGGAGCGGCGCGAGGAGCCCGGGGTCGCCGTGGGCTTCGGCGGGTTGCGCCACAAGGTGCTCGACGGCCAGCAGGTGTTGAACCTCGCCTACCGCTTCGCTCCCAATGCGTGGGGCTCCGGGTATGCGACGGAGTTGGCCCGCGCCGCCCTGGAGCTGGCGCGCGAGCACCTGCCTCAAACCCCCGTCGTGGCCGTCATCCACCCGGAGAACGAGGCCTCCATCCGTGTCGCGACGCGGCTCGGGATGAGGCTTGACCGGATCATCGACTACGAGGGCGTTCCCAGCAGGCTCTACGTGCCGGCTTGAGCGAGGGGCGGCTGCTTCCCGTGACTTGACGGCTGAGCCGCAGCGGCGGAGAGGTCCCGGAGTCGCAGGCCATGGCTTCCTGGAGGACCTTCCGGAGGCGTACCGCCCTGAAGCTCACATCCGGGGCAGGGGCCATCCCCGCCCGGGGGTGGGGCGCGGATCCGCCGTGGATACCGTCGTCCCATGCCACTCGTCATCCCGCTGCTCAAAGGCCCGCTCACCGAATGGAGCGACTCCCTCCTGGTGGAAGGGGCCCTCCCCGGCGCGACGGTGCTGGCTCGAACCCTGGGGCCCAATCCGCGCGACATCGCGAAGGACGTTGTCTCCGGTGGACGTGACCGGGTGCCGCTCCTTCCCGGCATCAAGCTCCAGGAGAAGGACCGCATCCTCGTCCAGCAGGGGCTTGGCGCGGAGAAGAGCGGGTGGACGCCGGATCCGCTGGCGGTCCCCGTGGGCAAGGCGCCCACGGACCATGGCCTGCTCGCGCCGCTCTCCTTCAAGTCGCGCGCCTGGCAGTGCGGAGCTCGGGTCTGGGTGAAGGGCGCCGTGCCCGGAGCCCAGGTGGTCGTGACCGTCGCGGGGGGCGTCATCGCGAGCGGGAGGGCCACTGAAGCAGGGGATGCGCGGCTCGCACTCACCGCCAGCCTTCCCGGCGTCGGTCAATCCCTCCAGGCGCATCAGGAGGCGCCTCCAGGCTTCCCGCCGCTCGCCGGCACGCCCGTGGCGACGAGCACTGTCGTGTTGAGGATTCCGGTCGGATTGAAGGAGAAACTGCCAGCCCCCTTCCTCGGCGGCAGCCGACCCATGGGATGCGATGGTTCCTTCCTCTTTGCCGGCGTCTTCGACGGCGCGGACGTGACAGTCCTGCGCAGGTCGGACGGTTCGAGTGAGACCGCCACGTTCGACCTCGACCGCCTGAGCTTCGTGCTGTCCAAACCGCTTTCGAGCGGGGGCGACAAGCTGGAGATATCCCAGGCCCTGACACGGTGCCGCGAGTGGCTGCCCTCCGACCCGCTGCGCGTGGACGTCCCCCCGGCGGCGAAACCCGGGACGCCCTCGCTGCTGCCCCCGTGCGCGGACTCCGTCGACGTGTATGTGAATCAGTTGGAGCCCGGTGCCGTGGTCACGCTCGCCTTCCAGGGGAAGGACTACCGCGGCATGGTGCCGCCCTCCGCCACGTCGTTCGTGTTCCGGCTCACGCCGCTCGCGGCGAACGAGACCCTCACCGCCAGGCAGGAGCGCTGCGGACTGTCCAGTGACCCGGGCTCGGTGACGGTGCCGGGCGTGGGCCTGTCCATCGGGCAGGTTCCGGACGTGGTGGATCCGCTCGTGGCCTGCGCGCGCGCCGTGCGCGTCACCGCGCTCACCGGTGCGTGGGTGCAGGTCTGGGCCTCCTCCGCGGGCGGCGCCACGCCCATCAGCAACCAGGTGTTCGCGACCGCCGACTCGCTGCGCGTCGAGGTGACGCCGTATCTCCACGAATCCCAGGAGGTGTGGCTCACCTATCGACTCTGCGGCGGCGGTGCGTGGAAGGAGTCTCCCCACCACCGGGTCGAGCCGAAGCCGGATGTCGGGCCCACGAACATCGTGCTGCCCCTGGTGGAAGGCACGAAGAGCGTCACGGTGGATGCCATCCCGGGCGCCGCGGTGGACGTCTTCGCCATCACCGGCATGCCCCTGAATGTGGAGCACATCGGCTCCGGGTTCGTGGATCCGCGGGTGAAATGGGTGGGCCTGACGCGGCCCCTCACGCAACGCGACCTCGTCTTCGCCGAGCAGCGCCTGTGCAGCGACAAGTCAGGCGTGGGCGCCACCCGCAACGTGTTGCCCGCCGTGCGGCAATTCACGCTCGGCATGCCGCTCAAGCGGCTCAGTACGCGCAACATGCCGAAGCCGCTTGTGTGTCAGTCCGCCACCGTCATCCTGCGGCACAACGGAAGCTGGACGGCCACCGCCTTCCTGGAGAACGAGGAGGAGGAGGCTGATTGCAGCTTCGACCTGCAATTCAAGCTGGAGGGTGTCTCTTCGCCCTTTGGACTGGTGCTGAGCGGTGACCTGAGCGGCAAGGGCAGCACGCAGGGAACCGCTCTGCTGGGCATCCCCTCCAGCCAGACGTTCTCCCGGCAAGACCGCTTCGCTGGCTTCTCCAGTCCCACCTACTGGGAGGAGGTGCTGGGCGCGACCTTCCGCTTCGAGCTGTTCGTGGCGTGGAATGATTACGAGGGGTATCCCGAGGACGGGGAGTACGAAGAGACGCCAGACCCCCCTCCTTGAGGTACGGCTGGCTTCGTCCTTCGCGCTTCGATGCGAAGAAGAAGCCCGGCGACCCTCGAAGGGGGCACCGGGCTTCAGGTCCATCCGGGGTGTGTCCGCCCTCGACTACTCCGCGCGCGCCCGTTTCCGCCGGGAGGCCAGCGCGGCGAGCGCCAGCCACGCGAGCGGTGCCACCGGGGCCGCGCCGCAGCCGCAGCCGGAGTCATCCTCCTTGTCCGGAGGCGGGCTCGTGCCGGCGTCCGCGCCCGTTCCCGCGTCCGTGCCCGTTCCGGCATCCACGCCGGCGTCCGGCTGCACCTCCTCGCACGGCCCATCCCCGACGCACACCGTCACCTGCTGCTCGGCTTGCGCTCCGGCGGAGTCCACCACGACGAACCGCACCGTGTGCACGCCCGGAGACAGCCCGGTGGTGTCCCAGCGGTTGTGTTCCCCGCCGAAGTGGAAGTGATTGTCGGAGCGGATGTCCGTGTAGAGCTCCGTGCCGTCCACGTAGAACTCGGCGCGAATGCAGCCCACGTCGTCCACGCAGTCGCCGAAGAACTCCGCCGTGTTGCCGGACACGCGTTCGCCCTGGGTGGGCCGCGTGAGGATGGCGCGCGGCGGCTCATCCACCTTCGCCGTGAGGGTGAAGGTCTGGTCCGCGTCCGGTGCCACGCCATTGCTCGCGCGCACCGTCACGCTCACGGCGCCCGTGGAGGCAGGCGTCCAGGACACGAGGCCAGTGGCCGCGTCCAGGGTCATCCCCGGAGGCACCGTGCCCACCAGCGAGTACGTCGGCGCCGGACGACCCCTGGCCTCCACGTCGTACCGGTAGGCGAGGCCCACCACGGCGGAGAGGCCGGGCGTGGAGGTGATGGCGGGGGCGAGCGGTTCGTCATCCTGCTCCACCGCCTCCAGGGCGCGCGCGTCCAGGCCCGGCATGGCGAGGGTGATGGTGGCGACGCCGTCCAGGTTGTCCGCGTCCGGCGCGGCCCGCAGCGTGACGGACTGGGGCGTGCTCCAGTTGGACACGGTGAAGTTCAGCGTGGCCCCGGCGGTCACGGTGATGTCCTCGTCGCCCTGGGTGCGCGCCACGGTGACGGTGACGTTCGACGTGGGCCGCTGGGAGAGCGACACGTCGAGCGTCGCGGTACCGTCCTCGGGGATGAGCACCCGCGTGGTGGACAGCACCAGCCGGGCGGAGTTGTTGTCGATGGTGGTGGCCACCACGGACTCGTCCGTCAGGCCCGCCGCCGTCACCACGAAGGTGGCCGTGTCCGCGTCCGCGTCCGCGTCCTCCACCGCCCCGAGCGTGACGACCTGGGGCACGCTCCAGTCCGTCGGGGAGAAGGTGAGGCTGGCGCCGCTCGCGATGCTCAGGTCCTCGGAGCCGCCCATCGCTCGCGCGACCTGCACGGCCACGGGCGCGGCGGGCGCCTGGGCGAGCCGCACGGTGAACACCGCCCGGCCTCCCTCCACGAGGCGCAGGTTGAGCGAGGACACGACCAGCTTCTGCGCGGTCGTCGTCGGAGCAATCCGGCGCACGACGCCATTGGTGTACCCGAGTGCGTAGAGCGCTCCGTCCGGCCCCACGGCCATGTCCACGTTGGAGGTGAAGCCGGAGCCCCACGCGTCCACCGTCGCCACCGAGTTGTCCGCCGCGAGCGTGGCGCGGGTCACCTGGGCGGAGTTGAAGTCGCCGAAGAAGAAGTTGCCGCGGTACTCCGGCGGGAAGAGGGTGGCGTCATAGAAGGTGCCACCCGTGATGGAGCCGCCCAGGCCCTGCGTCCGCGCGGTGCCCCCGCCACTGCTCGCGTCGGGCAGCCCCGGCTGGGCCACGGTGAAGGTGGTGGTCGTGGGAGCGGCGGCCGCGCTGGCGACGTAGAAGTCGCCGTTGAAGCTCGCGTTGCCCACGCCTTCGAAGGTGATGAGCTCACCCTTGCGGAAGCCATGCGCCCCGGTGGTGGTGAAGGTGGTGACGCCCGCCGTGCGCACGGCGCCTCCCGTGGCGATCAGGTTGCGCGTGTCCGTCCCGTTGGTGCGGTACTTGATGACGGGGGTGAGGTAGTCGTTGCCGACGGGCTGGTTGTTCTCGAAGTCGTTGTAGCCGGCGTGGCTGCGCCGGGTCGCGACGAAGATCTGCTCGTAGCCCGTGCCCACCGTGTTGACCCACAGCTGGCCGGTGGTGGGCTGGAAGGTGAGGGTGAACGGATTGCGGAAGCCGCGCGCCCAGATGTATTCGTTGTTGGGGCCCACGCCGTCGTTGAACGGGTTGTCGTTGGCGGGCGTGCCGTCCAGGTTGGCGCGGCTCACCTTGGAGGCCATCGACGTGAGGTCCGCGTCCACGCCCGTGCCGTTGCCCAGGTCGCCAATGGCCCAGTAGAGCTTGCCATCCGGCCCGAAGCCGATGCCGCCGCCATCATGGTTGTTGCCCGTGGTGGGCAGGTTGCGGACGACCTCCGTGCGCGCGGTGCCGGTGCCATTGGCGTCCGTGTAGCGCACGATGCGCTGCTCGGAGGCGGAGACGGTGACGAAGAAGTAGACGTAGCGGTTGACCACGTAGTTCGGGTCGAACGCGATGCCGATGAGGCCACACTCGCTGTTGGTGTGGACGGTGGGCTCCGTGGCGAACAGGCGGGTCACCAGCGAGCCCGCCTGCGTCTCCAGGACGCCGTCCTTCATCGCCACGGTCCGGACAGCGCCGTTCTTGAGGGTGACGAACAGCCGGCCGGAACCATCCGGTGCCCACGCCATGCCGGTGGCGGGCGTCAGGGCGTTGGATGAGAAGTTCGTTTCGGTGAAGCCGGTGGGCACCGCTGCCCAGGCCGGGGAGCCCAGCAGCAGCAACAACAGGGATGCAACGAGGGGGGATCGCATGGTCCATGAAGCTACCGCACGCGAAGTGGGCCTTCAGTCCCTCATCGGCGCGAAGTCACCCCGGGGCTGCATCCGCGCGGGCTTTTTCCAGCCCGGCTGCTGACGTGCTCGCGCGAGCGGGCATGTCCCCCGTGACGTGGCTCAGGCCAGCCCGGGGCTCTTCCACGCATGGGGGGGCAACGGCAGGGTGGCAAGAGGAGGACGCGCCAGCGAAGGCATCATGACGTAGCCCTGCTGGGTCTCCAGACCGAGCACTTCCGCGAGGCGGAGGAGTGCCAGCCCCTTCATGAAGAGGCGTCCTTCGGTGAGCTGCGTCTCTTCGTCGATGCTCATGTCCCGTTTGCCCTGGGCGAACTGTTGTCCGCGCGCGTGGATGAGGCGTTCCAGGGCATCGTCGAACGCATTTCCCTCTCCCCCCAGGAGCGCATGGAGCGCATCGAGATAGGGGTCCGCTCCACCTTCCAGGACCGTCCTCCACCGTGCCAGGGCCGCGACAAGCGTGGCCTCTTGCCCTGGAGGTGCGAGCAGCATCAAGCCCATGCAGTGGGGCAGGAGGAAGTCATCCTCGTACTCGATTCGTGGATCATGGTGTGTGGGGAGCAGTTGCCCCAGTTCCCGGGCTGTCGGAAGGTCCCCTGCGACCAGGGCGTCGGTGAAGGAGAAGACCCTGCTGGCGCACGAGTGCACGGGGTTGAAGTCGCGCCCAAGCTGGAGTTGGGTGAAGAATTGAAGCGTGGTCTGGGCGGAGCGGCGGAGATTGAGGGAGAACGCTTGCGCGTCCGCCTGGAGCAACAACTGGCACATGGCCAGGGTTCGATAGGCATAGGCCAGCTTGACGTATGCGAAGCCAGAGGACTCTTCCGTGTCGGTGGCTTCGATGCTGGCAAGCGCATCCTGGATGCGGTGCCTTGAGTTGATGAGAAGGGACGCGAGTTCGGACATGGCAGGGCTACTCCCGGATGTCACACTCTTCGCCTATTTCGATGAACCCCAGGCCGGTCATGCCCTCGGCCTGGAGCACGGCGCGCAGCGCTTCGTGGACGATCATGACGGATGGAAGCTGCTTGAGGCGCATGATGCGAGCGGTTTCCGGGACCTTCTTCATGTCCAGCCCCAACTTGTTGAGGAAAAGGTAGGTGCCCTTCTCCATCTTCGAGGGCGTTGCCCTGGTGCTGGCGGGGTCGACACAGTCGACGACACCCAGGATGTTGGCGATGAAGCACCGCTCACGGGCGATGCGCCCTTTGTGGTTGCGCAGGGTGAATGGAAGAAACTCGATGTCGGCCCGCGCGTGCTGCTCCAGCAACGCCTTGGCGGCCTCGGACACCAGCGTGCAGGCGACGACGTTCTGGATGAAATCCGGTACGAGGATGCCCGGGTATCGGTCCGTCATCTTGAATTGTACGTCTGGGGGATACTGTTTCGCGACCGACCGGCCCTCCGCCAGCTTCCAGGAGAGTGGATAGAGTTCGTCAGGCAGGCTCAGGATCCCACAGAGGGACGGATCCTCGATGGCACGCAGAATGGAGTAGGAACTCTTGGACATCTCATCTCCTGACAGGGTCAGCACCGTGGCGGGACGGCGAACTGTGTCTCTTTTTTCTCGTTGATCTTCATGCCCGGGTAGTTCCGACCCCAAGCGACGATCACCAGGAATTCCCGCGCGGACCACGTCTCCAACTCGTCTTTGATACCACGCATCTCCGCGTGGGTAGGATGCTCGCCCTCGGGGTCGGCCGCTTTCAACAGCCGACGCGCTACCTTGTTGACGATCTGGGATACATGCCTGTTGTACGAGGTATGTGCTCCGCAATGGCACGGCAGTCGCATGGCATAGCCGTCGCGCTGGTTCGTGGGCAGGATGATGATGTTGACGCCCCGGTTGATGTTGTACCCAGCGCGCAGCAACAGCTCAATGGCCGAGGGGTTCTTCTCAAGTCCCTCCTGGAGGGCTTGAATGGGAAGGATGTGATGGAGTTGGTTGCTCCAGGGCCAGTAGCCATTCTGGAAATTGCTTCCTTGTCCGAACCACCAGAGATTGCCTCGGGTGGTGGGATTCCGGTGGGCTGAGTAGCTGCCGTAGATTCGCATGACGTTGGTCACGCGGATGTGGTCGGCGCCCTGTGTGAAGTCGAGTTCGTAGATTTTGCGATGGTTGGCCTGGATATAGCTTCGGCCATTCTCGGGATACTTGTGGCCCTTGAGTCCACACACGCGCCAGATGCAACCGTTCAACTCGCCGCCCCGGTGGGCGTCCTTCTTGTTCTTGAGCGCGTCGATATGTTCGTCATCTTGGCTCATCGCGTCTCCTCAATGCAGTCCGGGGATGCTCATGGGGCCGCCCCCGGATGGTGAAGCAGCAGGGCAGAACGTTGTTTGCGCTCGTCCAGCAACAGGACAAGGACATGGGGTGTCCTTGCATAACCACGGACAAGGCTCCTGACGGACATGCAGGCGGAGACAGGTCCGGTGGCGGCGCCCAGCTCACCAAAACTGTCCACGGGCAGGACGAGTCGGAAGCTTGTGGGAAGGCGGGCCGACGTCATCCGGACCAGGGCGCTCCCGTAGTCCATCGCTCGGAAGGGGTCGCCGTTCAGATTGACGACCGCGGACCCGATGGCCCTGTCCTGTTCTCTCCAGGATTCGAGGCAGGCCGTGGTCGCGGCGAATAGCGCTGCTCCGGTGGAGGGCGTGCCGGAGAATCGATCGAAGGACTCTTCCGCGATGCCAACAGGCCCCAGCAAGGCCTGGATGCGGGCGCCACGGGCATCCGCCGCGCGAACCGACTCAAGCAGAACGAAACCCGCGGCCTCGCCAGGCAGGAATCCGACAGGTGTATTGGGCGTCCGCGTGAGCCGCAGTTCGCGTGCTGCGAGGAGCGGGCCTCCATCGATGAGCGAGTCGATTCCACCCACGATGCACCGGTCCACTGTTCGTGAGTTGAGCAGGTTCCGGGCCCGCAGGAGGAGGTGCGCGAAGGATGCGGGTCCGCCACGAAAGCGCTCGAGGATTCGAGGCCGTGTCTCAAACCCGGTCAGGGCCATCAATCGCTCAGGGAACGACTTCCACGTGGCCTGAAGGAGGGCTTCGGCCGGGAGGTCTTCCGGGGCGAAATCGGAGGTGGCTGTGGCCGTGGCTCCACGCCCAAGGAGGGTCTGCTGGTGAAAGTCATCCGGGAGTTGAAGCAGCAGGGCGGTCCCCGCGAACTCCTCTGGCTTGAGTTTCACGTGGAAGAGAAGGTCCTGAATCGCCGCCTCTCCGAGGCAGAGCAGCCGGCCAGGGCCTTCGAAGCCGCCGGCCACCCAGTTCGCGGGATGCCCCTTCAGGGCTTCGGTCCGCAGGGTCTCTTCCTCGACCTCCGTCTGCTCCAGGTCCGTGATGCGCGTCAGGCCTGCCCGTGCAGCCGCGCAGGCCTGGACGGCATTGCCGAGCGACGAGGCCATCCCGATGCCCGTAATGGCGATGCGGCCTTCCCTCAATGGGGGGCTCCTTCGCGAAGCGGATGTCTGACATCCGCTTGGCAAAGGATGAATGGGTGGGCGCATGACAGTCAATGCCGTGCGCCAATGCCATGGGGAGGCGGCTGCATCCTCGCGGGCTTTTTCCAGCCCGGCTGCCGTCGCCTTCGCGTCAGCCGGACCGGGGGCTCACTACAGCGTGACGTTGCCGGACACGACTTCCATGAACTTGCACGGGACGTTGCTTGCGAGCGTGCCGCAGGTCGACGGCTGCGCGGGCGTCCACGTCGTGGCGTTGAGCGTGATGGCCGCCTGCGCACGCTGGCGGTAGACACCCGCCGCGGAGGGCGTGGCGTTCGCCGTCTGCCCGCCGAAGTCGGTGTTCGTCTCGGGGTAGCAACTGCGGCTGCCCGCCACCGCCGTCCATGTGACGGTGCCCGTGCTGCTCACCGACTTCTTCTCCACGACGGAGCACACGTAGATGATGGGGGAGTCCTGGCTGCAATCCCAGACAGACGCCTGGGCGCTGATGCGACCGTCGTCATACGCATACGGCGTCGTCGCTTCGACGACACAGGTCGTGCCGGGGATGGACTTCGTCACCGCTGACTCGACCTGCGCGACTTCACTGCCCGGCGCGGTCGGCTCAACGACTTCAGGAGAGGGGGTGTTGGGGGGCTCGAACGACTGCTCACGTCGCCGTCGCCCCGGAAAACACCCTCATATCCGAGAACCCGAACCAAGCTGCGCGGCAGGTGCCTACCTGGAGGCCAGGACCTGACCGAGCTTGCGCACGCTCTCTGAGAAGGGGCCCCGGGCGAGTTCCTGTCCGGAGTCGCTGAGCACCTGGGCGAAGACCTGGCCGAAGCCCTTCTTCAAGCCCATGGACTGGTGGGGTTCACCCTTGGTGTCGGCGACCATGTAGAGCGACGACTCCAGCTCGGGCGGCGGGGCCTCACCCTTCTGGCGGAACAGGTTGCGCATCTCGTCGAGCGACTCGTCGTGGCCCTTCTTGATCTGCTTGCGGGCCATGCCCTTGAAGAGGCCCGGGACGTCGCGCAGGTCCACGTGGACGACGACGATGGGCTTCTTGGAGCGCATCTCGTAGATGAACTGGTAGGCGTGCTTACGGAGCTCTTCCTGGGTGCCCCGGTTGGTGTACAGCACCAGCGTGGGCCGGCCCTGCCCGATGGGGACCTCCTTGCCAAACACATCCTTCGATTCGGCGGCACTGGCGGGGAGGGCTCCCAGCATCAGTCCCAGGAGGCAGGTCAGCAGGGCGGTCTTCTTCATCATGCGGGGTGTCCTTTGAGAGAGGGGCGTCAATGGTTCCCATCAACCGCGAGAATCCCCCCGTGAATCCCGACCCAAAACGACCTTTGGCGCAGCACTCCCACCCAGCGACCCCTGAGTCCCTGCGCGTGCCTGTCCGCCTGCCGGTTCAGGATGTCGGGGGCCCCACGTAGCGGGCCCTGGGCCGCAGCAGGTGTCCCTGGTCGCGCTGCTCCAGGATGTGCGCCACCCAGCCCGCCGCGCGCCCCACCGCGAACACCGCCGAGGCCGCTCCCACGGGCAGTCCCAGCGCCTTCGACAGCATCACCAGCCCGACCTCCATCGACGGCGCGGGGTGTCCCGCCTTGCGCATCACCTCCAGCACCGCGGACGCCACGCGGACCCCGGGCGCGTCAGGCTTCAGCTCCCGCGCGGCTTGAATCAGGCAGGGCGTCCGGGGGTCCCCCGCCGGATACAGCCGGTGTCCGAAGCCCGGCACCAGCGCTCCCGTGCGCAGGCGCTCGGACACCACCTCCCGTGCGTGCTGGGGCGCACCGACCTCCGTGAGCAATGCCTCCACGCGGTCACAGGCCCCACCGTGCTGGGTGCCGGAGAGGGCCGCCATCCCCGCGCCCACGCAGGCGTACAGATCGGATCCGGACGAGGCGGTCACCCTGGCGGCGAACGTCGACACGTTCAGCTCATGGTCCGCGCAGAGCACCAGGGCGCGGTCCAGCATCGCCTGGGCCTGGGGAGACGCCACGTCCCACGCCACCGCGAGGGACGCCGACACCGTGCGCGCTCGCAGCGCCCGCATCACACGCTCGGGGGCTCGTGGCACGCACACCCAGGCGGCCAGATGTCGCAGCAGGGCCCGGGCCCGCTCCAGCTCCTGCGCCGGAGGCAGCGCGAAGCGCACCACGTCCCGGGTCGCCAGCAGGGTGACCAGGGTCGCCAGCACCTTCGCGGGCGGCGCCCCTTTTGGCAGGAGCTTCGCCAGCGTCGAAGGAGGGAAGGGGGCCCTGGGCGCGCGCCACTTCGTCCCCGGGGGTTCCGGCAGGGTGCCCGACCACAGCAGCTCCGCCACATCCTCGAAGGACCGTCCCTCCGTCGCGAGCACCACCGCCGAGTGGCGTCCCCGGTACGCCAGCCCTTGCGGCTCCACCCGGGACACGGCGGAGTCGATGACCGGCTCGCCCCACCGCAGCGCTCCGGCCGCCACCGCCGCGTGTCCCGCCCGTGCGTCGTGGCGTGTCTTCAGCCGCTCCACGTCCGCGCGCGAGTAGCGGTTCTCCTTCGTTCCCTGCACAGGCACGCACCGCACGAGCCCCCGGCTCACGTAGGTGTACAGCGTCGCGCGCTTCACCCTGAGCAGCACCGCCGCTTCCTTCGCGGACAGCAGCTCCTCCTCCCGCTCAGGTCGATGGTCGAATCGAGATTGAGAGCGTCCACCCCGACGTCTATCCATGCTCCACCACCTCCTGACGGGAGAGTGTCGACGCGACGCGATTCGCTGTCGATGTGCCCCCCACGCGAGGGCCTGGAAACCAACCGAGGAGGATGCTCATGCAGGTGGACTTTGGCCGCACGTCGGCGGACTACGCGCGGCACCGCGCCGGCTTTCCAGACGCCTTCTTTGAACGGCTCGTCCGGGAGGGTGTCGTCCGCCCCGGGCTTCGCGTCCTCGACCTGGGCGCGGGGACGGGCACCCTGGCCCGGGGACTGGCGAAGCGCGGCGGCGGGGTCACCGCGCTCGACGTCTCCGCCTCCATGCTGGACTCCGCCCGACAGCTCGCCACCGCCGAAGGACTGTCCATCGACTTCCGGGTGGCCCCGGCGGAGGCGACCGGACTTGCTCCAGGCACCTTCGAGCTCGTCACCGCCGGCACGTGCTGGCATTGGTTCGACCGGGCCGCCGCGGCCCGGGAGGCGTGTCGGGTGCTGGCGCCGGGAGGGCGGCTGCTCATCGCGCACTTCGACTGGCTGCCTTTGCCGGGCAACGCGGTGGAGGTGGTCCACTCCCTCATCGACACCTTCAATCCCTCCCAGGTCGCGCCCTACGTCAGCTTCGGCCATGACGTCGGCATCTATCCGCGGTGGTTCCTGGATGTCGCGACGGAGGGCTTCACCGCCCTGGAGTCCTTCTCCTTCGACACCGTCGTCCACTACTCGCACGAAGCGTGGAGGGGCCGCGTGCGCGCCAGCGCCAAGGTGGGGGCGGCGCTCCCGGCCGAGGAGGCCGCGCGCTTCGAGGTCGCGCACGCGAAGCTCCTCGCCGAGCGCTTCCCGGAGGAGCCCCTCGCGATTCCCCACCGCGTCTTCGCGCTCCTGGCCACCCGGCCCTGACGGAGGCGGGTGACAGAATGTGGGGCCTCCGGTGTTCAACCCGCCAGCACCCGATTGCTGGAGGTCGCAGACCATGGGCAGTTCACTGGACCGTCGCACCCTCATCCAAGCCAGTCTGGGGCTGACGGGGGGGCTCGCGCTCCTCCGGGGCACCCCCGCCCTCGCGGCGCGTCCTCCGGCGGCTTCCGCTTCCGCTGCGTCCGATGAGGCGCCGCGCCCCTGGTACGAGCTGGGGTTGATGGCGGACCCCATCATGGACAGCCAGTTGCTCCATTTCCTGGCGGCGACCTACAGCGCCCAGGCGGACATCAGCGAGGTGCTGGACACCGCGCACCGCATCGTCCCGGGAGATGACTGGAGCTGGCCCAACGAGTGGGTCCGCACCGCCGACCGCATCCGCGCCATGGGCGATGTGAGCCTGTCCCGCCGCCATGGCATCAGCGCCGGCAATGCCTACCTGCGGGCCGCCAACTACTACCGGGCCGCGCTCATCCACCACCCCGAGCCGGGCGACCCGAGCGTGCTCGCCATCGGGCGCAAGGCGGTGGCCGCGTACGACAAGGCCCTCACGCTGCTCAAGATTCCCGGCGTCCCCGTGCGCATCCCCTACGAAGGCACGACGCTGCCCGGCTACTTCTTCCGCGCTCCGAACGCCCGGAGCATCGCGCCCCTGCTCATCTTCCAGCAGGGCCGCGACGCGTGGCCGGAGGAGTCCAAGTATGTCATTGATGCGGCGCTGGCGCGGGGCTACCACTGCCTCATCGTGCATGCGCCCGGACAGGGCATGGCCATCCGCGAGCAGGGGCTGCCCTTCCGGCCCGACTGGGAGCAGGTCATCCGCCCGGTGGTGGACTTCGCCCTGTGCATCGCGGGCGTGGACTCACGGCGGATTGCCCTGCTGGGGTGGAGCATGGGCGGAGCGCTCGTGCCGCGCGCGGCGGCCTTCGAGCGGCGCATCAAGCTGCTCATCCCCAACCCCGGCGTCCTGAACTGGGGTGAGTCCTCCTTCGAGCAGTTCAACATGTACTTCCCGGAGCTGATGCCGCTGCTGGACAGCGACCCCCAGGCCTTCGACGCGGGCATGGCGCAGCTCATGGCGCAGGTGTTCCTGTTCCGCTGGTACATGAAGGACTCGATGAACAAGCACGGCGCCAGCTCGCCGTCGGACCTGCTCTTCAAGCTCCGCGAGTTCAACAACGAGCCCGTCGTCCACCGCATCCGCTGCCGCACGCTGGTGATGGACGGCACCGCCGAGGCCTTCTCCCAGGGACAGGCGCGGCTGCTCTTCGACGCCTTGAACTGCCCGAAGGACTACATGCTGTTCACCCAGGAGGACACCGGCCTGCTGCACTGCCAGGAAGCCGCGCAGGCCGTGGCCAATCACCGGATGTTCGACTGGCTCGACGAGTACCTCTGAGTCCGGCTACCCGCCGCCCGGCGCCTCCAGGATGACGCGGAAGAGGGCTTCCACCTCCTCCGGATCCAATCCCAACTCCGTGGCCCAGGCCCGGCGCGCGGCGAGCAGCGCCTGCGTACCGGACGGCTCCTCGGGCGCATGGGCGCGGCTCTGGCGCCGGGCCAGCTCGCCGCGGCGGGCCAGCAGCTCCACCAGCTCGCGGTCGAGCTGATCGATGTGCTCGCGCGTCTCCCGGGGCTCCGGCGGTCCGGACGCGAGCCCGGGCAAGGCCATTCCCGCCACCTCCCGTGCGCTGGCCACGGCGGGCAGGGCCGCCAGGTCGCGGTGGATGGCCTGGAGCGCTTGCAGCAGGCGCTCCCGTGCTTCCGTCGCGAAGCGGTTCTCCTGTTGGATGGCGGTGAAGAGGTGACCCGCGTCCGAGCGGACCGTCTCGATGGTGCGCGAGAGCGCCTTGAAGCTGGCTGGCGCGAAGGGCACGTCCACCGCCACCCCCGAATCCACCATCCCCTTGGCCACGAAGAACGTGAGCGCGTGGGTTTCCGCCATCACCCGGTCGTGTCCCTCCGGCGTCTGCTCGATGACCTCACAGCCCAGCGCCTCGTAGAAGCGCCGCGCGCGCGGGGCCGCCTCCGGATGCAGTGGGTTGGGGCAGACGACGACGCGCATGGGGCGCTCCGCCATGGCCAGGCTCAAGGGGCCGAACAGGGGATGCGTCCCCACCC
>NZ_RAWI01000151.1 GCF_003612125.1 Corallococcus praedator
GTCCACGTCAGCCCTGCTGCTACAGTCGCCCACCCTGGAGGGGCGCCATGCGGAAGCCGTCGGCGGTGGTCATCGGAGGGGTGCTGCTGCTGCTCCTCGTTGGAGCGGGCATCTTCTGGTGGCGGTCCCCCACCTCACCGTCCTCGACGGACGCGACCTCCGCCACGTCCCGGCCCGTGCGCCGGCAGTTGTCGGCCACCCCACCCGCGCCACCCCGGGGAGCGCTCCAGGTCCGGGGCCGCGTCCTGGATGCCCGGGGCCAGCCCGTCGCCGGCGTGGAGGTCTCCGCCACGGTGCCCCTGCCGGGAGAGACCCTGTCGGAGCTGCCGTGCGACACCGACCCCGCTGTCTCCCTGGCGAATGGGGACTGCTCCAACGCCTCCGCCTGGGACTGGGCCCTGGAACTGGTGGCCTCCCGCCGGGGTTCGGCCTTCGTGCTCACCAGCACCCCGTCCGCCCAGGACGGCACCTTCACGCTGGAGGGCCTGCCCCAGGGCACCGTCGCCGTGTGGGCGCTGGGGCCCGAGGGCGCGGCCCTGGAGGAGGACGTGGCCACCGGCACCCAGGACCTGAAGCTGGTGCTCGTCCCCGCGAAGAAGCTCTCCGGCCGCGTGGTGGACGAGGACGGCGCCCCGCTCCCCGGCACCCGGCTGACGGTGCTGCACACCGGGAACGCGCGCTACTTCGAAACGGTCGCCGACGCCGAGGGCCGCTTCGCCGTGGGCCCCCTCCCGGAGGCCTCCTACACCCTGGCCGCCGCCCACCCCGGCAAGCTCTCCACCTGGCTCCAGGACCTGGGGCCCCTCCCCCTGGAGGAGGACCTCGTGCTGCACCCGCCCCGGCGCATCGTGGGCCAGGTGCTCGACGGCGAGCGTCCCGTCCCCGGCGTCTCCGTGACGGAGCAGGCCGGTGAGCGCATCGCCGTCACCGACGCGGACGGGCGCTTCACCTTCGACAACCTGCTGCCCTCCGCCTACGTCATGACCGCGGAGCACGACGGCCAGCGGGCCGTCGCGGAGGTGGAGCTGACGGAGCACCAGCTCGACGCGGAGGTGACACTGAGCCTGGGCAGCGCGTTCTTCGTCGACGCCACCGTGCGCGACACCGCGGGCCATCCCGTGCGCGACGCCGTGGTGGTCGCCGTCGACAGCGACACCTTCGACCGGGGCCTGTGGGGCGTGGGCGTGAACAAGACCCAGCAGACCGACGCGGAAGGCCACGTGCGCCTGGGCCCCCTGGTGGCACGCGCCTACCGGTTCCAGGTGGAGGCCGAGCGGATGCTGGGCCTCTCCGAGGAGCGCACCGTCGGCCGCGACACCCCGCCCCTGGAGTTCGTCCTGTCCCCGGCGGTCATCGTGGAGGGCCAGGTCGTGGATGCCCAGGGCCAGCCGGTGAAGGAGGCCTCCCTGTCGCTGCGGGCGCCCCCCGAGGAGGAGGAGCCCCCGCCGAGGTTCCGGATCCACCTGCACCACGGGCACCGCCCCCGCACCTTCGACGCCACCTCCGACGACACAGGCCACTTCATCATCAAGGTGGAGAAGGCCATGGCCGGCATCATCGCCGTCGAAGCGGAGGGCTACCTGGGACGCGAGCTCCGGGTCCAGGCGCCCGCCTCCGGACTCAAGGTGACCCTGGAGGCCGGCGCGACGGTGCGCGGCACCGTGACCAGCTCCAGCGGCGTCCCCGTCAAGGAGGTGGACGTCACCTTGACGAAGGGCGGCGTGAACGAGGACGACCCGGAGGACCACGGGCGCGTCACCTTCGCGGGCTCCACGGAAGAGGAAGGGACCTTCACCCTCCGGGGCGTGGCGCCGGGCAACTACGCCGTCTGGCTGGAGGCGAGCGAGGGCGGCTACCAGCGCCTGATGCCCCAGCGCGTGGAGGTGCGGGGTTCGGAGACCGTGGAGCTCGCGCTGCACCTGGACCTGGATGGGCGCATCGCCGGCGTGGTGGTGGATTCCAAGGGCCAGCCCCTGGAGGGCGTCGCCGTGCAGGCCGTGGCCAAGGAGGGGGAGGGCAATGGAGGCCGCTCCTATTCCCCCCTGGAGACGAAGACGGGGCCTGACGGCCGCTTCGCCCTGGAGCCGCTGGCCCGGGACTGGGACTACGAGCTGACGGCGACGAAGCCCGGCTACGCGATGCCCCGCCCCCCCGCGAAGCCCGAGCCCGAGCCCGAGGTCGACGAAGACGACGAAGGGACCGATGAGCTGCTCGGGGGGCTGCGGATGGGCCGGTGGGAGCCGGACGAGGAAGACCCCAAGGTCATCGCCCGCGCGGGGAACATGGCCGTGCGCGTCGTCCTGGCCGCCCAGAGCCGCATCACCGGACGGCTGGTGAAGGCGAACGGGGCGCCCATCACGCGCTTCGAGCTGAACGAGGAACCCGTGCGCGACCCGCGCGGGGCCTTCACCGTCTTCGTGGACAAGCCCGGCCTCCAGCACCTGACCTTCAAGGCCCTGGGCCACGCGTTCACCCAGCGCGACGTGCGGGTCCCCGCCGGACGCGACGTGGACCTGGGCGAGGTGCGCATCGAAGCGGGGCACACCGTCCGGGGCCGCGTGGTGGACGACGCGACCGGCGAACCGCTGGAGGGCGTGGCGATCTCCCTGTCCCTGCCCCCCGAGGAGCTGAAGGCCGCGGCGGAGGAGGAGTCGGGGGAGAAGTACGAAATCTACGAAGTCGACGGCAGCTTCCTGGACGCCACCACCGCCCGGGATGGCACCTTCACGCTGCCCTCCGTGGAGTCCCGGCCGTACCGGCTCACCGCGCGGCACAACGGGGCGGGGGAGTACGCGACGCTGGAGCGCGCGCTGGGCCCCACCGAGGACACGCTCGAATTGCGCCTCCAGGGCGATACCCGCCTGGAGGTGACGGTGAAGGACGCGCAGGGCAGGCCCTATCCCTCCATGGTGTCGGTCCGCTCGGAGCGGGATCAGGAGGCCACGGACTACATTCCCGACGATGAAGCGCGGACCGTCTTCCGCGAGCTGGAGCCTGGTGACTACCTGGTGGGCCTGCGCTCCAGCGATGGCCCGTACGCGGCGCCCTACCAGAAGGTGCGCGTCGAGGCGCATCGCGTCACCCGGGTGCAGCTCCTCGCGGCCGCGAAGGGCGCCACGGTGACGGTGCGCTGGGGCGAGCGCGGGCCCCAGGGACTCGTGCTCTTCTTCCCGGGCACGGTGCCGCTGCCGGGCTCGGATGCCGCGACGGGGCAACTGCGCGGGAAGGGCCTGCGCACGTCCTCCGGCAACGAGACGTGGAGCAACGTGCCGCCCGGGCCCTACACGCTGATGGTGCTGCACCACCGGGGCAACGGGAAGTGGCTGACGTACCGGCAGGACGTGACGGTGGGGGCCGCCGCCGAGCAGGAGGTGCAGGTGCCCACCCTCACCTGGTGAGGCCTGGGTCATCAGGGCCTTCTGGTGACGAAGAGCTGTGTTAAACCCCGGACCCATGACCCCGAGCGACGCGCTGAGCGCAACGGACCTCGAACGTCTGGCCAGGGCGGAAGCACCCGACCTCGCCGAGGCCGTGCTGGCGTTCCTGGACCAGCCGGACAAGACGTCGGACACGCCGCTGCCGCAGGGCGCGCTCGACTTCGACGCGCTGAAGTCCCTGCTCGCGCAGGCGCAGCAGCGCGGTGAGAAGGCCGGCCGCCGCCAGGGCTCGCATGAGGCGTGGCAGCGCTTCCTCGCGCAGAAGGACGTGCCCATGCCCGCGCGCTTCGCGCTCGCGGACCTGCTGGTGTCCCTGTACGAGAAGAACAGCGAGCCCGCGCGGGCCGCGCTCTTCACGCTGGTGAAGGAAGCGCCGCTGAAGTTCGGCCTCTGGGCCGGCCTCAAGCGCATCTACAAGCTGGCGGAGGCGCGCCACGACGCGGAGATGTTCGGCGTGCTGGCGTGGAGATTCGACACCGAGCGCGGCAGCCACCGCTCGCGCGAGGTGGGCGGCGGCACCCTCACCTACCTCCAGCGCCGGGCCTGGCGCTTCCTGCGCCACCTGGGCGCGGCCGTCCCGGAGCTCTACCCGCAGTTCGCGGTGGAGGTGCTGCGGCACTACCAGCCGGACACGTCCTGGTCCTCCTGCTGGGTGGCGCACCACGTCTGGGCGCACAACAGCCGCAACTACTCCGCGACGCGCTTCCCCATCCAGCCGCCCGCGGACATGGTGAAGCAGCGCATGTACCCGGACGCGTGGAAGCGCTCGCCGGACGCGCTGATGCGCCTGTTGGACACGTGCGGTTCGGACCCGGCCGCGAAGTTCGCCATCCAGGGCCTGCGCAAGGACTTCCCGGAAGCGCTGCGCAAGGTGACGCCCGCGTGGCTGGACCGGCTGGCGCGCCGTCCGCTGGGCACCGCCCACGACTTCCTGGTGGAGACGCTCCAGGGCTCGCCGGAGTTCCACCAGGGCAAGCTGCGCGCCGTCGGGCTGCACGACGCGGTGCTGGCGCTGCTGGAGTCCCCCAGCGACAAGGCCCGGGCGTACGCCATCGAGTACGCGCGCGGCCACGCGCAGGACATGCCCGCGGAGAGGCTCGCGGAGCTGGTGGAGCACGGCGAGGACGACGTGGTGGCCTTCGCCGCCGCCACGCTGGAGAAGCGCAAGCCGCGCGAGCTGGGGCTGGAGCTGCTGGGCCGGCTGCTCGTCACCAAGGCCACGGCGGGCTTCGCGGCGAAGGCGCTGGAGCAGTCCTTCGACCGGGCGGAAGTCACGCAGGACTTCCTGCGCGAGCAGCTCTTCGGTCAGCAGGAACAGCTCAAGTGGGCCACGGGCTACATCGCGTCCAAGTACGCCGCCGGGGAGATGCCCGCGTCGTTCTGGAAGCAGACGCTGATGGAGGCGAAGCGCTCGAAGCGGCCGCGCATCGTGGAGGACGCGGCGATGAAGGCGCTGGGCACGTACAAGCCGGCGGACATCGGGCCGGAGTGGCTGCTGGACCTCGTGTCCAATCCGCGCCTGGGCCGTCAGGCGGCGCAGTGGCTCACGCGCGCGGACAGCCTGCCGGGCCTGGACGTGGAGCGGGTGAAGGCGCTGGTGTTCAGCGCGAAGCACCGCGAGACGGCGCTGGCGCTGCTGGGCAACCGCAAGCTCTTCACCGCGCGGCAGCTCACGGTGCCCTGGCTGCTGGCGCTGGCGCGGCGCGCGGACCCCACGCTGCACGACTTCGGGCACCGCTACCTGCTGGAGAACGTGGTGCCCGCGGACTTCAGCGACACGGGCGACGCGGCACAGGGCCTGGAGCGCCTGTTCGACCTGGCGCTGGGCGCGAAGCAGCCGGCCCCGGTGCGCACGTTCGCGCAGACGTACCTGCGCTGCCACCACCCGGGCATCGGGCCGGAGCAGCCGGAGTCGAAGTCCTACGACATCAAGCCCCGGGCGCCTCGCAAGGCGTACACGCCGGAGAAGCTGTGGCCCGCGCTGTTCGATGCGCGCGACGACGTGCGCCGCTTCGCGCTGACCATCGCCCGCTCGGAGCTGCGCGCGTGGGGCTACCAGACGCGGGTGTACGAGCTGGCGGACTCGGACGCGAAGGAGATCCGCAACCTGGCCTATGACGCCCTCTTGAACGCGGGCGAGCCGGGCGCGGATGCGCGCCACACGCTGCAGCCGGAGGAGCTGGACGCGGGCAAGGTGTTCGCGCTCACGGAGTCCACCAAGCGCAGCACGCGTGAGGTCGCCGTGGAGCTCATCCGCCGGCACTACGCGCGGCTGGGCGGGGCGGAGCGGCTGTCCGGGCTGATGCAGAGCGCGGACCGCGAGGTGGGCCTGTTCGCGGTGCGCCTGCTCTGGGAGAAGCACCGGCCGCTGCACCTGCCGGAGGACTGGAAGCCCGCGGGCGGCGTCAAGGACGCGCGCGAGGCGGGCGGCACGACGCGCTTCTCCGACGTGGAGGCGCTGCGCACGTTCCTGCGGCGCATGCTGTTCGGCCTGCCGCCGGGGCGCGCGAAGGAAGCGCGCGAGGGCGACGTGCAGCGCCGGCTGTCCGCGAGCGTGGCCAAGCGCCGCGTGGTGGAGCTGGTGCGGGACCTGGGTCTGGAAGAAGAGAGCTTTGCCCGCGTGGTGGCGCCCGTGCTGGGCGAGTTCACCGGGTCGGTGGCGAAGGGCGAGTGGCAGAGCTGTCTGGCCTCGCTGGTGCAATTGCAGGCGGCTCACCCGGGCGTGCAGCTCGGCGGCATCTAGGACAACGACACCATGGCCAACCTCTCCATCGGCAACATCGAGAAGGTCCGTGCGCTCGCGGCCAATGCCCGCCTGCTGCTCGTGGGGGGCACGCGTGCCGCCCCGGACAGCCGCCTCACCGCGTACGAGCCCGGCACCAACAAGGTCCTCTGGACGGCGTCGCTGCCCGCCCACGTGCTGGGGCTCGCGCTGTCGGGCGAGCGCTACGCGGCGGCCGGCGCGGACGGCACGGTGCGCTTCGGGTCGCTCACCGACGGCGCGGTGCAGTTCCAGCTCCACGGCGCGCACCCGGGCGGGTGCACCGCTTTGGCGTCCAGCGCGGACGGCAAGGTGCTCTACACGGCCGGCGTGGACGGCTTCGTGCGCGCGTGGGACTGGGAGAGCACGCGCAAGCTGAAGGAGTGGAGCGCGTCCCCGCAGCCGCTGCGCGCGGTGGCGGTGGACCCCACGCACACGTACGTCGCCTGCGCGGGCGATGACGGCGTGGTGCGCTCGTTCACGGTGGCGTCCGGAGCCCAGCGGGACATGGCGGGCCACGAGGGCGCGGTGCGCGCGCTGGCCTTCACGCCCCGCGACGGGCGGCTGGTCTCCGCGGGCGACGATGGGAAGCTGCGCATCTGGTACCTGGTCGGCGCGGTGGAGTTCGAGGTGCGCGGCGAGAAGGACAGCGGCCACGCGGGCCCTGTGCTGGGGCTGGTGTTCCCGCCCACGCCCCCCGCGGAAGCGGGCCAGGAGCCGGCGGAGCGCATCGCGTCGGTGGGTGGCGACGGCAAGCTGAAGGTGTGGCGGCTGGACGAGCGTCGCAAGCCGCGCACGTTCGAGCTGGGCACCAAGGCCGTGCACGCGGTGGCCTTCGGGCCGCCGGCCAACCCCCGTCAGGCGAAGCAGGTGCTGGGCTTCGTGTTCGTGGGCGGAGATGAGCGCACCGTCACGCGCATCACGCTGGGCACGGATGGCAAGCCCACGGACGAGACGGTCACGTTCACGCACGGCTTCGACGTGCTCAACGAGGCGCGCAAGGCGGGCCGTCCCCGCCGCGAGGCCGCCGTGCGCGAGGCCGCCGCGCTGCTGGAGCCGGAGGCGCTGGAGTTCGCGCTGTCCCTGCTGGGCACGGATCCGGACGCGGAGGTGCGCAAGCTCGCCGCAATCGAACTGGGCGCGCAGGGCCGCACCGCCGCTCGGGCGAAGCTGCGCGAGCGCCTCAACGACGACGTGGTGGGCGTGCGCACCGCCGCGCTGGACGCGCTGACGAAGCTGGAGACGGAGTCGCCGCTGGCGGCCCCTCGCGCGGCGCTCGACTCGCGTTTCTCGGACACGCGGGTGCTGGCGCTGCGCCGGCTGGCGAAGCTGGGCGGCACGTCGCCGCTGGTGCCCGGACTCATCTCCGGCAAGCTCGCGGACGACAAGGCACCCGTGGGAGAGGCCGCGCTGGACGCGCTCGTCGCCGTCTCCCCCGCCGGCAGCACGGAGCCCCTGAAGCTGGCCTTCGAGCGCGGCCCCGCCGCCCTCAAGGTGGAGGTGCTGCTGCGCACCTCGGTGGCGGGCCTGCTGGGTGACCCGCGCATGCAGCCGCTGGTGGCGCGCGCGCTGGACGACGCGGACCGGGACGTGCGCCGCGTGGCCTTCGCCGTGCGCGTGTTGGAGCGCCGGGCGCTGGCGCTCACGCTGGAGAAGCAGGACGAGGAGTTCGCCCGCTCGGTGCGCGAAGTGGCGCGCATGCTGATGCTCCAGTCGAAGCGCGCGGCCGGGGACGCGGAGGCGAAGCTCACCACCGACGCGGAGCTGGCCACCGCGCGCGAGAAGCTCTTCGCCAACGCCACGGCGGGGGCGGCGCTGACGGAAGCCGACCTGGAGCCGCTGCTGGCCGCCATGGCGTGCCGCATGCCGGACACGGCGGTGCGCGGTGCTCGGGGCCTTGCGCAACTGGGCGATGGACGGGCGCTGGGTGCGCTGTTGCAGCTGTCGCGCGAGGACGAGTCGGCCATCCGTCGGCAGGCGGCGGCCTCGCTCCAGGCATTGCAGGACCCGCGCGCCCGCGAGCGGCTGGTGTGGATGCTGGACGACGCGGACGCGGACGTGCGCGCCACGGCGTTGGAGGCGGTGGTGGCGCTGGACGTGGACGCGCCCCTGTCCGCCGCGGAGGCCGCGCTGCGCTCCGGGCACGAGGACGTGCGCGTGCGCGGCCTGGACCGGCTGGTGAAGCTGGGCGCGAAGGCGGAGGGCGCGGAGCCGCTGCTGGGCAACGCGCTGGAGGACGAGTCCGGCAAGGTGCGCGGCGAGGCGTTCCGCACGCTGTGGGCGTGGAACGAGAAGGCGCCGGAGAAGGCCGTGGACCGGGCGCTGACGGGCCGCTTCCCGGACCTGCGCAACCGCGCGGTGGAAGTGCTCGCCCAGCGCGGCACGGAAGACTGGGCGCTGGGGCGGCTGAAGAAGTCCGTGGAGGACCGCGACGTGGCCGTGGCCACCGCCGCCTACGAGGCATGGGTGAAGCTGGCGGGCAAGGAGAAGCCGGAGCCGCACCTGGCCGCGCTCGCCTCCACGCACCCTGCCCTGCGCGAGAAGGCCGCGAAGGGCTCCATCCACGCCCCCGCGGAGCCCCTGCGCTCCGCGCTCCTCAAGCGCGTGCAGGACGAGCACCTGGAGGTGGCGGTCGCCGCGCTGGACGCGCTCGACAAGCTCATCCCCACCGAGAACGGACCGTTGCTCGCGGGCATCGCGGCGACGGCGCTGCCGGTGCGCGTGCGGGCCGCGGAGCTGCTCGCTCCTCGCGGCGCGGAGGACATCATCGAGCCCATGCGCGGGCTCATCACCGACAAGGACCTGGAGCGGCTCTACCCGCCCGGCTACCTCGTCCCGCTGCGGATCCGCGCATCGCGCGCGCTGGCCACGCTGGGCTCGCGGCGCCTGCTGGGCTTCTACGCCACCGTGCTCCTGCCGCACGAGCTGTCGGACCTGCAGGAGCAGGGCGCGCGCGGTCTCGCCACCGCGAGCCGTCGGGGCGACGAGGGCGCGCTGCTGGACGCGCTGGGCCACTCGCTGGTCGCGGCGCGCTCGTGGGCGGCGGACGGTCTGTCGCGCCTGGGTGATGCCCGCGCGCTGCCGGTGCTCACCGGCAACCTGCGCCATGAGCACCTGCCCATCCGGCTGGGCGCCATCCTCGCCTTCGCGGCCCTGGGCCCGGAGGGAGACGGCGGCCTGCTGCACGGCCTGGAGGACTCCGCGCGCGAGGTGCAGGAGATGGTGTTCGCCATCGTGCTCGCCCGCGACCTGCGCGCCAGCCGCGATGGTGAGCCGCCGGACCTGCTGACCAGCGCCCTGTCCAGCGGCCGTCCGGAAGTGCGTTATGCGGCGGCGCGCGCGCTGGAGCTGCGCACGGAGCCGGAGGCATACCGCGCGCACCTGGTGGAGGTGCTGTTGCCGCCGCGCCCGGAGAAGGCCGGCGACATGAAGGACTGGCCCTCGGAAGAGGACCGGGCGAAGCGCGTGGTGGGCCTGGCCGAGGCGCTCTCCAGCGCCCAGCCGGAGCAGCGCTACGCGGCGGCGCAGGTGCTGCTGCTGCGCAACAAGCCCCTGGACTACTTCCGCGAGGCGCAGAAGGTCGCGCGGCCCCGCACGCTGGAAGCACCCTGGAAGCCGGAGACGGCCGAGGGCGCGTCGCACGTGATGCAGCCGTCCACGCCGGAGAAGCAGGGCACGGCGTCCGCCACGGGCAAGAGCTGGCTGCGCCGCCTCTTCTCCGCGGTGAAGCCGCCGGAGGGCAGCACCGCGACGCCGCAGACGGCGACCCAGGCGGAGCGCCAGCACCTGCGCCGGCTGGCGTTCGGCGCCTACGTGGGCCTGCTGCGTCAGGTGTCCGCGGGCGACGAGGAAGGCCACCGCGTCCGCCGCGATGCCGTGGACCGCGTGGTGAAGCTCACCCTGGAAGGCTACGCGGGCACGTCCGCCGCCGTGGCCGCCCTGCTGCGCGCGCTGGAGGATCCGCACCAGTTGGTGCGACGCGCGGCGCTCGCGGGCCTCAAGGAGCTGTACCCCGCTGGCAGCGATGAGCCGCTGGCGCTGGCCCTGGCCTCGCTGTCGCCGGACGTGGCCCGCGCGGCGCTGGAAGAGCTGGCGGAGCGCGGCGACGCGGCCCGTCCGCGCGTGACGGCGGCGCTCAACTCGCCGCTGCCGGAGGTGCGCAAGTCCGCCTTCGAGTTGCTGGAGAAGCTGAGCCCGGCGGGCAGCCTGGATCCGCTGCTGGCGGCGCTGGGCAGCGAGCACGCCGACCTGCGCGTGGGCGTGATTGAGCGGCTCGCGGGCGCCAACGACCCGCGCGTCACCGAGGCCCTGGGCCGCGCGGCCGGCAGCGAGCACGAGGACCTGCGGCTGCGCGCCGCGGAGCTGCTCGCGTGGCGTGGGGATGACCGGGCGGTGGAGGTGCTGGGCACCTTCCTGCGCTCCGAAGTGCCGCAGGTGGTGCGCCGTGCACAGGAGGCCCTGGCGCGGCTGGGAACCTCCGCCGCCGTGGCCGCGCTCGCCGCGCGCCTGTCCGTCGCGACGGAGATTCCGGAGCGCACGAAGCTGGTCGCCGCGCTGGGCCGCACCCGCCGTCCGGAAGCGCTGGACGTGCTCGCGCGCCAGAGCGTGGAGGACGAGAACACCACCGTGCGCCTCGCCACCGTGACGGCCGCGATGCAGCTCACCTGGCCGCCGGAGCAGGAGAAGCTGAGGGAGCGGGATCGCGACCTGAAGAAGCGCGACGCGGCGCTCGCCGTGCGCTTCCTGAAGGTGGCCGTGCGCAGCAACGACGTGGAGGTCCGCAAGGCCGCCGCCACGGAGCTGGAGCATGGCAAGAACGAGGGCCAGGACGCGCTGCTCGTCTCGCTCTTCACCGACCGCGACGTCACCGTGCGCGCCGAAGCGGTGGCGCGCTACTCGAAGCGCGTGGTGGAGCAGGGCGCGGCGGTGGAGCCGCTGGAGGAGATCCTCCGCGCGGGCGCCCGCGAACTGATGCTGCCCGCGGCCGAAGGCGTGGCGCACCTGCGCCGGACCAGCGCCCTGCGGCCCCTCTTGCTGTACTCGCGCGCCGGTGAGGGCGAGGAGCGTGGCCGGGCCCTGCTCGCGCTGGGCACCCTGGGAGACGCCCGCGCCCTCTCCGAACTGGAGACGGTGGCGGGAGGAGGCACCGCGGACGCGCCCGCCGAGCAGGACATGGTGCTGGCCGCCATCGAGGCCCTGGGCCGGCTCGCCAGCCGTCTGCCCGAGGGCGACGAGCGCCGCCGCATCGAGGAGAAGGTGGAGGTCGCCGCGGTGGAGGGCACCTCCTCCGAGCACCAGGAAGCCGGCGTGCGCGGCCTGCGCGCCATCGGTGGGGAGCGCGCCCGGGTGAAGCTGGAGGCGCTGCTCGCCGACAGCGACACGGACGACGAGGTGCGCATCACCGTGGCGAAGGAGCTGGGCAAGCTCGGCGACCCGGAGGCGGAGAAGGCCCTGGCCGCCGCGCTGGACGAGGATGACGACGACCTGCGCGAGGCCGCGCGCAAGGCGCTGGACGTGCTCTTCCCGAACGACCGCACGCGGGTGGAGTTCCTCGCCGTGGCCAGCACCCAGGAGGACATCTCCGAGCCCGCCGCCACCTACCTCGCCAGCGAAGGCGACCCGGCGCAGCTCGTGCCCCGGCTGGCCACCCTGGAGAGCGCGGAGCTGCGCCTGAGACTGCGTCGGGGGCTCGCCCGTCGGGGCGCGCTGCCCCTGCCGGAGGTCATCGCGCTGGTCGGCCACGACAAGCCGGAGGCCCGCGAGGAGGCCGCGCGACTGGTGGGCACCTGGACGGGTGATGCGCAGGCGACGGGCGCGGTGGACACCGCCAGCCTGACCCGCGCGGTCGTCGCCTCCGAACGGCGCACCGCCGCCTCCTGGGCCGCCACGTCGGCCCCGAAGCGCGAACCACTGGCCAGCGCCTGGGAGCGCCTCCTGTGGGCGGGCTCCCGGCTGGGCGCGAAGGAGCTGGTCGCGACGTCCGCCGAAATCCTGCGCAAGGGTGAGGCCCATGCCCCCGCGGGCGTGCGCCAGGAAGCCGCGCGCGTGCTGGGACGGCTGAAGGCGACAAACGAGGCGCAGGCCCTGCGCGCCGCGCTGGCGGATCCGGACGCCCCGGTGCGCTCCGCCGCCGCGTCGGTGCTGGCCGCGCTGGTGCCGGACCAGGCCGCCGCCTGGGCGCTGGAGGTGAAGCCCTTCGACCCGGTGGCCATGGGCCCCACGGGCGCGAAGGTGGCGCCGGGCCTGCTCACGGCCAGCGAGCCGCGCCGGCTCGCGGTGCCCGCGCTGCTGGCGAAGAAGGACCTGGGACCGCTCAAGCCCGTGGCATCCGACGCGAAGCCGGAGGTGCGGCAGGACGCGTGGGCCGCGCTGGGCCGCCTGGGTGGTGACGAGGCGGCGGAGCTGCTGAAGACGGCGGCCTTCGACAAGTCGCAGTCGGTGGAGCTGCGCAAGGCGGCCTACCGCGCCCACAAACGTGCACGCCGGGCCGCCGAGCGCGCCCGCAAGGAAGGTCAACCGTCGTGAGCACCGCAACCGCACGTCATCCCGTCGCGCTGAACTACGCCGCCGCGAGCGACGTGGTCGTCACCCCGGACGCCTCGCGCGTGCAGCTGGCCCTGGAGGGCTCACGCGGCACCGTGGGCGTCAGCGGCCGCGTAAAGGACCCCACCCTCTTCCGCGACGCGCTGGCCGCCGCCTTCGGCGTGCTCTCCAGCGACCTGCGCTACCGGGGACGCGATCGCACCGCGTACCTCGCGTACCTGATGAAGCAGGGCAAGCGCGCCAGCGCTCAAATCTGGGAAGCCCAGAAGGCGTTCCTCGACAGCGCGCTGGAAGGGGATGAGAAGAAGGACGCGGTGCTGGACCCCGTCCTCACGGTGGATCCGGACCAGGTGTCGCTGGAGGTGTTCTCCCGCGACGAGAGCGCCTATGCGCGCCTGGCCTTCGACAACAGCCTCTTCGACAACCGCGAGGCCGCGCACGGCTCCACCTTCCTGGACGTGCCCGCGGACCTGCCCGCCCGGCTGGATCGCCTGCGCGCCTACGCCCCGGTGACGCTGGAGGCCCACGTGGCCCCCTCCGCGAAGGCCGCGCCCCCCGCGTCCGGGGAACCCCGAGCCCCGCGCAACGTGGACGTGCCGCACGCATGGCTGCGCGGCTTCCTCCAGGTGCAGTCGGCCGCGACGCTGCCGGCCACCACCTGCTCCATCGCGCCCATCGACCTGTACAACCTGCTCTTCGCGCTGCGCACCCGCCGCGCGAAGAAGGCACCCCGCGCGCTGAGATTCGAGCTGGTCCCCGGCGCCGCGCCCCGGCTGGTGCTGGAGCCGTGGGAGCAGGTGCTGGAGTGCCATGGCGGCCCGTACCAGGGCCACGCGCCCGCGGTGGTGCGCACCTTCGGCCGCAATCGCCTCACCGCGCTCGCGCGCCTGTTGCCCCACGCGAAGAGCGTGCACGTGCAGCTCCTGGGTCCGGGCCTGCCGGTGTTCTGGGTCATCGACCTGGGCGTGGCCACGCTGACGCTGGGGCTCACCGGCTGGACGGAGAGCGGCTGGTCCAGCGCGGCGGCCTTCGACGCGCTGATGCCCCGCGACGTGCCGGAGCCCCTCGCGGAGAAGCTGCGCCAGCGCCTGCGCGCGGACGGCCCGCTGACCTTCGACGTGCTGGCCAAGGACGCGGGCGCGCCCAAGGACCAGGTCCGCGCCGCGCTCCAGTTGGAGTGCCTGCGCGGCCGCGTCCTCTTCGACGTGGCGCGCGGCGCCTACCGCCCCCGCGAGCTGATGCCCACCCCGGTGGACGAGGCCGCGCTGCGCTACGGCAACGAGCGCGAGGCGCGCGCCCACCGCCTGCTGGGCGACGGCGGCCCTGGCGCGGGCGAAGTGAAGCTCACCCAGGTGCACGACCTCGTCGGTGAGGGCACGCGCATCCAGGGCGAGGTGGTGGACCGCGAGGCCGTGCGCAGCTTCTTCCCCAGCTTCACGCTGGACCTGGAGGGCCGCGTGAAGGACGCGGGCTGCGGCTGCCCGCACTTCCGTCGCTCCGGGATGCGTGAAGGCCCGTGCGAGCACATGCTCGCGCTGCGCCTGGCGTACGCGCGCCGTCGCACGGAGGAGGAGGCGCTGCGTCAGACGCCGGAGGGCCGCAAGCTCATCCGCGCGGAGACGCGTTCGTACGTGCGCCGCGACCCGGCGACGGGTCTGGAGCAGGTGTACCGCGTCTCGCTGGATGGCAAGGTGGTGGTCCTCGCGTGGGGACCGCGCCTGGGCGACTCGCGCCACCAGCGCCTGTGGTTCGATTCGGATACGGAAGCCCGGACGGCGTACTTCAACCGTCTGGAGAAATTGACCGCTGACGGCTACATCGACGCGGCCTCGACTCTGGTGTAAACCCTCAACCAACGGCCCGGCCGCCGACGGGGCGGCTGGAAGGATGGGTGCGACGGACGCAACACGAATGACGAGTGGTCGAGAGAGGTCTGGACCGCATCAGCCTTAGCGCCTCGAGCGCGGGAGCGGCGTTGCGCCGCTCTGGTTGAAATGCTGGACACTCTCCGCAAGGTAGCCTGTTCTTGGCTCTCTCCCTCCGGTGCACTGGTGGCCGGGTGGGAAGCGGAACCAACGACGCAACCGCCGTTTTCCCACCCGGCCACCAGTGCACCGGAGGGGAGAGCCGGTGAGGCTACCGTGCCCCAGGTGAGCTGGTGGTGCATTCCTGGCCTCCCTCGACCGCTCGAATTCGTCCGTCGCCCCTCCTGAAGCCGCCGCGCCCGTCGAAGGTGCCTCGATGACCGCCAAGCTGGAGTCGTTCGTCCCCGCCGCCCCGCCGCAGGCCGTGCCCGAAGTCCCGCCGGCCGCCGCGTCCAACACCGCCACCGCATCCAAGCGCGAGGCCCGCCGCGCCGCGCACGACGTGCTGCTCGCGCGCTGGAAGGCCATCACCGAAGCCGGTGGCACCGAGGAATGGGTGCAGGCGCAGCTCGTCGCGAAGGGCGCGCTCGCGGACGAGGTGGACTTCTCCTCCCTCAAGGAGAAGGAGAAGACCGCCTGGAAGGAGAAGAAGAAGGCGGAGGCCGTGGAGCGCCGCGCGCTCGGGCGCCAGGCCCATGAGGCGTGGAAGGCCACGCACATCAACCACCTGGGCGTGGGCATCCATTGGAGCGAGGCGGAAGGGCCGGACCGCTTCGACCTGGAGCACCGCGAGGAGCGCGCGCGCGTCAACGGCCTGCCCACGCTGGACACGGCGGAGGCGCTGGCGAAGGCGCTGGACATCAGCGTGTCCAAGCTGCGCGGCTTCGCGTTCCACCGCGACGTGGACACGGGCTCCAACTACGTGAGCTGGCGCATCCCCAAGCGGGACGGCAGCGAGCGGACCATCACGTCCCCCAAGCCGGAGCTGAAGCAGGCGCAGCGCTGGGTGCTCTCCAACATCGTGGAGCGGCTGCCGGTGCACGGCGCGGCGCACGGCTTCGTGGCGGGGCGCTCCATCCTCACCAACGCGCTGGCCCACCAGGGCGCGGACGTGGTGGTGAAGGTGGACCTGAAGGACTTCTTTCCCACGGTGACGTGGCGGCGCGTGAAGGGCCTGTTGCGCAAGGGCGGCCTGCCGGAGGGCACGTCCACGCTGCTGGCGCTGATGTCCACCGAGGCCCCGCGCGAGCTGTTGTCCTTCCGGGGCAAGACGCTGCACGTGGCGAAGGGGCCGCGAGCGCTGCCGCAGGGCGCACCCACGTCGCCGGGCATCACCAACGCGCTGTGCCTGCGGATGGACAAGCGGCTCTCAGCGCTGTCGCGCAAGCTGGGCTTCACGTACACGCGCTACGCGGACGACCTGACGTTCTCCTGGACGAAGGCGAAGGCGCCCAGGGCGCGCCGGGCCCAGGGCGCGCCGGTGGCGGTGCTGCTCGCGCGGGTGAAGGACGTGGTGGAGGCGGAGGGCTTCACGGTGCACCCGAACAAGACGCGCGTGGCCCGCAAGGGCAGCCGTCAGCGGGTCACGGGGCTCGTGGTGAACGAGGCGAAGGACGGAACGCCCGCCGCGCGAGTCCCCCGCGACGTGGTGCGCCGCCTGCGCGCGGCCATCCACAACCGCCAGAAGGGCAAGCCGGGCCGCGAGGGCGAATCGCTGGAACAGCTCAAGGGCATGGCGGCCTTCCTGTACATGACGGATCCGGTGAAGGGCCGCGCGTACCTGGATCAGCTCGCGAAGTTGGAAGCCGCCGCGCCCCCGGCCGAGGCGTAGCAGGCAGCACGGGCCCGCTCGCGCCAAGGCGGGCCCCGACTTCATCCCGAGAGCGTCAGCGCCCCGTGCGCTCCCCTGCTCCCGCCTTCGTCTTGCGCGAGGGCTTCTTCGCGGGAGCCTTCTTCTTCCCCGGTGCCTTCACCGCGGGCGCAGGCTCCACGGCCGCCGCATCCTCCGCGACGGGCCCGGCCTTCAGCGCCTCGTCCGCGAACGCGCGCAGCCGGCGCGGATACTCCTCGGGAGCCGTCGCGGCGAAGTTGCCATGCGACGCGCCGGGGATGCGCCACGTCTGGGCATACAGGCCCACGTGCGCGAACAGCTCATCCAGCAGCACCTGCCCGGACTCCTCCGTCCCCGCGACGATGAGCAGGGGCCGGGGCCGGATGTGGTCCACCGCATCGAGGGTCCGCACCTGCTCCAACTGGATGCCCCGCCGCCAGAAGGGCAGCAGCGCCCCCGTCTGCGTCACCACGCCGAAGCGCCGGAAGTCATACGCCGCCGCCAGCCGCAGCGTGTTGAAGGGCGACAGCAGCACCACCGCCGCGACCTTCGGATCCTTCGCCGCCACCTCCGCCACCGCCGCGGAGCCAATGGAGAACCCCAGCGCCCCCACCCGCGAGGGGTCCACATCCGGCTGCGCCCGCACGAACTCCAGCGCCGAGCGCACATCCATGCGCTCCTTGTCACCCCACGTGGACGTCTCACCGCCGCTCTGCCCGTGCGCGCGCAAATCAAACAGCAGCACCCCGTAGCCCGCGTCGCGCAGCACCCGCGCCTCCGGCAGGAGGTCCACGCGGGTCTGCGACAGGCCATGCGCCAGCACCCACGCCGCCTTGTTGCGCGAAGGCACGTACCAGCCGCGCAGCTCCACCCCGTCCTCGGTGCGCAGCGTCACCTCCCGAGCGGACGCGGAGGCCAGGTCCGCGGGCAGCACCGCCACCGGCTTCGGGTAGTGGAAGTACTGCTCGGAGCGCCACGCCGCCCGGCCGAAGAGGGCCAGCGCCACCAGCAGACACGGCAACACCACCAGGACGCCCAGCAGCCGCCCCCACCGAATCCGCTTCAACAGACCCGCCATTGTCCGACCCTCTCCGACAGGAGCGCCCCAAGGGGAAGTCCCGGCCCCGGGCTTGTGTTGGCACCGGCCTGACCTTTACACCCTCTAGGTCCCAACGAACTCCTGGCTTACAGTTTAGACAAACTTTAGCAGCGGCGGCAGAAAGACCGTCCAGGTGAGTGCGGCAATGAAGCTGTCCAAGACGGTCTACGACGCGGTGGTGGTGGGTTCCGGGGCCTGTGGGGGTTGGGCCGCCAAGCAGCTGACGGAGGCGGGCCTCCGCGTGCTGGTGCTGGAAGCAGGCCGGAGCGCGCAGGCGGACAAGGTGCTGCACGTGATGCACCGCGTGCGGCAGAAGCTGGGCTACCGCGTGGAGTCCGACGCGGACCGCAAGGGGCGTCAGTCCATCCAGGCGACGAGCTTCGCGTGGCCCTTCCACCCGCACGCGTTCGTGGACGACGTGGACAACCCCTACACGACGCCGGACGACGCACCGTTCGCATGGATCCGCGCGCGGCAGGTAGGCGGGCGCACCAGCGTGAAGAGCCACGGCCGCCAGTTCTACCGGCTGTCGGACTTCAACTTCCACGCGGGCAGCCTGGACGGGCTCAGCCCGGACTGGCCGCTGTCGCTCGCGGAGCTGGCGCCGTCTTACGAAATCGTCGAGCGGTGGATGGGCCTGTATGGCAATTCGGACGGCGTGGACACGCTGCCGGACTCCGTCTTCGCGGGGCCCGCGCCGCTGTCGCCCGGCGAGGTCCGGCTGCGCGAGAAGGTGAGGGCCCGCTGGCCCAACCGCCACGTCGTCGCCCGGCGCACCTCCAACGCGCCGGTGACGCTGCCGGCGGCCCAGAAGACGGGGCGCCTGACGCTGCGCTCGCACGCCATCGCCAGCCACGTGATGCACGACCCGAACACCGGCAAGGTGACGGGCGTGTCCTTCATCGACGCGAACACCGGCACGTCGGAAGAGGTGCACGCGAAGGTGGTGGTGGTCGCCGCTGGGACCATTGAATCCACGCGGTTGCTGTTGCACTCGCGCAACCGGGCGTTCCCGGACGGCCTGGCGAACAGCTCCGGCCTCTTGGGTCGCCACCTGATGGACCACATCTACCTGCGGGGCATCGAGGCGCGCATGAACCTGCCCGCGCACCTGCAGCAGAAGGCGCACGGCTGGGCGTACGTGCCGCAGTTCCGCAACGTCACCGAGCGCGACCCGAACTTCGCGCGAGGCTATGGCGTCCAGGTCTTCTCCTTCGACGACCAGCTCCACATGGTGCCCTTCGGCGAAATGCTCCCGCGCGCGGAGAACCGCGTCACGCTGAGCGGCACGGTGAAGGACCGCTGGGGCGTGCCGGCGGCGCACATCGAGTGCAGACACTCCGACAACGAGTTGAAGATGACGGAGGACGCGGTCAGCTCCTGCCTGGAGATGCTGGAGGAGTCCGGCTGCACGGTGGAGCAGGTCAACCGGACGTTGTCCCAGCCGGGCATGGCCATCCATGAGGTGGGCACCGCGCGGATGGGCAGGGACGCGAAGACGTCCGTGCTCAACCCCTTCAACCAGAGCTGGGACATCCCCAACCTCTTCGTCACGGACGGCGCCTGCTTCCCCTCCCAGGGCCCGCAGAACCCCACCCTGACGATGATGGCGCTCACCGTGCGGGCCTGCGCGCACCTGGTGGGCGAACTCAAGGCCGGCCGCCTCTGAGACGACCGGATCACTTCAGCGGTGCCGGGCTGAGCGCTGTGCCGCCGGGGCCAAGCCGCTCCTTCTCCTCCTCGAACGCGCCGACCACCGCGTCGATGACGGCGCGTACGCGCGGGACGTCCTTCAGGTCGGGGTGCACGACAAGCCACGCCTCGCGCACCGGTGGCGGGGCGGGCGGCGGCAGGGCGATGAGACCGCCCTCTTCCCCGGCGAACCAGTGCGGCAGCAGGGCTTTACCGAAGCCTGCCCGGACCGCCGCGAGCTGCCCCATGAGTGTATTGGTGCGCAGCACGAGACGCTCACCGGCCGCGTGCTGGGCGAGCCACTTCGCTTCAGGGATGTGGGCGAGGGAGTCGTCCAGGCCCACCCACGCCGACGTGTCCCCGTCCGGCGCCGCGTAGACGCCGTAGGCAAGACTCGCAAGACGCCGGGCGACCAACTCCCCCACCTGCGGGCGCGCAAGACGGACGGCCACGTCGGCCTCCCGCTTGGCGAGACTGAGCGCGCGCGAATCGCTCACCACCTCCAGGTGGATGCCGGGATGGCGGCGGTGGAGCGCTGCGAGGCGCGGGATGAGGAAGCGCTCAGCCAGCGTCTCCGTGGCCGTGAGCCGCACCGTGCCCGTCAGCCCCGCCTGCTGTCCGCTGCGGCGCAGGATGCCGTCCGCGCGCTCCTCCATGTCCGCCGCCAACTCCAGCACCGCCGCCCCATCGGCGGTGAGCAGGTAGCCGTCGGCGCGACGGTCGAACAGCGTGCGGCCGAGCGTCTCCTCCAGGGCGGCGATGCGCCGTCCCACCGTGGCGTGGCTCACCTTCAGCTCCCGCGCCGTCGCCGACAGGCTTCCCGCGCGCGCCAGCGCCACGAAGACACGCAGGTCTTCCCAGTCCAGGGGGCCTGGTCGTTTCTGCACACCCATTGCGCGAAGATAGCGGCGGGCTGTGCAGGGATGCACGGGCTACTCAGCGGCCTGACACCCACTCCACGGAGCCCGCATGTCCGCCCCCCGCACCCTCTTCTCCCTGGCCGGAGCCCCGAC
>NZ_RAWI01000152.1 GCF_003612125.1 Corallococcus praedator
CCCCCGGGCTCCCCCGATGCGCTACGGACTGCCGCCACCCACTCCCGTCGCGACGAGCGATCTGGCGCATCCCACCGAAGCGGTCTATCGGATCATGGCCCGGGCCATCGCGCGGCGCTTCGTTGCCCGTTATGAACTGGGCTCATTGAGCCGGCACTTCGAATGCCGTGGGGTCGCCGTCGAGCGACACTGAGCGAGAATCTCCGGCGCTCCCGCTGCATGCACGGCAATGCAACCCGCGACGTCGCGGTAGCGACAGGTTGGAGAAGCCCGCCTGCCCACCTACAGCCCCGACTTCGCCTGGGAGGGCTGCGAAGCCGACGGCGCGTTGATGATGTCGGTGATGCGCAGGTGGCGGGGTTGGGCCTGCACCCGCTCGAACCAGGAGCGGATGGCGGGATAGCGGCCCAGGTCGAAGCGGCCCTCCTCCGCCACGTGCGTGTACGCATACAGCGAGATGTCCGCGAGGCTGTAGTGCTCGCCCGCGAAGAAGGGCCGCTTGCTCAGCTCGCCCTCCATGACGTCGAGCGCGGCGTAGCCTTTCTGGATGCGCTCCTCCAGCTCCTTCTCCTTGCCGGCAGGGACACCGAAGAAGGTGAGCCACGCCCGAGCCACGGCGATGTAGGGCTCGTGACTGTACTGCTCGAAGAACATCCACTGGAGCATCCGCGCCCGCTCCAGCCGGTCGCTGGGAATGAAGGGCGTGCCCTCGGCGAAATACCAGAGGATGGCGTTGGACTCGGCGAGGAAGACGCCTGGCTCCAGCTCCACGGTGGGGGTCCGGGCAATGGGGTTCATCGCCTTGAACTCCGGCGTGCGCGTCTCTCCCGCGGTGAGATCCACCTCCCGCGTTTCAAATGGAATCGCCAGCTGATGCAGCAGCAGGCGAACCTTGTAGCAATTCCCAGAAGGGTTGAACTGGTGGAGCTTGATCATGGGCGGGCAGTCTACTCCCCGGAGCGTTCGTGAGTCAGGCGGAGCGGATGCTGCCCACGGAGTCCAGCTGCTTCATCGCGTCGTCCGGCAGCTTGAGCTCGGCCGCAGCGAGGTTCTCCCGCAGGTGCACGACTGACGAGGTGCCGGGGATCAGCAGGATGTTGGGTGCGCGGCGAAGCAGCCAGGCGAGCGCGACCTGCATGGGTGTCGCGCCGAGGCGCGCGGCGACATCGGACAGGGTCGATGACTGCAGCGGGGTGAAGCCACCCAACGGGAAGAACGGCACATAGGCGATGCGGTCACGGGCCAGGGCGTCGATCAGTGCGTCATCGCTCCGGTGCGCCAGGTTGTACTGGTTCTGCACGCAGACGATCTCAGCGATCCGGCGTCCTTCCGCGACCTGCGCGGCGGTGACGTTGCTCAGCCCGATGTGTCGCACCAGGCCTTGCTGCTGAAGCCCGGCCAGGACGGTGAGCGGTGCTTCGATGGACCCTTCGGCGGGCCCATGGGTATCGAACATGATCCGGAGGTTGACCACGTCCAGCACGTCAAGCCCGAGGTTGCGCAGGTTGTCGTGCACCGCCTGGGTCAGTGCTTCGGGCGAGAACGCCGGGTTCCATGAGCCATCCTCGCCGCGTCGCGCGCCGATTTTGGTGACGATGACGAGGTCGCGGGAATAGGGCGCGAGCGCCTCGCGGATCAGCCGGTTGGTGACGTGGGGGCCGTAGAAGTCGCTGGTGTCGATGTGGTTCACCCCGCGCGCCACGGCCTCCCGCAGCACGGCCAACGCCGCGTCATGATCCCTGGGCGGGCCGAACACGCCGGGCCCCGCGAGCTGCATCGCTCCATAGCCGAGCCGCTTCACGTTGCGTCCACCGAGGGCGAAGGTGCTGGACTGATCGATTCCGGGCATGGTTCATCTCCTTTCGAGATGAGGCAGGGATAGACGTTCCGAGGCTCCGCGATAACGGGGTCCGGTCCGCACAGGTTGTACGGGGTGGCGAACAGTGAAGGTCGACCTGGGTGATCTGAACGCCTTCGTGGTGGTGGCCCGCGCCCGGAGCTTTCGTGAGGGTGCGCGTGCGAGCGGTGGCAGTGCGTCCGCGCTCAGCGAGGCGGTCCGTCGTCTGGAGGAGCGGCTCGGGGTCAGGCTCCTCAACCGGACGACCCGCAGTGTCGTCCCTACCGAAGCAGGGGAGCGCTTGCTGGAGCGGCTCGGCCCGGCATTGACCGAGATGGAAGCCGCTGTCGATGTGGTGAACGGCTTTCGCGACAAGCCGGCGGGCGCGTTGCGCCTCAATGTGCCGGTCAGCGCGGCCCGGCTGGTGCTGCCGCGCATCATTCCGCCGTTCCTCGCCGCCTATCCCGACATCCAGTTGGAGGTGGTGGCCGAAGACCGCTTCGTCGACGTGCTCGAAGCCCGGTGCGACGCCGGCATCCGCTACGACGAACGGCTGGAACAGGACATGGTCGCGGTGCCGATCGGGCCGCGCGTCCAGCGCTTCGCCACCGCGGCCTCCCCGGCCTACCTGGAGCGCCAGGGCCGGCCGGAGCACCCCCGCGAGCTGCTCGGCCATGCGTGTCTGCGGGGCCGCTTCGCGAGTGGCACGATGACGCCGTGGGAGTTCGAGCGCGACGGCGAGGTGGTCCGGATCGAACCCACGGGGCCGCTCATCGTGCAGGTGGGCGGGGCGACGGATCTCGCCGTCGACGCGGCGATCGCCGGCACTGGCGTCGTGTGCCTCTTCGAGGACTGGCTGCGCCCGCATCTGGAGAGCGGCGCCCTCGAACCCATCCTCGAGCCCTGGTGGCAGCGCTTCTCGGGGCCCTTCCTCTACTACCCCGGACGGCGCCTCGTGCCCGCGCCGCTGCGAGCGTTCATCGACTTCATCAAGGCCTCGGCGGACGTGCCTTGACGGCTGCGGCTTCAAGGCGGGTGCGGCCACAGGAATGGATTGCGGTTGACCCTGGCGTGATGAAGACTGTCTGGATGATTACCCAGGCGGACGTCCAGCGCGGGTGGCAGCGGTTGTGCGAATACACAGAGCACGCAAGGATTGCCACGGGGGTGCCGGGAGTGGCGATCGCCATCGCCTGGCTCCCCGAGCAGGGCCCTCCCCTCGTCGAGACCCTGGGAGCGGGTTGCCGATTGCTGGGCTCGCAGGCGCCCGCGGCCGACAACCAGGTCACCGCGGACACGGTCTTCCCCCTCGCGTCGCTGTCCAAGCCGCTGGCGTCCACGGTCATGACGACGCTGATCCCTGGCACCTCGGACGGTTGGGAGGAGAAGGTCCCGAGTCTGGGATTGGCCGTCACGCCGACCTTCGCCAGCCTGTTCGCGCACCGCAGTGGGCTGCCCGACCACGCGGGCGACCTGCTCGAGGACATGGGCCATGACCGCAAGGCGGTGCTGGAGCGGCTGCGCCTGCTCGCGCTCGACCGTACGGGCGGGTACGCCTACACCAACTTCGGTTTGACGGCGGCGGCGTGTCAGGCGGCCCTGCACGTCGGAAAGGAGTGGGAGGACGTGGCCCACGACCGTCTGTACGCGCCCCTGGGGATGAAGTCGACCAGCTCGCGCTACTCCGACTTCCTGAAGCGCGAGAACCGGACCTGGGCGCATCGGCTCAGGGCCAATGGGGAGTGGTATCACGCGAAGCCCCTTCCTGATGGAAAGCCCAATCCTGACGCGCAGAGAAACCCCGACGCGCAGTCCCCCGCGGGCGGCGTCACCTCCTCCGCCAATGACATGGCACTGTGGCTCCGCTTGCAGCTGGGTGACCTGGGATTGGGCTTCGACGCGGAGTTCTTCCGCTGGCTGAGCCTGACCCACCGGCCCTATGTCCCTGGCATCTACAAGCCCGGGGTGCCGCGCGAGCCGCACACGAGTGGCTATGGCCTGGGCTGGAATGTCACTGACAGGGAAGGCCAGCCCCTCAAGTACAGCCACTCCGGCGCCTTCGGGCTCGGCGCGGCCACCAGCGTCGAGCTCTGGCCGGAGGACCGGCTTGGAGTCGTCGTGTTGACCAATGGTGAGCCGGTCGGAGTCGCGGAAGCCCTCTGTGCGGCCTTCAGGGGGTTTGTCAGCGACCCCGGGCTGGAGGTTGCCGCGCTCCTGAAGCCAGACTTCGACAGCTTCGTGCATCCCGGACACAAGAAGACCTTCGTGGAGAGGTTCCAGGAGGCGATGCGTCAGGAGCTGCATCCGCCCGCCCGCGCCAGCGACACCGCCAATCCGGCCCGCGTCATCTCCGCCAAGTATGGGCTCCTGGGCAAGTACCAGAGTGCCTTCTACGGCACGATTGAGTTTCGCGTGGAGCAGGACCGGATGTTCATGCTGCAGGGGCCGGCGAAGCAGCGCTTCGACGTGACCGCGACGCACAAGGACGATGTGTTCGTCTACGATTCTCACGGCGAGAACGGAACGGACAACAACCGGATCGCCTTTGACCGCGCGACGCCGAATCAGGTGACGGTCTGGAACCTGTTCGTTTCAACGCCCCTGACGCTCAAGTCCGAAGGCGACACCCTGTGCCCGGTGCCTGGGGAGATCCGGGCCTGGAGGGTCCGGGCCTCGAAGCCCGGCCAGGTGCGCCTGACCCTCGCCCGCAGGGGCGTCGATGGGTTCCGTCAGAGCCCGCTCATGACCGTGGCCGTGGGTGACAACCGCTTCGTCGGAGCGGACCTCCCGGTGCTCGAAGGCGACATGCTCGGGTTCTCGGTCGACGACCGGGTGTACTGGCAGCACTCCACGGACGATTACGTGATTGAAGCCGACATCGACCGCGAAGGAACCTTCACGCGGGTGCCGTGATTCACCAGGGCAAGATTCTCCAAGTGCGCGGGGCCGGGCGTGACCAAGCTCGCGCCGCGTCACGACGGCCTGGGGTGGATGCCCTCCTGGATGCGGCGACGGTCGGAGGGAATGAACGATGACGGCCACGACGGTCATGCGGTGCGATTCACTCTCGGTGTTCGACTACCGGTGCCACGCAGGGCCCGGCGACACGCCGTTCACGGAGCTGCACACGGGCTTCTCCATCGCCTACGTCCGCAAGGGGAGTTTCGGCTACCACACGCGAGGAAACGCGTTCGAGCTGGTGGCGGGCTCGTTGCTGATTGGCCACCCCGGTGACGAATACCAGTGCACGCACGAGCACGTGGTGGGCGGCGACGAGTGTCTGTCCTTCCGACTCTCGGAGACGTTGGTGGACGCCCTTGGCGGGCGGAGGGATGTCTGGCGGACTGGCGCCATGCCGCCGCTGCCCGAATTGATGGTGTTCGCCGAACTCGCGCAGGCGACAGCGGAGGGTCGGCGCGAGCTCGGGCTTGATGAGCTGGGCGTCCTGCTGGCGGCCCGCTTCGTGGACCTGGCTTCCGGAAGGAAGCGCAAGCCGCTGGATGCCGGGCCCCGGCATCGCCGTTGCGCGGTGGAGGCGGCGCTGTGGTTGGACGCGCACTCGCACGAGCCCGTCGTGCTCGAACGGGTGGCCCGGGAGTTCGGACTCAGCCCGTTCCATTTCCTGCGGCTCTTCTCGAAGGTCCTGGGCGTGACGCCGCACCAGTACCTGGTCCGCTCGCGGCTGCGCCACGCGGCACGGCTGCTGGCCGGGGACACCCGCTCCATCACGGACATCGCCTTCGACGTCGGCTTTGGTGACCTCTCCAACTTCGTGCGCACGTTCCACCGCGCCGCGGGCGTCCCTCCTGGCGGCTTCCGTCAGGCCGCGCGCAAGGGGCGCAAGTTCCTCCAAGTCGGGCGCGCGGTGCCCTCCCTAGGATGACGGTCATCACCCAAGGAGAGCAGCGTGTACGACCACATTGGATTGAAGGTGAAGGACCTGGACGCGAGCGTGCGCTTCTACGAGAAGGCGCTCGCCTCGCTGGGACACGTGCTGTGCACCCGTGACGCGTCGAGCGCGGGCTTTGGCCCGCCGGGCGAGCCGGCCCTGTGGCTCTATCACTCCCAGGATGCCGTCAGCCCCGGGGTGCATGTGGCGCTGAGGGCTTCCGAACGGGCCGCCGTCGACCGCTTCCATGAAGGCGGGCTCGGGGCGGGTGGCCGCGACCACGGCCGTCCTGGCGTGCGCGCCGACTACAGCCCGACGTACTACGCCGCCTTCCTGCTCGACCCGGACGGCAACAACGTCGAAGCGGTCTGCATGCGCTGAGGCCTTCAGGGCCGCGAGGTCCGGCCCGTGAAGCCACGGGCCGGGAACCGACTCCCGAAGGACGTGGCCTGGGAGCTGGGGCGCCTGGGCTCGGTAGGGATGGGCCAGGTGGTGCGCGTGGTGATTCCCGGCCTGGAGTCCCTCCACGATGCGCCCGGGTACGTTCCAGGGCGCCGCGCGAAGCCGCGATCGCGGGAGTCGGCATCGCGAGGGTGCCCGAGCTCCTGTGCCGCGACGCAGTCCACGATGGCCGCTTGAGGCCCCTCTTCGGGCTGAAGCCCGCGGTGCTGCGGCCAGGCGGTCCGATCCACGCGCTTGACAACCAATAAGTGCAGGCTTATTGGTTGTGCATGCAGAGAGCGGCTGTGGCCGAAGACAAGATCTTCCAGGCGCTGGCGGACCCCAGCCGCCGGGCGATCTTCGAGTCGCTGACGCAGGGCGAAGCGGCGGTGAAGGACCTCACGGCGCGCTTCGACATCTCTCAGCCGGCGGTTTCGCAGCACCTTGCCGCATTGAAAGACGCCGGCCTGGTGAACGGCCGGCGCGAAGGGCGCTGTGTCTACTACCGGGTGGAGCCACGCGGGATGAAGCCGCTCATCGACTGGCTCACGCACTACCGCGCCTTCTGGACGGAGCGCGTGGATCGCCTTGAAGCACTGCTGGAGAAAATGGACGAATGAAGCCCCTCGACAAGACCGCCCCATCGCAAACCGAATCCATTTCATTCGAATTCGATCTGCATCATTCGCCGAAGAAGGTGTGGCGCGCGCTCACCGACCCCGAGCTGCTCACCGAGTGGCTCCTGCCCGTCGTCGGGTTCAAGCTCGAGCCGGGAGCCGCGTTCGCGTTCAAGACGCAGCCGTACCCCGGCTGGGACGGCACCGTGAACTGTCGGATCCTCGAGAGCGAACCGCAGCAGAAGCTCAGCTACACGTGGGTCGTCGGCGACATGGTCCTGGACACCGTCGTGACCTTCACGCTCACGCCCACGGCGGCGGGCACGCGCCTGTCCCTCGTGCAGTCGGGCTTCAAGCCGGACCAGAAGCAGAACTTCGGCGGCGCGCGCTACGGCTGGAACATGATGGGCGGGAAGCTCGTCGACCTGCTCGCGAGGATTTCATGAGCACGCATGCCCCAGCCGCTTCGGGCCCATCTTCCGCGCAGGTGTCGCGGGCGTGGACCCATTGGATTCGGCTGTTCCATCGCTGGCTGTCCATTGCCTTCACGGTGGCGGTCATCGTCAACATCGTCGCAATGGCAAAGGAGTCGACTGTCGTCTGGGTGGGTTTCCTGGCGCTGATCCCGCTCGCCTTGCTCCTGTTCTCCGGGCTGTACTTGTTCGTGCTGCCCTATGCCCACAAGTGGCGCAGCGGGCGACGCACCGACTGAACGGTGGAAGGTGGCCACCCAATGCCCGATAAAATCGGGCACGAAGGCCAGACCCGGTGCGAGCAAGGCCAGGCCGGTGAAGCTCCTCACGGGCGGCAATCCGCAGCTCGCCCGCCGCGGCATCCAGGCCGCGGTGAAGGCGAACCTACCGAAGGGCTGGGTACAGCGTCCGTGTAATGCTGAAATGCGGTCACTCCTGGTTTTCCTGCGATACCACAGGTGTGGTATCTCGCGGGCTGAAACCCTTTCAGGAGAAATGGACCGCATGAAGAAGTGGACGCGCGCTCTGGTGGTGATGGCTTCGTCGTGCCTTGGCTTCGTGTCGAGCACGGCCGCCGCACAGCAGAAGGTCTTCACGGATGCTTCCGGGAAGATCCAGGTCGGCATCTTCCAGAAGGATTCGGAGACGACCAGCCAGCCTATCGTCACGATTCCCGTGGGAGGGGATTGGGTGGTCATTGGCGGCGGGGGCGCCACCACGTGGATCGGGCATGCCGGTTATGGAAGTCTGCTGACGGCGTCGTACCCCGACCCGTATTTCTCCTCATGGACCGTACGGGCGAAGGACCACATCTACTCGGACCCCTCCGCCATCCGTGGCTATGCCATTGGCATCCGGGTGAATGGGCTCTCGCGCCAGCAGCTCCTGGAGCACGTGAAGCTGACCTCGGTGGCAAGCAACTACTCCGGCACTCCGAGCGCCACGGCCTACGTTGACAGCGGCTACACGCTGCTGGGGTGCGCCTTCCAGATTCAGTACAGCAGCGCGGGCAACATGGCCGTGGACGCCTATCCCATGAGTTCGAGCAGCTGTTACGCGTCTGGCAAGGACCACCAGGTCTTCGATGTGTCGATGATGTTCGTGTCCGCCATCGGCATCCGCACCACCATTCCGGGCGTGGGCAACATCATCAACGCCATCCAGAGCAGTCTCTCCGCGACCGGTGACGCTCCCATGGCGACCGCGACGGTGCCGGACGGCTTCGTGGTGACGGGCGGAGGCGCGGACGTCACCTACACCCGGTTGGGACATCTGCTCTGGATGACCAACCCCACGGTGCACAATGGCTGGACCGTTGGCTCCAAGTGGCACGCGGTCTCGGATCCCGGCTACGTCCGGGCCTACGCCATCGGCGTGAAGGTGCAGTAGCCGCCGAGGCCTCTCAGCTCCGGCGCTCCGCTTCCTTCTTCGCGCGCGCCGGAGCCCGAGTGGGCGACCCGAAAAGCTCAGCCCACTCGGGCAATGTCAGGGAGCAGTGGGTATTCCGCCGCCGGGTCGACCGACAAGCCATGCCGTGAGGCGAGGTGCAGCAAGGCGAGGCCCTCCACGCAAACCGACCGTTCCAACTCGAACGCGGGTTCGCGGGCCTGCAAGGTTCCCGCCCTGGCGCGGAACCAGGCGCCATGTCGTTCCAGCAGCTCCAGCAGGGCTGCGACAAAGGCGTCGGGTTCGTGGGCCAGCAGGGCGCGGCAGACGCGGACCCGTGGCGCAGTCTCATCTTGCATGACCCGAAGGAGCCCGGAGAGCAGGGGGGCCGCCACGGCTTCCCACCCAGGCTCCCGGAGGGCGAATCCGCCCAACAGCCGCCCATAGTAGAAGTCGTCCTCGAACTCCTTGCGTGCCAGCCACTCGGGAGCGGACGCGCGCGCGATGTCTTGGGCGAGCGTGTCCTCACCGGCGGCGAGGGCATCACAGAGGGGCGCAATCTGGGCGGCGCCCGTGAACCGGCTGAAGGGCCTCTCCTGCGCGGCGCGGTCTCTCAGGAGATTCAACCGCCATGTTCCCGACAACCGCAGGCGCTCGCGGAAGGACACGACATCCGCTCGGGCCAGCAGGGCGCTGAGCGCGGCGATGCGGCAATGCCGCGACAGGTGGAAGAGGATGCGCTCGCGCTCCTCCACGGGGCGGGGGCCGCTCTCGGCCTCCAGCGTCAGGACCCGGATGGCTTCGACCGCGTTGGCTTCGTGATGAATCATGGTCCCGGGTCTTTCACGCTCAGGTCCGTCCCCATTCCCTGCCGTACTCTTCCAGCTCCAGGAACATCATGCCCGTGTAGTCCTCATTGACGAGCACCTGGGCGAGGTCCTCTCGAATCAGGATGAGGTTGGGCTTCTCCTTGAGCCGGAAGAGCTTCGCCTCTGGAGGAATCCGCGCCGGGTCCACGACCAGGAGCGAGAACCAGGCAATGAAGGAGGGAATTATCGCTGAGCGCTCAAACTGCGACTTCTCGAGGTCGACACACTCCACGACTTCCAACAGGTTGAGGATGAAGTAGGGCTCTGGAACGAGCCGGCCCTTTTGGTCGCGGAGCTGGACTGGGAGGAACTCCATGCGGGCCCCCGCGTTCGCCTCCAGGAATCGCTTCAGCCTCTCCGACACGATGATGAGGTTGAGCGTGTTGGGAACGGAGTCCGTGAGCTCAAGGCCGCGGTTCTCCGTCAGAGGGAAGATCACGCTCGCCGGGTACCAGTGCTGCACGGAAATCCCCTCGTGCAGTTCGTACTCCTTGGGCTCCTTCCTCAATGAGTTGGGTGCATAGGTGATCCATGCGAAGGCGTCATTCTCGTTGTCTGAAAGCCAGGGTAGAAAGCTCATAGGTGGATGGGGTTGGGGTCAGGTCTTCTTGCCCATTCTGAGGGAGCGGGATTTCACCTTGTTTGTCAGCTCCTCGACGAGGTTTTTTCGGAATGTATTGATGTGCGATCCCTTTGTGCTTTCGCCAAAAACAACGATCCAGTTCCAGTATTTGTTTTCATGTTTCTTGAACTCGGTTGGAATGTTTTCGGGTGGTTTCCAGTCCTCGCAAGGCTTCTCAAGGCTCTTCTTGAGAAGCTGATTGATCTGCTCGATGTCGCGCGACACCTCTTCGGTGTAGGCGGGGTGGCTTCCAACGTGACATGGCAGTTGGTGGATGCCGCAGTGGCTGTTATTGATGGCGGGCAGGAAGATGAGGTTTTCTCCGTTATTGATGTCGTATTTCAGCCGACGGAGGATCTTGAATTCCTCTTCCCCGAAGACGCCTCCCTTCCCCTCCTCCTCACTTTTGACGGTGAACAGCTCGCAGGGCAGGATGTGGTGGCCCGCATTTGGATAGGGCGTGCCTGCTTTTTCGGTGAAATGATTGAAGTGATAGCCAGCGGCGTGCGTGTCGTCCCCTGCGGTCGCGCCTGGAGTCCGGGTCTCAATGGCGTTCTCAATCAGGTACTTCTTGATCTTGCTGTTGTTGTTGTAGACGCGGTCGAGTTTGCCTGCGTCGCCGCTGATGATGCTGATGCCGTTCTTTCGATACTCCTTGGAGCGGCACAGCACCGCCTGCATCGGGTATTTCGAGAGGATGTGGTCCTTCGCCGCAGTGAGCGCCATGACAACCTCCTTGTGAGCTACCGCTCAAGAATTCGTTGAAGCAGGATGACCCCGGAGTCGCCGTGGTCGGAAAGGGAGCAGACGATAGCGCTCTCGTGGTGGGAGGAGAGCAGCTCGGAGATGGCCACCCCGGCCCCCACGACCGCGCTCGCCGCTCCGACTTCGCCCAGCGATTCGGCGGGAACCCGAACCCGGCAGTTCTCGAAGTCGACGTGCTCCGTCAGGTGCAGTTGGGTATGTGCCCAGGCGGCTGACTTCCACTCCTCGCCATTCAGGTCCAGGACCAGACACCCCTGATACGGCAGGGGCATCCGAGCGTCACGAAGCACCTGGAGAATCGACGCGGCCAGCTCGCGGCCCAGCGCGTGTGGCATTCGCCTCTCACCCGGCCCGGCGGCGAGGGACACGTCCTGGACGCGAATGCCCAGGGGGGCCCCGCGCGCCCTGGCTGCTCCTTCGCCCTCGACCAGGAGGCACGCTCCTGCCTGTCCAGGCATCAAGCCCACCGGCATCCGGGGCTGCTTGAGTCGTCCCTGCCCATCAATCCATTCCAAGCTCGGGACATCGGCATAGGAGTCCGCCGCGACGATGATGACCCGCTCCAGCCTTCGTTCCTCCAACAGGTGGCGGGCTTGCTGGAGGGCCGCCACCAGCCCGCAGTGCCCCAGGGCCAGGGCGCGACTGCGCTCGATCGGCACGGGCAGGTGTTGGAGCGTGAGCAACGGCTGGAGGAAGTCCTCCGTGAGTGCATGGGGGCGTTGGCCGAGAGACCCGCCGAACCGGGCCTCGTCGATGAAGGGCGTCAGGGCGAAGAGTCCGGTCCTTCCCCAGAAGGACACGTCGGAGGCCGGAGGCCACTCCATCCGATGACGCAAATCATCCAGGCTGCCCGCCGCCAATCTGAGCCACGCGCCCACCAGGAAGAACCCCTCCGCGTAGCCCGATACAGGAAAGCCGGTGACAGGCTGTGAGCCCCCCTCGCCATCCTCCACGACCAGTCCATCCAGGGCCTGTGGACGCGACAGGCCCGCCCGGATGGCCGCGCAACTTCCCGTCGCGCCGTATCCCAGTGCGGTCACCATGCCGATCCCCGTCACGACGAGCCGCACCGTACGCGCTCCGGAAGACTAGAGGGTCTTCTTGCAGCAGAGACACTTCGAGTCGTCCGGTCCTTCTCCCAGGGCGATGACCGGAGGCTGGATGAGGGGAAAGGGGGGCGTGTTCTTGTCGTTGTGGGTCATGAGGTCCATGGCCCGGGCAACGTTCTTTCCCTCGAACTTCACATCGAACGAGTAGTTGACGAACTCCGCCTTGCCCTTCGTCTTGCTGGAGGCGACACCGCCTCCCGCTGTCCCGGCCTCGTCACCGGTGCTGGTGCTGAAGTTCGAGTCCTTGACGCACACGGGCTTGCCCTCCACCAGCACCGTCTCGCTCCCCTTCGCCGTGTCCGCCGAGCGCGCGATGTTGGGGTAGGGGATGGGGACCGGGCCCGCTGGGCTGGGCGTTTTGCAGACATCCGGCATGGCCATGGTCACGCCGTTGGAGTCCTTGTGGACGACCGACATCTTGTTCACGCCGACTGTCGTTCCCATGCCGTTCCCTTGGAATCCAGACCTGGCTTCTGTGAAGCGTGAGGGGGGCTCACCCGTTCATCGCCGTGGCGAACGGCTGGGCTTTCAACCGTCCCGACTCGACCTGCGCGGCGTGCAATTGCTCCCATTGTACGAGCGCCCATGCCCGGACTTCCACCCCGATGCGGCCCTGGCTTCGAATCAACAACTCAAGTGCCAGGGGAGGCCGACGGCGCATGGGGACGCCCAGGAGGACCTTGACCAGGTCCCGTGCGTTGATGGGTGTGCCACTGCAATATCGCTTGGTTGGATCGAATCCTTTTCGAGCCCTGGCCCACCAAGACGCGACGGCTTCGGGATTGGGTGCGATGAGCGCAGCCCCACCCCCGGGTCGTGGCTCGCCATCGAGGTCAAGCTCCTCGTCTTCCGGGTCCTGTTCTTTCGCCAGGGGCCCCTCCAGCTTCAGGCCGACGATCGAGCAGAATGCCTCTGCCGCGATGCTGGCGAAGGCCTTGTCATGCATCCAGGGCAGACAGGCCTCGGCCGCGGCCGGTCGCCCACTGAAACCGAGTGCCCAGAGCACATCCGCTCTGAGTTCGGGCACCTGGAGCAGGCTATTCAGCCGCTCGATGTCCTTATCCTCTCCTCCGACCGCGAGCAGAAGCCGCGCCATGCTTCCAGCTTCATCCCTGGCGTCCAGCTGTTGTTGGCAGGCTTGCCATGCGATGCGTTGGCCGCGCACGAGGCCCAGCACCAGGGCAGCCTCTCGAACCGCTGGATCCGGGGTGTTGAGGGCCGTTCGAAGCTCGGCGGACCGAATCTCCCGCTCAGGGGCGAAACACGCTTCTCGTAGGAGCGCGGCCTGGAGGTCGGGTGCCTCCGCGCGTGCCAATGACTCCCTCCATGATGCTTCCAGGGGGAATCGACGGAAGCGAAGCACTTCGAGCACGGCAGCCAGAATGCGTGGTTCCGCGTGTGAGAGAAGGAGATGAAGGCGCTGTGGAAGCGCTGCGCCTCCCTCCAACTCCAACGCACGCTGTGCTTCCTTGCGCGTGTCCGGTTCTCCTTCGATGAAGGTCTGGAGCACGGAGTCCAAACCCCTTTGCGTGCCTGACCGCAGGAGTGCCATGCACGCGGCGCGGATGTACTCGGGGTCCTCGTGCGAAAGAGCAGGCAGCAGCAGGCGTTCAGCCACCTTGGAGCCGGCGACCACGAGTGCGTCTAGATGGGAATGCAGGCGTTGCTCGACGCTTTCCTTCACGCGCTGGAGGTCTCGGCTCGAGCACTCCAAGGCCCGGTCCCACTGCGTGGACAGAAAGGCCGCCTCGTCCAGATGCACCTCCAGGACATCCCAGCGCGGAATCCTATCGGGTCGTCCCAGAAGAGAACGGGACTGCTGCCGGCGGTTCGCTGAATCGGTGCGTTCCATGGGGAGTCTGGTTCTGACGGTGGGCCAATCCCTTATGAAGGTAGCACGGGACCAGGTTTTGGATTGAGGAGCGAAGAAGGGCGTCAGGGGAAGGAGGTCCTGGCGACCCCTTGGCACCGAACGCAGGTTCGGACGGAGGGCCGTTTGGGGACGGAACGGGTGCCTGTGGACGGAGGAGGGAGGCCGGTGCACCAATGCAGGGACGACCGCAGCGCGTCGCGTGCGCAACAGTGGAAACGCCCGGGGCGTTCAGGCGTATGCAGCGCGACGGTAGGACATCGCATCCGGGCCGCGTGCCGGTTAATCGTGGGAACTCGACTTCCAGGGTGGGACCCTCCAGGGACTACATGCTCAGCTCGACCCGTCACGACACCGCCCCTTCGCCTTCCTTGAGTGCGGTGGGCCGCGCGCTACCGCCGCACTACGCCAGCCAGGAGCAGCTCATCGCGGCGCTGCGCGACCTGTGGGCGACGAAGCACTTCAACCTGGAGCGCCTGGAGGACCTGCACCGCAACGTGCAGGTGGGCGGCCGGCACCTGGCGCTCCCGCTGGAGCAGTATCCGGCGCTCGCGACCTTCCAGCAGCGCAATGATGCGTGGATCCGCGTGGCCACGGAGCTGTCCGAAACCGTGGCGCGTCAGGCGCTGGAGCGCGCGGGCCTGACGCCCCGGGACGTGGACCATGTCTTCTTCGTCACGGTGACGGGTATCGCCACCCCCAGCGTGGACGCTCGGCTGGTCAACCGGATGGGCTTTCGCGAGGACGTGAAGCGCACCCCCATCTTCGGCCTGGGCTGCGTGGCGGGCGCGGCGGGACTGGCCCGTGCATCGGACTACCTGCGCGCGTTCCCCAAGCAGACGGCGCTGCTCATCGCCGCGGAGCTTTGCTCGCTGACGCTGCAGCGCGAGGACCTGTCCATCCCCAACATCATCGCCTCCGGCCTCTTCGGCGACGGCGCGGCGTGCGTGGTGCTGCGGGGCGCGGAGGCTCCGGGCGCGACGGGACCGCGCGTGGTGGGCTCACGGTCGGTGTTCTATCCGGACACCGAGCGGGTGATGGGCTGGGATGTGGTGGACACGGGCTTCAAGGTGGTGCTGTCCGCCAAGGTGCCGCAGCTGGTGAAGGACCACATCCGGGGCAACGTGGATGGCTTCCTCGCGGAGCACGGGCTGACCCGCAAGGACGTGCGGCACTGGGTGGCGCACACCGGGGGGCCCAAGGTGCTGGAGGGCTTCGAGTCCGCGCTGGAGTTGGAAGCGGGCGCGCTGGATCGCTCGTGGAAGTCGCTGCGCCAGGTGGGCAACCTGTCCAGCGCGTCGGTGCTCTTCGTGCTGGGTGAGACGCTGGAGGAAGCAGACGCGAAGCCGGGCGAATGGGGCGTGGTGATGGCCATGGGACCGGGCTTCTGCGCGGAGATGGTCCTGGTGCGCTGGTGACCGGCACCCAGGCGTTGTTCGCGGGCTTCATGGTGCTGCTCATCGCGGAGCGGCTGCTGGAGCTGGTGCTCTCCAGGCGCAACGCGGCGCGGGCCTTCGAGCGCGGCGGCGTGGAGACGGGGCAGGGGCACTACCGGTTCATGGTGGTGTTCCACACGCTGTTCCTGGTGGCGTGCGTGGCGGAGGTGTTCGGCCTGCACCGGCCCTTCTGGGGAACGTGGAGCGTGGTGGCGCTGGTGGGCGCGTTGGTGGCGCAGGGGCTGCGGTACTGGGCCATCGGGACGCTGGGCGACCGGTGGAACTCCCGCATCATCGTGGTGCCGGGGCTGGCGCCGGTGACGGGCGGGCCGTACCGGTTCCTGCGGCATCCGAACTACGTGGCCGTGGTGCTGGAGTTGTTGTGCGTGCCGCTCATCCACGGAGCGTGGGTGACGGCGGTGGTCTTCACGGTGGGCAACGCGGCCCTGCTCTTCGTGCGCATCCGCGCGGAGGAGGCAGCGCTCGGCGCGTTGTATTCCGAGGCGTTCGCCCACCGTCCCCGCTTCATTCCGGAGGTACGCCGTGACTGACACCGTGACGGAGGTGATGGCGGAGATCCGCCGCATCGCTCGCGAGGAGCTGGAGTTCGAGGGCGTGGTGGAGCCTTCGCACGACCTGTTGCGCGACCTGCATCTGGACAGCCTGGGGCTGACGGTGCTGGCGGTGGGGTTGGAGAATCGCTTCCGGGTGATGTTGTCGGAAGAGGACGCGCAGGGCGTGCGCACGGTGGAGGACCTGTCGCGGTTGGTGGCCACTCGGGTCGCGGCGTCGCGGGTGGACGTGGGAGCCCAGCCATGAAGGGGCCCGCCCTGCCGGCGTTGAAGCACGCCACGGTGAACGCGATGCTGAAGGCGACGTCGCACACGTCGCTGGGGCTCGTGTTCGTGGACGCCTCCGAGCGAGAGACCTCCCTGCCCTGGGCCCAGGTGTACCGGCGCGCGAAGCGGGCGGCGGCGGGGCTCGCGCGGCTGGGGGTGAAGCCGGGGGAGCGGGTGGCGCTGCTCCTGCCCACGTCGCCCGCGTTCATGGATGCCTACTTCGGCACGCTGCTGGCGGGCGCGGTGCCGGTGCCGCTGTATCCGCCGGTGCGGCTGGGGCGCCTGGACGAGTACCACCGGGCGACGTCGCGCATGCTCCAGGTGACGGGCGCGGTGGTGGTGCTGACGGACACGCGCGTGCGGCTCCTGCTGGGGCCCAGCGTGGAGACCGCGCGGCCCCGATTGGGATGCCACACGGTGGACGCGGTGATGCACGGCGACGAGGACCTGGAGGTGGAGGTGGATCCCGATGCGCTGGGGCTCATCCAGTTCTCGTCCGGCTCCACGGTGGCGCCGAAGCCGGTGGCGCTGACGCACGGGGCGCTCCTGGCGCAGGTGGCGGCGCTGGAGGCGGCGATGCCGGTGGCTCCGGGCGTGACGCCGGTGGGCGTGAGCTGGCTGCCGCTGTACCACGACATGGGACTCATCGGCTGTGTGCTCTCGGCGCTGTACTACCCGGGCAGCCTGGTGCTGATTCCGCCGGAGACGTTCCTGGTGAAGCCGGCGCTGTGGCTGCGGGCGCTGTCGCGGCACCGGGGCTTCGTGTCCCCGGCGCCGAACTTCGCCTATGGGTTGTGCTTGAAGCGGGTGAAGGACGCGGAGCTTCAGGGCGTGGACCTGTCTGGGTGGCATCACGCGCTCAACGGCGCGGAGCCGGTGTCCGCGGACACGCTGCGCCGGTTCGCGGAGCGGTTCGAGAAGTGGGGCTTCTCCGCGCGGGCGCTGCGGCCGGTGTATGGGCTGTCCGAAGCCTCGCTGGCGGTGACGTTCCCTCCGGCGGGGCGAGGGCCGCGCGAACTGGGCGTGGATCCGGACGTGCTGGCGCGCGAGGGACTGGCGCGCGATGGGGCGCGGACGCTGGTGAGCGTGGGCGCGCCGGTCGCGGGCTTCGAGGTGCAGGTGCGCGGCGAGGACGGCGCGGAGCTGCCGGAGCGCAAGGTGGGGCGCGTGTTCGCGAAGGGGCCGTCGGTGATGCGCGGCTACTTCGAGGACGCGGAGGCGACGGAGCGCGCGCTCACGGGCGACGGTTGGTTGGACACGGGGGACCTGGGCTTCGGCGCGGAAGGGGAGCTGTACCTGACGGGCCGCGCGAAGGACCTGGTCATCATCCGGGGCGCGAACCACGCGCCGCAGGCCTTCGAAGAGCCCCTGGCCGAAGTGCAGGGTGTGCGCACGGGCTGCGCGGTGGCGCTGGGCTTCACGCCCGAAGGCAGCGAGGACGAAGCGCTGTTGATCCTCGCGGAGCGCTCGGCGCCGGGGAACGAGCAGTCGGTGGAGGCGGACATCCGCTCCGCGGTGGTGGCGGCGACGGGCGTACAGCCGCACACCGTGCGCATCCTGGAGCCGGGCACGTTGCCGCGCACGTCCAGCGGCAAGCTGCGCCGGGGCGAAGCGCTGCGGCGCTATCTGGCGGGCGAGCTGACGGCGCCGAAGAAGATGGGCGCGGTGGGGATCGCGGTGGAGATGGCGAAGAGCGCGTTGGCGATGGTTCGCGCGGAGCATGACTCGTGAAAGGGCAGGGCGGGTGAGGCTTTCATGCGGAGTCGACAGGGATTGCCGGCTCGCGGAGTGGTGCGGGTGAAGCCCCTGCGCGTGGCTGACAGACATTGCCTGCGCGCACGCCGGCAGCCCATCGCGCTGCTCCGGGGGGCTGAGCGCCGTGGGTTCCTCGCGGATGCTCGAACGGAGCGTGGCACGTGAAGCGCCACGACGTGGTCGTGGTTGGAGGAGGCCCGGCGGGGCTCGCGGTGGCCATCGCCGCGGCCCAGCGTGGGTTGGACACGGTGGTGCTGGAGCGGTCCTCCACGCCCGTGGACAAGGCCTGTGGTGAGGGCCTGATGCCCTCGGGGCTCGCTGCGTTGGAGCGGTTGGGGGCGCTTGCGCATCTGGACCGGCGCGAGAGTTCGCCCTTCGTCGGCATCCGCTACGTGCAGGAGGATGGCACCACGGCGGAAGGCAAGCTGCCGGCCCCTGGCGGTCTGGGCGTGCGCAGGCTGGCCTTGTCCACGGCGCTCGTGACACGGGCGCGTGAAGTGGGCGTGGACCTGCGCGAGTACTCGCAGGTCGTGGCGCACCAACGCACGGACGAAGGCGTGATGCTGGAGACACCCACGGGGGCGGTGCAGGCCCGGTTCCTGGTGGCCGCGGACGGGCTGGCCTCGCCGCTGCGGCGTGCGGAGGGCCTGGACGTGGCCCTCGACGGCCCCCGCCGCTTCGGGCTGCGGCGGCACTTCCGCTGCGTGCCATGGACGCCCTACGTGGAGGTGCACTTCGCCTCCGGCGTCGAGGCGTACGTGACGCCCGCCGGAGCGGAGCGCGTGGGCATCGCCTTCCTGTGGGAGGCCGGCACCGTGGCGGAGCGCGTGGGCTTCGAGGCGTTGCTGGCCCACTTCCCCAGGCTCGCGGAAAAGCTCGCGGGCGTGGAGCCGGACTCGCAGGTCCGCGGCGCGGGCCCGCTGGCGCGCGTGGCCCGGACGCGGGTGGCGGACCGCTTCGCGCTGGTGGGGGACGCGGCGGGCTACGTGGACGCGGTGACGGGCGAGGGCCTCACCCTGGCCTTCGCCTGCGCGGAGTCCCTGGGCGCGCTGCTCCCGGACGCACTGGCGAAGGGCGCGGGCCGCGACACGCTGATGCCCTACGAGCGCACCTTCCAGCGCGTGTTCCGCAAGTACTCCTGGACGACGCACGGCCTGCTGATGCTCGCGCGGCGTCCGCGCCTGCGAAGGCCCGTGGTGCGCCTGCTGGGTCACAGTCCCTGGCTCTTCGAGCGCATCCTCGCCGCCGTGGTGACGTGAGCCGGCTGTCAGTCGCGCGAGGCATCACCCGTCCACGCGGCGGTCCTCATCCACGGAGCCGCACATGCACTGGGTCGTCCAGAGCAACCTCTTCAACGAGCAGGGCTTCCACACGTTGATGGATGTCCTGGCGCATGGGGCCATCCCGCACACGCTGGTCAAGGTCATCCCCTTCGGGGGCGGCATCGAGCCCTCGCTGACGCTCTCAGGGCCGGTGGTCGTGATGGGTTCGCTCAGCCTGACGCGCCATGCGCGTGCGCAGGGGTGGACTCCGGGCGCCTTCATCAATGACCACTTCGACTACCGCCTCTGGCGGAAGCACCTGGGCCGGCACCTGTTGAACGCGGACGCCACGGTCTGCCGCCTCGCGGACGTGCCCGAGCGGGAGGGGCGCTTCTTCATCCGGCCCTGTCTGGATGACAAGTCGTTCTCCGGGATGGTGACGTCGTGGGAGGCGTTCGCGAAGTGGCGCGAGCAGGTCCTCGCGCTCGACACGTACGCCACGGTGTCCGCGGACACGTGGGTGGCGGTCAGCGCGCCCAGGGCCATCCAGCGCGAGTACCGCATGGTCGTCGTGGACGGCCGGGTCATCACGGGCTCGCTCTACAAGCTGGGTGACCGGGTGTTGGCCTCATCGGAGGTGGAGCCGGAGGTCCACGCGTTCGCCCAGCGCATGGCGGACACCTGGGGACCGGACCGCGCCTACGCGCTGGATGTCTTCATGCACGAGGGCGAGCTGTACGTCGGGGAGATCAACAACCTGAACTCGGCCGGCTTCTATGCCTACGACGTCGGCAAGATGGTGGCCGCCGTGGAGGCCATGCGTTTCTAGCGAGGGCCGGGAGCGGGAGCCTCATCGGGCCCCTGCTCCCGGAAAAGCTCCGCGTCCCCCGGAACCCACCCGCGCGGATCCGCAC
>NZ_RAWI01000153.1 GCF_003612125.1 Corallococcus praedator
GGCGGGGGGGCGTGCCGCAGGAGCCGGCGGAGCCGCGGGAGGTCGCGCGCCGTTGGGCGGAGGCGTCGGCCTGGAGGGGGCGCCCGAGGGAGCAGTCGGTGGTGGCGGCCGTGCCCCCGGTGCACCCGGTGGGGCCGCGCCAGGGCCGTTGGGCCTCTGGGGCGGTGCTCCCGCTGGAGGTGCTCCCATGGGCCGGGCCGGTGGTGGCGTCCGTGGCGGACCCGCATTGGCGTTGGGCGCCAGCGTCGCACTGCCATTCACCGTCGGGTGAGTCACCCCGTTGCGTGGTGGCGCGGCCGGTCCCTGGGTCGTGTTCTTGGTGTTGTCAGACATGGTGTGATTCCCCCCCGCTAGCGGCGCGGCTTGCGTCCGTTGAAGTACTGAAGGCTTCTGTCCGCCTGCGCGTAGGCGTCCTGGATGAGGCCCTGGAAACCGTCCTCGCCAAAGGCACTGCGACAGGTCATCTCCGCGACATCCAGCAGCATGGGAAACCCCAGCTCCGGGCGCAGGACGCTGTCCGCGATGGCGACCGCGGCGGCCACGTGGACGTGGTCGATGTGCGCGTAGAAGATGTGCGGCGGTGCGCTGTTGGAGGCGCGGAACAGCCCCATCACGACCTTGGGGCAATACTTCTCCACGAAGTCGGTCGCCTGCCCCAGGCCCTCCGTGTCGTACTGCCACACCCGGAGGATGTCTTCGCCGAAGCGCTCCAGGGTTTCGAGGATGGCGAACTCACCCGCGTCGAGGGCATGGCCCAGGGTGAGGATGCCCCGGTTGTCCATCTTCGACGGAACGAAGACGAACCTGGGCTGCTCCTCCATGAGGCGGGTGAGCATCTTGATTGAGTAATCCAGCAGCCCCGCATAGCCAGAGCCCGTGATCAGCTCATACGCAAAAGGGTTGCCGTGGCCCATGCGCCACTCCGCCTTCAGCTTCTCCACGAGGATGGCGCGTTCGGCGTAGGTGCGGATGCCTCGCCGCGCCAGCCGGGACAGGCTGTCCGGGCCGTTGCGACCGGGATGCGAGCGGTCCTCCCGCATGTTGATGTAGGCCTCCGCCTCCGCGTATGGATTCTCCACGTCGATGGCCACTTCCCGGCGGAAGAGCCGCTGCGAGAACGTTCCCGAGCTCCCCCTGTAGCTGACCGCGCCAATGCCAATCTGGGTGATGTCCAGGGGCAGGGTCTCATGGGAGACGGAGATGCCATTGACGCCTTCCACCTGACCCGCGAACAGCAGGCCGTCGTGGACCGCGGCCAACTGCTCGGGGCTCACCCGATACACGCCCGCGCCAATCGACGCGTGGGGGCCGTTCTTCAACTTCGGCAGAAGCTCCTGACGGATGACGGACCGGAGTTCGTCCTCCTTCCGCATGGCGCCACCGATTTCGTCCTGGTAGCGCTCCATGATGGCCTGGATGTCGAATCCTTCCGCCCAGGTCTCCAGGTTGAGCGTTTGACCCAACTCCTCTCGAAACGAGGCCTGGAAGTCATCGTCTCCTGACAGCTCGTCGTCGTCGTCATCCGGTGGAATGCGGCCGCTCATGCTCACCCTTGTTCGTCACCGAGTAATGAAGCGATGGAGAAGCGGGGCCGGCCTTCCTCGCGCCGCAGCGCCCGTGCATAGCTCTGTGCCTCGACCGCAGGCAGTCCGAAGAAGCGCTCGAGCCGCGCTTCTCCTTCCTCCGCCGGGCCGTCCTTCAACACCTCGCGGGCGAGCTTCGTCGGCGCAAGCCATTCCAACGCCAGCCGGTCCGCGCGCTGCTCTGCCCTGGCCACCCGTCCGGTCGCGACGGCCCCGGACTCACTCCGGTCCATGAGATGGACCTGCACTCCGATGGGCACCCCATTCAGCGCTGCCGCCAGGGATTCCTCGCGCGTGGCCGAGCGCTTCTGGTCCAGGACGTCCCGGATGTCTTCACCAAAGAAGTCCAGGGCCCGGCGCCGGGGCTGGAGGTGATCCAGAACGAAGTGCCCCAACTCATGTGCCAGGGTGAAGCGCTGAACGTCGGGGGGTTCGTTCTTGTCGAAGAAGAGGATGCCCTTGCCCGCGAAGGCCACCATGCACCCGTACATGGAGCGATAGGCGATCTCCTGGTCCCTTCCACGCTGGGCCAGCCACTGACGCACGCGTTCCGACGTCAGCCCCCGGAGCCCCACCGGTGTGACGGGCAGGGCCAGGAGTGCGTCGGACGCGAGGTCGCGGGGAAAGGACTCCGGCGGAGGCAGGCCGCTTACACGAAGGGCCTCACTCAACCAGGGGAGGGTCATGGCTTGCGGCCGCCGTCCCGGGGACGATCCTTCGCGGCGAGCAGGAGGGGCCCCCTGTCACTGCTGGTTTCTCCGTTCGAGGCGTCCGTGTCCAGGGCGTCCATGACCTCGACCCGGCGGAGCACCGAGACCAGGGCGGAGGGCGTCACGTCGAACCGTCGGCAGATGTCCTTCACCTGTTCGATGAACGCGTCGCCTTCGGGCCGGCGGCACAGGGCGAGCAGGTTCAAGGTATCCAGTGTGCAACCGAGCTCTTCAGCGAGCGCCTCCGCGGTGCAGTCTTCCAGCACCTGGTAGGTGCCGAACACGTTGCCGAGCATGCCGGGCTCCACCGTGCTGCGCTCCGCCGCTCGCTTCAGCCAATCAGGATTCTTCATCGGGGTCCTCCTTGCAGAGGCTCTTCAGACGCTTCATCAGCCGGTCGTAATGGCGCTTCACGACCTGCCGCATCTGGTCCTGGGGGAGGTGCGTCAGGCCCAGGACCTCCGCCCATGACTCCGTGGAGCGTGAGTCCGTGATGATGAGCCGGATGCAGGCCTGGTCCCGGTCGTCCAGGCCCAAGGCTTCAATCTTCCGCACCAGTCTCTCCACCAGCTGCTTCATTTCCACGTACTCCTCCAAGGAGACATTCGGAGGTGGCGGTTCGACTTCGACCTGCACCCGCATTTTTTCTTCCCGCTGGGCTCTCGCGGAGGAGGAGCGGTAGCGGTCCCAGGCCTTGTAGCGGGCAATCTGGACCAGGTAGGCACTCATGCTGCCCTTGCCCGGGTCGAACTTGTCGGGTTCCTTCAGGTAGGCGAACAGCGCGTCGATGGCGGAGTCATGGGCGTCATCGTCCGAGCACTTCGTCTGCCGTTTCAGCATCCGGAACAGCGGGTCCATGAACGTCAGGAAGAGGTCCACGGAAGCCGTCGGTTCCTTGCCCAGAATTCGCTCGTGAAGGTCCCACTCCTTCTCGCGTTTCATCCCCCACTCCTCACCGGCATGCGTTTGCCCGCTTTCAGGTTTGGCTACGGTCCCGTCTGGACTTTCGCTACAGCCCTGTTGAGTTCGACGGCGGAGCGTCTGGGCCCGAGCCGGGAGGTTGGCGAAGTGGAGGATCGGTGTCTGTACCCCAGAGGGGGTAGTGCCCGACGGGACAATGGGTCCGCGGCGATCCCCTGGATCGACAAGGACCCTGGCCTCCGTGTTGGAGATCAGGGTCCCTGGATTCGCCGGTATCACCGGAATGAGATGTCTCAGTATTCGTCGAACAATCGCTGGATACGCTCCGACCTTCAGGTCTTCGTCAGCGCCCGCTGCGACAACACGTGGGATCAGGGTGGGTTGAATCCACCCTTCCTTCCCGCTCAGTGCAGCTCTGGAGGAAGCACGCCCCCGGCCTTCATCCACTCATCGATGGCCCTTCGCACCACGTCCTGGAGGTCCTTCCCGATGCGCGGGTATTCGTCGTCCTCCAGGTTCGCCAGGGACACCCGGGCCGACCAGGGCGGGCCGCCGAAGCCGCTGCCATTGAGCAGCACCACGCCGTGGCGCCGCGCCAGCGTGAAGACGATGTCCAGCGGGTCGTGGTGCTCCTCGACGAAGCGCACGAAGTCCTCGCCAATGTGCTCCCGGCACCAGGCCTCCAGGTCGAGCGTCTGGTAGTAGGCCGTGCGCAGCGGATCCTCTCGCAGGGGGACGCCCAGGCCCTCGAAGAGGGCCTCCAGCCGGTCCTGACAGATGCGCTGACAGCGCTTCTTGTAGAAGTCGCCCGGGTCCAGGAGCGAGAACAGCGAGAAGAGCGTCATCTGGAGCTGCTGCGGCAGCGACAGGCCCGCGGTGTGGTTCAGCGCCACCGCGCGGCTGTCCGCCACCATCCGGTCGATGAACTTCAGCTTCCCCGGGTTCAACGTGATGGAGCCATACCGCTCCTCCATCCGCGCCCGCCGCGCCGGGGGCTGACGTGCGAGCGCCTCGTCGAGGATGTTGTCCTCGTGCAGCGCCACGACGCCCAAGCGCCAGCCCGTGCAGCCGAAGTGCTTGGAGTAGGAGTAGACGAGCAGCGTGTTGCGCGGCAGGTCCGCCGCCAGGGAGCGGAAGCCGTTGACGAAGGTGCCGTAGACGTCGTCGGTGAGGATGAGCAGGTCCGGCCGGCGCGTGCGCACCAGCTCCACCAACCGGTCGACGGACTCCTGCTGGATGGCCACCGCGCCCGGGTTGGAGGGATTGACGACGAAGAACGCCTTGATGCGGGGGTCCTCCAGCTTGCGCAGCTCCGCGTCCGGGTATTGCCACGTGCGGACGCCGTCCTTCGTCTGGGCGCTCTGCTGGATGTCCACCGTGTGGAGCGAGAACTCCTCCAGGTGGGGGATCCCCAGGTACGGCGTGAAGATGGGCGCGCCCAGGGCGATGGTGTCTCCCTTCTGGAGCAGGCCGTTCACCATCAGCGAGCGGAAGATGTAGGTCATCGCGGCGGTGCCACCTTCGACCGCGAAGAGGTCGAAGCGCCCGGGCGGCGGACGGTCCGCGAACAGCTCCCGCGCCAGGTACTCCTGCACGATGCGCTCCGCGTGCACGAGCATCCGGTCGGGCACCGGGTAGTTGTCTCCGATGACGGCGTCGGTGAGCTCCCAGACGAAGCGGTCCGGGTTGAAGCGGAGCGTGGACTCGCCGTAATCCAACGCGTCGCGCAGCAGTTGCACGGCGGCGTCATCGTCGCTCGCGTTCAGGAAGTCATGCAGGCGGCGCGCGATGCCCGGGGACCTGGGCATGCCCGAAAGCCCCACGCCGGGCTCATTCCAGACGCGCCGGCTCTCCGCGAGCGCGAACTGACCCAGCAGGAAGAAGGCCTCGCGGGGCGTGGTGGCGATCCAGTTGGGATTGCCCCGCCCCGCATTGAGCATCACCGCCGCGCGGGTCTTCACGGCCTCGTCGGCGACCTGGATGAGCTCGTCCTTCAGTTCGAACGGACTGAGCCTGCGCAGCTCGCTGTCGGACGGGGACTCCTGTTCTCCCGCGGACACGCTGTCCTGGGACGTGTGCTCGGTCATGTCGCCCTCCTTCCGCCTCCGTCCAACGGTGACTCGCCCCCGGGACGCAGGCATGTGCCTGGAGGGGAGGGGGAGCGGCACCAGCGGGCGTTGCCCTGGTGGCGCGCTGGACGCGGCGGGTGGGCCTGTCGCGATGAAAAAACACGACCGGCGAGCGCACTCAGGCAGGCGGCGACGAAAGAAGGGGCAAGGTCGGACAGACAGTCCGCCGCAGACCGCCGGAGTGGATACCCGCCATGCCCTCTTTGAATTGCCGTGTCGCTGATACCCAGCGCGAACTGGATGACGCGCTCCGCGTCCGCTGGGAAGTGTTCGGGGTGGAGCTGCGGATGCTGGGGGACAAGAAGCCGCAGGCGCCGCGTGAGGCCAATTGCTTCGACACGCTGCCCACGACCGCGCACGTCGTCGTCTACTCGGGCGAGGAGGCGGTGGCGACCGCGCGCCTGCTGCTGCCCAACGCGGAGGTGGCGGCTTCGGCGGGCAGCCTGCTGGGGCTCGACATCGAGCGGAAGCTGGACCTGTCGGAGATCGCCGCGCCGGGGCGGGTGTTCGCGGAGACGACGCGCTACTGCGTGCGCCGCGACTGGCGCAACTCCGCGGTGCTGCGCCTCCAGGCGTGCCTCTACCGCGAGAGCCGTCGGCGGGGCGTCACCCATTGGATCGCCGCCGCGAACATGGAGACCGACAGCGTCGAGGAGGCGAGTCTCATCTACCGCGCCGCCGCGCGCCGGGGCTGGGTGAGCGACCGCTTCCACGTGCGGACCCGCGAGTTTCCCCCGCCGCCGCGCGAGCCCGTGGCGATGCGACTTGGCCCCACGGAGCTCGAGCGCGCCAGGCACGGCGCGTTGGACGGACTGAAGATGCCGCCGGTGCTGTCGCTCTTCGCGGACAAGATGGGCGCGCGCTTCATCGGGCCGCCCCACTACGACACGGCGTTCCACCGCTTCACGGTGCCGCTCGTCGCCGCCCTGGATGAGATTCCGCGCCGCACGCTGAGCCTCTTCGACTCGCTGGACGCTGACGCCGCCTGAAGCCGGGCCGGTTCGCTCCTTTCTTCCCCTTCACCCTTCAACCCACCCAACACCGGACCCTCGCGGGGCCCGGAGCAGGAGACGTGTATGTGCAAGCAGCCGAAGCAGGATGAGACGCTGAAGGCGACGGACTGGATGGCTTCCCTGCGGCATGAGGCGCGGATGCTCGTGCGGGAGCTGGATGCGAAGCCCGGCGCCCGGCGCCTCTTCGAGGGCCGCATCCACCAGGACGACTACATCCACTACCTGGTGCAGACGTACCAGTACGTGCGCTGGAGCACGGGGTTCCTCCAGGACTCGGGCGAGCGCATGAAGAAGGAGGGCCAGCACACCGCGCTCGCGGACCTGCTGATCCAGAAGGCCGGGGAGGAGAGCGGCCATGAGAGGTGGCTGCTGGCGGACCTGAAGAACCTGGGGTGGTCGGCGGAGCGGGTGGAGAGTGAGCCGGCCTGCTCCGCGGTGCGTGCCTACGTGGAGTGGAACCGCTTCACCACGCTGTCGGGCGTGCCCACCGCGTTCCTGGGTACGGCCTACGTGCTGGAATACCTCTCCGTGGAGCGCGCCCCGGGGGCGGTGGACCGGCTCATCGCGGACAGCGGCATCCCGAACATCCACAAGGCCGTCACCTTCCTGCGCGGCCACGGCAACGCGGACGGCGACCACGTGGCCGAGCTGGAGGCGGTGCTGAGCCAGCTCACGTCCCCGGAGGAGCAGGCCGCGCTGCTCCTGTCGGCCCGCACCACGCGCGCCCTGTTTCCGAGCTTCTTCCGGGAACCCTGACGGCGCCATCCCCCGGAAGAGGTAAAGACAGTCAACGCCCGTCTGGACATCCTGCGCCCCGAACACCGACCTCGTGGGGCGTCACACAAGCATGAAGACTCATCGGATGTTGGCAGTGGTGGCTGGACTGGTTTTCGCGGGCTGTGGCGGTGACGAGGACCCGGGGGACAACACTCCCCCGGTGACGTGCTCTGCGTCGAATTGCACGGGCTGCTGTTTCAACAACACCTGCCAGACGGGGAACACCGCTTCCGCGTGTGGCAAGGCCGGGGCCACCTGCAAGGTCTGCAACGCGGCCCAGGTGTGCAAGACGGACCAGAGCTGTGGCGTGGATCCGGCGGGTGTCTGGTTCGTCCAGCCGGTGTCCGCGCAAATCACAGCCAGCAACAATGGCACGGCCTGGGATGCGGACGGCTCTGCTCCGGATGTCTTCGTGGAGATGCTCTGTCCGGGGTCGACCGTGGGCACCATCACTCCGGAGGTGCAGAGCTACACGCCCGCCTGGACCTCGGGGGGATGCACCGCGACAGCGGGTCGTCTGCTCGCGGAGCCGTGGGCATTCCGCGTCTGGGACAGTGATGTCAGCGTCAACGACACCATCACCGGAGTCCTCCTGTACCAGTTCAAGGAGGAGAACTTCTCCACGGGCGGTGTCACGCTCCAGCCTTCGGGGGGAATGATGTCGCTCACCCTGGGTGTGCGAAAGCAGCCGTAAGGCGTTGTCTCTTGATGAGAAGGGGCTCGGGGGCAAACAGCCTCCGGGCCCCTTTCTTTCGTCCCACTGCTCACCCCGGCTTCTGCCTCCAGGCCGCGTGGTAGAGCAGGTCCGTGCGGCTCTCCATGCCCAGCTTGGGGAAGATGTTGCGCAGGTGGGTCTTCACCGTGTTGAGCGTCAGCCCCAGCTCGTGGGCGATGGTCTCGTTCGCCCAGTTGCTGAGCACGCCCTGGACGACGTCCGCCTCCCGCTTGGAGATCTTCTGCCGCCACTGCTCCGGCATGGGGATCGCCCGGGAGTGCTCCTGGAACACCAGCGCCCAGGGCCTGCTGCCCCGCTGCTCGGGCAACTCCACGAAGGTCACCTTCAGGTCGCGCAGCTGCCCCGAACGCACCCACGTGTCCACGCCCAGCTTCCGCTCCGCGCCCGGGGCCCTGAGCTTGCGCAGGTGCTCCCTCACGTCCGACGGAAGTTGGGCGTCGTGGCCCTTCATCTCTGGATACCAGCGCTTCAGCAGCTCCGTCGCCCCTGGCGTCCTCAACCGCTCGTGCTCCGGTGGATCCAGCACGACGCACTCGGCGCCCTGGTAGCGGAAGAGCGCGTCCAGCAGGTCGCCGCGCATCGCCTCGCTTCCGAACATCCGGCAGTTGCGCACGGTGTTCACCAGGTAGGGTGTCAGCCAGTCGAGGAGCGCCTGCTCGTGCGCGGAGAAGGGCTGGGTGTGCTCCCGGTACAGCGTGAAGCCCCCGTGCCAGTCCTGCCGCAAGTCCAACAGCACCGCCATCACGTGCTCCAGCGGCAGCCCCAGCTCCCGGCAGCGCAGGTACAGGAGGCTGCGCTTCAACTCCCGGCGCGACAGCATGTCCGAATCCCGCAGCGCCACGTTGGGTCGCTTCATCACCGCCTCGCGCACGAAGTCCACCGCCGCCAGCTCCGGGTAGTGCGCGAAGAGGACCCCGGGGGCCCCCAGGCCCAACCACTCATAGTCGCCGGGGCGCTCCGGCCGTGACACGCACAGCGCCGCGTAGTCGGCGGGCAGCAACTGCGTGATGGTGCCCTGCGCGCGCGCCAGCACCTCCGTCAGGTCCAGGGAACTGGAGAGCGCCTGGGTCAATTCGGAGATGAGCGCCTGCTCGCGCGCGTTGAGGTTCATCGGGCCTCCCAGCCGGTACATGCAATGACATACCGGTGGGAGCCGCCTGGGTCTGTAACCCGCAAGGGGTATGGACGGGCCCCGGAGTGGGAAGCCCGTCCATGCCTGTCATTGCGGGGCGCGTGAAGCTAGTTGCCCGCGCTGCCCTGGGCGGGCGGCGTGCCCGTGGTGGGGCTGGCGGAGCTGCCCATCTGCTTGTTCTTGTCCCAGGCCGGCGGCGTCACTTCCATCTGCGCGCCCTTGTTGCCCGGGGTGCCGGTGTTCGGGACGCTCGGCTGTAGGACGGACCCTTCGCCCGTGGTGTTGCTGCCCTGATCCGGGGTGCCGGAGCCGCCCACACCCTCATCGATGCGGTCCGGATCCGCGACGCTGTCCGCGCCGTCGTCATCCGGCTGGAGGACGCCCGAGCTACCGGAGCCCCCCGTGGCGCGGTCCCAGCGCTCCGCGCTGTCCTGGGGCGCGTCGGTGCTCGGCTGCTCCAACGGCGGGGTGGTGTGGTCGGTGTGGCTCTGCGCGAACGCCTGTCCGGAGACGGCGAGGGTGGCCAGTGCTGCAAACAGGGGGAGCTTCATCGGTGACGCTCCTTCGGAAGAACGGGTTGGTTCTCCCAAGGTGGCGACCGTTGGGTGGGAAACAAGCGCTTGACGCACACCCGGCCCCGGGCCGCATTCCCGCTGGCAGGGCGGGCAGGCAGCCTTCAGCCGGCGAGCGCCTTGGGCGGCACGATGCCCACCGCCCACGCGGTGAGCTTGCGCAGCAGCGCCGCGCGGTCCTCCGGGACGGAGAAGAGGTGGTCCGCGCGCGGATAGAAGGCGTACGTGACGCGGTTCTCCAGCTTCAGCGGGGAGAACATCTCGTAGAACTGGCGCTCGTAGTTGAAGGAGAGCCCCATGCCTCCGGAGAACACGAAGCAGAGGCTCACGCCCCGCTCCAGCAGCTTCGCGTAGTCCTCCGTCAGTCGCGCCTGCTCCGGGTACTCGCGCGTGTAGACCTCGTCCGCCTCGCCGGCTTCACGCAACTGGGAGGGCAGCTTTCGCTTGCGCAGGAAGCGGGTCCAGCGGCGGGGGCTCAGGTAGCGCAACTGGAAGCGCAGGTGGTAGCCCACCGTGCGGTACGTGTAGCCGTCGATGAAGGCCGCGCCCACCACGCGCGGATCCTGCACCGTCACCGAGTGCACGCTGTCCACGCCGGAGCACAGGCCGACGAGCGCGAAGTGGCGCTGGCCCTTCTTCTGCTCCAGGTAGTCGAGCGCGGCGCGCGTCTCCTCCCGGGCTCGCGCGAACTCGTCCGGCCCGCCCTCGCGGCGCGGGCGGCTGTCGCCCAGGCCGGACAGGTCGAATCTCAGCGTGGTGAAGCCGCGCGCCGCCAGTTGCCGCGCCAGCTCCACCCACAGCCGGTACGGCCCCACGTGGTGGTTCAATCCCACGTTGGAGAGCACCACCGCGGGCGCTCCCGGCAGCACCTTCGCCGGATCCGGCTCCGTCAGCACGCCCACGAGGCTCTGCTCGGGGCCGAAGGAACAGATGCGTTCGCGGATCACGCGGCCTCCTTCAGGAGCGAGGTGATGGTCTGCAGGACGCGGTTGGACAGGAGCGCGGACTCCTGACCGCCTCCCGCGCCCGCCTCTTCCTGCACGAGGTGGTTCTGGAAGGGCAGGCCGCTCGCCTCCAGGCGCATTTGGAGGCGCTGGTACTCCGGCTTGGGCCCGGCGGCCACCAGGTGCGTGCGCGTCGAGGGCCACGCGGGCATCGCGGCCAGGTCCAGCGCGAGGATGTCGTCGCGCAGGGCCCGGGGGAAGGCGAAGCCGAGCAGCTCCTCGCGCACCTCCAGCGGACTGTCCAACTGGGGGAACAGGGTGCGGGTGGCGCGGCGGGCCTGGAGCAGCTCCAGCTCCTTCAGGTAGGCGGCCCCCTCCACCAGCGGCTCCCAGAGCACGAGCCCCGCGGTGGACAGGCCCTCCGCCGCGGCGCGCACGGCGAGCGCCGCGCCCAGGCGCATGCCCACGAGCGCCACGCGCTGCACGCCCGTCATGTCCTGAAGTTCGGCGACGGCGAGCCGGATGTCCTGGATCCAGGAGGCCACGCGGCCCTCGTGGACCTCTCCGGCGGAGTCTCCGGTGCCGTAGTAGTCGAAGCGGAAGACGTGGAAGCCTTCCCGCGCGAGCATCCCGGCCAGTTTCCGGAAGGCCCAATGCGTCAGCATGTACTCCTGGGCGGCCGGATAGCAGAGCACCACCCCGGTGGCGCGTTCAGCGCCCTGGGCGGGGTGGTGGATGCCGAAGAGCTGTCTTTCGGAGCTGCCGAAGAAGCAGGGCGTCACGGTGGGACCATTCTCCTCGAAGGGTCGCTCAGTCCGAGCGCCCCGGAAGTTTCCCCTTCAGCTTATTGAACAAGCGTTGCGCCAGGGGAACAGAAGTCTCCGGGGTGGCAATCTTTGTCGGGGTGGCCGGCTGCGTCGGGCGGGCCACCGGCGCCACGGGCGTGAACTGGGACGCCACCTGCTCCAGCGTGTTGAGCAGCAGGGTGCGCGGGTGAAGGACCTGTCCCAGCTCCTTCTGCACGCGCATCACCACCTGGAACGACAGCAGCGAGTGGCCGCCGATGTTGAAGAAGTTGTCGTGCACGCCCACCTGCGCGATGCCGAGCACCTCCCGCCAGATGCGCGCCAACTGCTTCTCCATCTCCGTGCGGGGCGCGACGAAGGCGTCCTCGGTGGGACGCGCGGCGCCGGCCGGGGGCGGCAGGGCCTTGCGGTCCACCTTGCCGTTGGGCGTGAGGGGCAGCGCCTCCAGCTCCACGAAGTGCTGCGGCACCATGTACTGAGGAAGCTGCGAGCGCAGGTGCTTGCGCAGCTCCGTGTCCGTGTACGCCTGACCCGGCTTCGACACGAGGTACGCGACGAGGCGGCGGTCGCCCGGCCGGTCCTCGCGCACGAGGGCGACGGCCTGGGCGAGGGAGGGGTGCGAGGCGAGGGCCGCCTCGACTTCACCCAGCTCGATGCGGAAGCCGCGCAGCTTCACCTGCGAGTCATTGCGTCCCAGGTACTCGACGGTGCCGTCGGCCAGCCAGCGAGCGAGGTCGCCGGTGCGGTACATGCGCTCGCCCTGGCGGAAGGGATTGGGCAGGAAGCGCTCCTGCGTCAGCTCCGGGCGGTGGAGGTAGCCCAGGGTGACGCCATCACCGCCGATGTAGAGCTCGCCGGCGACGCCGACGGGCACGGGGGCCAGGTGGGCATCGAGCAGGTAGAGCTGGGTGTTGGCGATGGGGCGGCCGATGCGGATGGAGGAGAGGGGAGGCTGCACGCGCCAGGTGGTGGACCAGACGGTGGTCTCGGTGGGGCCGTACATGTTCCAGAGGCTGCCGACGCGGGCGAGCAGGGCCTCGGCCAATTCGCGGGGCAGGGCCTCACCGCCGCAGAGGGCCTTGAAGCCCGGGCGAGGCTGCCAGCCGGCCTCCAACAGCAGGCGCCAGGTGGAGGGCGTGGCCTGCATGACGGTGACGCCGTTGGACTCCAGCGCGGCCTTCAACAAGGGCCCGTCCGACGCGGTGTCACGCGAGGCAAGGACGACCTGCGCGCCGGTGGTGAGCGGGAGGAAGAGCTCCAGGACGGCGATGTCGAAGGAGAGCGTGGTGACGGCGAGCAGGACGTCCTGGGCGGTGAGGCCCGGGGCCTCCTGCATGGTGCCGAGGAAGTTCACCACCGCGCGGTGCGGGACGCGCACGCCCTTGGGCTTGCCCGTCGAACCCGACGTGTAGATGACGTACGCCACCTCCTCCGGGGAGACGGAGAGCGGCTCGGGGGCCGTGTCCGCCTGCGAGGTCGTGTCCTCGACGAAGAGGGACTTCGCGGTGGTGGAGGGCAGCGTGGCCTGGAGTGCGCGCTGGGTGAGGACGAGCGAGAGCTGCGCGTCCTCGACCATGAAGGCGAGGCGCTCGGGCGGGAAGCCTGGATCCAACGGGACGTAGCCGGCACCGGCCTGGAGGATGCCCAGGAGGCCGACGACCATGTCGGGGCCGCGCTCGGTGAAGAGGCCGACGAGGCTGCCGGGGGTGACACCCGCCTGCTTGAGCGCGTGGGCCACCTGGTGGCCGCGCTGGACGAGCTGGCGGTAGGTGAGCGTCGTGGCGCCGGAGCGCAGGGCAACGGCGTCGGGGGTGGACTGGGCCTGGGCGGCGACGAGGGTGTGGACGAAGGCCTCGCGGTTGAAGGGCCGGGTGGTGGCGTTCCAGTCCACCAGCACGCGCTGCTTCTCCGCCTCCGGCAAGAGCGGCAGGCGCGCGACGGGCACCTCCGCGTCCGACACCGCGGCGCGCAGCAGCGTGCGGATCTGCTCGAGCATGCGGACGACGGTGTCCCGCTCGAACAGGTCGGTGTTGTAGTCCATGCCGCCGACGATGCCGTGGGCCGTCTCCTTCACCCAGAAGCTCAGGTCCAGCGGCGTCGCGTGCGCGTGCACGTGCACCTGGCCGTAGGTGAGGGCGCCCAGGGTGGAGTTGCGGTTGCGCACGTCCTGGAAGGTGAAGAACGTCTGGAACAGCGGCGTGCGGCTCAGGTCGCGCTGCACGCCCAACTGCTGGAGCAGCAGCTCGATGGGCATGTCCTGGTGGCCGAAGGCCTCCATGCACGTGGTGCGGACGCGCTCCAGCAACTGCCGGAACGTCAGCTCCGGTCCCATCTGCGTGCGCAGGACGAGCGTGTTGACGAAGAAGCCGAGCAGGTCCTCCACCTCGGGGTGCGAGCGACCCCGGATGGGCGTGCCCACCACCAGGTCCTCCTGGCCCGAGTAGCGGTGCAGCAGCGTCTTGAAGGCCGTGAGCAGCACCATGTACAGCGTGGCGTTCGACTCGCGCCCCAGCTTCGTGAGCGCGTCCACTTCCGCCCCGGTGAGGACGAAGGGCTCGGTGCCGCCCTTGAGGCTCATCTGCGCGGGGCGCGGCTTGTCGGTGGGCAGCTCCAGCGCGGGCAGGTTCCCGGAGAGCTTCTGCCGCCAGTAGCGGGCCTGGCGCTCCAGCTCCTCGCCCTGGAGCCAGTTGCGGTGCCACTCGGTGAAGTCCGCGTACTGGATGGGCAGGGCCGGCAGCTTCGGCTCCTTGCCCTGCGTCAACGCGGCGTAGAACACGTCCAGGTCGCGCAGGAACACGTCGAACGACCACCCATCCCAGATGAGGTGATGGGGCATGAAGAAGAGGACGTGCTCGTGCGCGCCCAGTCGGAAGAGGGTGAGCCGGAACAGGGGCGGCGCGGTGATGGGGATGGACTCGTCCGCAAGCGCCTGGAGGCGGCGCAGCAGGTCCTCCTCGCGCTGGTTCGCGGGCACCGGCTCCAGGTCCACCGGCTCCAGCTCCACCTTCAGCGACGGTTCAACGTGCTGCACCGGCGTGCCTTCATCCCAGCGGACGAAGGTGCGCAGGGCGGAGTGACGTTCCAGCAGCATGTTGAAGCTGCCCGTCAGCGCGCCCACATCCAGTTCCCCGAAGATGCGGAACGCCGCGGGCAGGTTGTAGACGGCGGTGCCCTGGTTGAGCTGCTCCAGGAACCACAGCCGTTGCTGCATCAGCGACAGCGGGGCGGGCGCCGTGCCCGCGCGCGGCGTGATGCGCTGCGCGGGGCTCGTGGCCCCATCGTCACCGCGCACCAGCCGGGCCAGCTTCTCCACGGTGGGCGCTTCGAACATCCGGCGCAGCGTGAGGCTGACGTCCAGGTCCCGGCTCGCGCGCGTGAGGGCCTGCGAGGCCAGCAGCGAGTGTCCGCCCAGCCGGAAGAAGTCGGCCGTGACGCTCACCCGGCGAAGGCCCAACACGTCGGCGAAGATGTCCGCCAGCTTCTGCTCCGTCTCGTCACGGGGCGCGACGTACGCGTCCTCGTGCGAGCCCACCTGCGGTGAAGGCAGGGCCTTGCGGTCCACCTTGCCGTTGGGCGTGAGCGGCAGCGCGGGCAGCGCCACGAAGTGCTGCGGCACCATGTACTCCGGCAGCCCCTGCTTGAGGTGCGCGCGGAGGGCTTCATCCGGAGGCGTCGTCTGACCGGGACGCGCGATGAGGTACGCGACGAGGCGGCGGTCACCGGGCCGGTCCTCGCGCACGAGGGCGACGGCCTGGGCCAGGGAGGGGTGCGAGGCGAGGGCCGCCTCGACTTCACCCAGCTCGATGCGGAAGCCACGCAGCTTCACCTGCGAGTCATTGCGTCCCAGGTACTCGACGGTGCCGTCGGCCAGCCAGCGCGCGAGGTCGCCGGTGCGGTACATGCGCTCGCCCTGGCGGAAGGGATTGGGCAGGAAGCGCTCCTGCGTCAGCTCCGGGCGGTGGAGGTAGCCCAGGGTGACGCCATCACCGCCGATGTAGAGCTCGCCGGCGACGCCGACGGGCACGGGGGCCAGGTGGGCGTCGAGCAGGTAGAGCTGGGTGTTGGCGATGGGCCGGCCAATGCGGATGGAGGAGAGGGGAGGCTGCACGCGCCAGGTGGTGGACCAGACGGTGGTCTCGGTGGGGCCGTACATGTTCCAGAGGCTGCCGACGCGGGCGAGCAGGGCCTCGGCCAGTTCGCGAGGCAGGGCCTCACCACCACAGAGGGCCTTGAAGCCCGGGCGGGGCTGCCAGCCGGCTTCCAACAGCAGACGCCAGGTGGAGGGCGTGGCCTGCATGACAGTGACGCCGTTGGACTCCAGCGCGGCCTTGAGGAGCGCACCATCGGACGCGGTCTCGCGCGAGGCGAGGACGACCTGGGCGCCGGTGGTGAGCGGGAGGAAGAGCTCCAGGACGGCGATGTCGAAGGAGAGGGTGGTGACGGCGAGCAGGACGTCCTGGGCGGTGAGGCCCGGGGCCTCCTGCATGGTGCCGAGGAAGTTGACCACCGCGCGGTGCGGGACGCGCACGCCCTTGGGCTTGCCCGTCGAACCTGACGTGTAGATGACGTACGCCACTTCCTCCGGGGAGACGTCCAGGGCCGGGGGCGCGGACTCGGGCTGCGAGGCCGTGTCCTCCAGCAGGAGCGGCTTCACGGTGGTGGAGGGCAGGGACGCCACCAACGACTGCTGCGTGAGGATGGTGGAGAGCTTCGCGTCCTCGACCATGAAGGCGAGGCGCTCGGGCGGGAAGCCCGGATCCAGGGGGACGTAGCCGGCACCGGCCTGGAGGATGCCCAGGAGGCCGACGACCATGTCCGGGCCGCGCTCGGTGAAGAGGCCGACGATGCTGCCGGGCGTGACACCCGCCTGCTTGAGGGCGTGGGCCACCTGATGGCCGCGCTGGACGAGCTGACGGTAGGTGAGCGTCGTGGCGCCGGAGCGCAGGGCGACGGCGTCTGGGGTGGACTGGGCCTGGGCGGCGACGAGGGTGTGGACGAAGGCCTCGCGGTTGAAGGGCCGGGTGGTGGCGTTCCAGTCCACCAGCACGCGCTGCTTTTCCGCCTCGGGCAGCAGCGGCAGGCGCGCCACCGGGGTTTCCGCGTCGGCAATCACGCCCCGCAGCAATTCTTCGTAACACGCCATCCAGCGGCGAACCGTGGAGCCCTCGAAGAGGTCGGTGTTGTACTGGCACTCCAGCACCACGCGGCCATGGGCCTCGGCCGCGTTGATGAAGAGGTCGAAGTTCTCGAAGTGGCGCGGGTTGCTCGCCAGGGTGCAGGTGAGGCCCTGGAACGCAAGCTGCTCACCCGTGACGGCCTGATCCACGTTGAACAGCACGTTGACCAGCGGCAGGCGGCTGGGGTCTCGCGGCAGCGCGAGCTGCTTGAGCAGCGTGCCGAAGGTGTACTCCTGGTGCTCGTAGGCATCGAGCATCGTGGTGCGCAGCTGCTTGAGCACCTGGGTGAAGGGCGCCTCCGCGGACACGTTGCTGCGCAGGGGCAGCGCGTTCACGCAATGGCCGACCAGGTTCTTCAGCCCGGCCACGGACTGGCCCGCGGCGGGGATGGCGACCACCACGTCCTCCAGCCCGGTGAGCCGGTGCAGCAGCGCCTTGAAGCCCGCGAGCAGCGTGGTGAAGAAGCTGCCGCCGTGGCGCGCGCCCACGCGCTTGAGCTGTTCGACGAGCGCGGGCTCCAGGACGTAGTCCTCGCGCCGGGAGCTGTACGTCTTCGACGGCGGACGGCGCTTGTCCAGCGGCAGCTCCAGCACCGGCAGCGTGCCGGAGAACTTCTGGAGCCAGTAGCGCTCGTGCGCCGCGTACTCCGCCGTCGTGGCCAGCTGCTGCTGCGCCAGCGCGTAGTCGCTGAACAGGGGCGCGGGCGTGATGTCCGGCTGCACCCGACGCACCTGCGCCGAGTAGAACGTCGCCAGGTCGCGCAACATCACCGCCATGGACCAGCCGTCGCACACGATGTGATGCGCGGTCAGCGTCAGCAGGTGCTGGTCCGCGGCGAGCTTCACGAGCCTCGGGCGCATCAGGGGACCGGACTCCAGGGGCAGCGGCGTCTCCACCTCGTGGGACACCAGCTCCCGGACCCGGGCCTCGCGCTCGGAGGAAGGCAGCGCGTCCAGCTCCAGCACGTCCAGCATGACGGGCATCGTGGCCGCCACGCACAACGTGAGGCCATCCGCGCTGAACGTGCTGCGCAGCGCTTCGTGCTGCTCCACCAGGTCCTGGAGCGCCGAGCGCAGGCTCTCGACGTCCAGCGGGCCCTGGAGCCGGACGGACATGGACTCGTTGAAGGCACACGACGCGTCGGGGCCCATCTGCACGCCGGTCCACACCTCGCGCTGGGGCTCGGTGGACGGGACGGTGAGCTGAAGAACAGGACCGGCGAACGGATCGAAGTCGTCGGGAAGGTCCTGCGTCTCGGGCGTGGAAGGGTTCGGGGTCTTCATCGGGTCTCGCTCAACTTGACGAACTTGCCGGGCTGCGACGGGTGCGGGACGAACCAGGCGGGGTTGCCCTGCGGATCACGTCCCAGACGTGCACCGGGCACCGGAGGCTGGTTGGCGTCGAAGGCCACGGCCGCGGGGGCCTGCGTCTGACGGGCCTTGCCCGGCAGGAAGCCCGCGTCCTGCAGCTCCGTGACGCTGTCCTGGAACGCGTTGATGAGGCGCTGGAGGTCCGCGTCCGTGTGGGCGGTGGTGAAGAAGCAGGGGAAGCCGTCCCAGATGTGGATGCCCTTGTCACGGAGCAGGCAGAACAGCAGGTCCCCGTGGGAAATGTCCGCCGTGACGAACGTCTTCCACAGCGAGCCGAAGTGCTTGATGCGCAGGGGCGCGCCCACCTCGTCGAAGAATGCGTTGAGCGTGTTCGCGAGCTTGTCCGCCTTCGCGCTCACGCTGCGCTGAAGCTCCGGACCTGCGGCCTTCATGTGCTCCAGCGCGGCCTTCGCGGCGGCGAGCGCCAGCGGGTGGCGCACGAACGTGCCGGCGAAGTACGTCACGCCCACCGTGGGCACGGAGTCGTCGCCGAACTGCCAGTGGCCGCCGTCCAGCGCGTCCATGAACGGGCGCTTGCCCGCGATGACGCCAATGGGCATCCCGCCGCCCACGACCTTGCCGTAGGTCGCCACGTCCGCCTGCACGCCGAACACCGCCTGGGCGCCGCCCGGGTGCATGCGGAAGCCGGTGATGACCTCGTCGAAGATGTAGACGGAGCCGGACTTCTGGGTGAGGTCGCGCAGCTGGTGCAGGAACTCGCGCGGCTGGAAGTCGGGGCGCCGGCTCTGCACCGGCTCCACCATGATGGCCGCCAGCGAGTCCGCGCGCTGACGCAGGATTTCGAGTGACTCCGGCGTGCCGTAGTCCAGCACCAGCACGTCCTGCACCGCGCCCGCCATGATGCCCGGGGCGGCCGGCACGGTGCGCAGGCTCTTGGTGCCGCGCACCAGCACCTCGTCGAAGATGCCGTGGTAGCTGCCGGCGAAGATGGCCACCGTGCTGCGGCCGGTGACGGTGCGCGCGATGCGCAGCGCTCCCATCACGGCCTCGGAGCCGGTGTTGCACAGGGCCGCGCGGTCCGCGCCGGTGAACTCACAGACGAGCTTCGCCACCTCACCCGCGAGCGGGTGCATGGGCCCCAGCTCGTAGCCGTCGTCCACCTGCTTGTGCACCGCCTGGGTGATGAAGTCCGGCGCGTGGCCGAACATCACCGAGCCGAAGCCGTTGAGCGCGTCCAGGTACTGGTTGCCGTCCACGTCCCAGAGCTGCGAGCCCTTGGAGCGGTTCACCGCCAGCGGGTAGATGAGCTCCTTGAGCAGCGGCCGGAAGCCCGTCACCACGCGCGGGTCGGACAGCTGGCTCCGGTTCTCCTGGGCCGCGCGCTTGGAGCCCTGCGTCTTCGCGTTGTAGCGGCGGGTGAAGTCCTCCAGGAACGTCTGCTGCCGGGGCGTGAGCGCGTCCTTCGGCGCGAGGCTGATGCGCGCGATGGCGCCGAAGGCCTTCTTCACGTCGTACTTCACCGGGCCCTTCAGGTCGGCCTCGTCCGCCGGGGCGACGGGCGCGGCGGCGGCAGGAGCCTCCGGGGCCACGGCCACCGGAGCGGCCTGGACCTGCACGGGCGCGGCCTGGACCGGCGCGGACGCGGACACCGCGGCCGGCTGACCGGACAGGATGGCCAGCTGCTGGGTCATCAGCCGCAACTGCTGCTCGATGACCGCCTGGAGCGTGCCGGCGGGCGCGGACGGGGCCTGCGCCTGGAACTGGAACGCGGGCGCGCTGGCGACCGGCGCGGCGGCGACGTGCTGTTGCGCGAGGATGTTCGCGGCGAGCTGCGCGGGGGCGCTCGGAGCAGCGGCCACTGGAGCGGGCGCGGCCTCCGGGGGCATCCGACCGTCGAGGAACGCAGCGAGGTCGCCCAGCGACGGCACCTCTTCGAGGAGCTGCCGGAAGGTGACCTTCACGCCAAACTGCTTCTGCACCGCGAGCGCCGCCTGCGTGAGCACCAGCGAGTCGAGCCCCAGCTCCAGGAAGCTCGCGCCTGCGTCGGCATCGCCGAGCTCCAGGCCGCTGAGTTCCTCGAACAGGTTGCGCAGGGTGGGGATGAGACGTTCAGCGCGG
>NZ_RAWI01000154.1 GCF_003612125.1 Corallococcus praedator
CCCCCGAGGAGCAGGCCCCGTCGGAGCCCGTGCCCGCGTAGGCCCTCCTCCCACGTCGATGCCGCGCGACACGGGGCCCCTCGCTTCACGCGGGTGGGCCCCGACGTGTTCCTGGCCTCGCGTGGCCCCGTGAGGCCGGCCCCTGTCGGGAAGGGGATGCGCAGGCACGCAATGAATATCAATCCCGGCGTTCCCTGTCTTGCTCCCAACTTCGCACTAGTGGGGATTCTCCGCGTCTGCCATTGGCGCGGCGCCGCGTGCGTCGAGTGAGTGCCAGTCCTCGGCCGCGAGGATGGCTTCACTGAGGAGGCGTGGATGTCGTTGGAACGCAAGGCATTGAGGGTGTGTCGGACCGGATCGCCGTGGCTGCTGGGCGCCCTGCTGGCGCTCAGCGCCTGTGCGAAGGAGCCAACACCCGTTGAAGAAGTGCCGGCGTCGCACCCGACCCGGATCGAGGCGTCCGGCGGCGCCTCGTCCGGACTGCGCGAGCTGCCGGCCGTGGAGGCCGGCCCGGTCATCAGCGTCTTCGCCCAGAAGCTGGAGCGGCCCACGCCGTTGGGGGAGACGACGGCCGTGCACGTGAAGCTGCCGCCCCCGTCCAACAGAGAACTCGCGGAGAGCCTGGTGCGCGTGGTGGGAGACCCGCGGGCGCCCATGGTCCTGTTCCGCTCCGACACCCTGGCCCGACTGGGCGCCATTCCCACGAGCCCGGGCCCCGACTTCTTCACCCTCTTCTCGCACCTCCCGGATTCGGAGCTGCTGCGCCGGGTGGGAAGCGAGACGCGGGTGGCCCGGGGCGAGTTCGGAGCGGTCACCCGGGAGACCCTCCTGTTCAACGGTCGCCACCCGTCCGCGCGCTTCATGGGCCTCCCGGCGGACGCCCGGAGCTTCCGGGATGGGAGCCTGACTCCCCTGTCCTACTGCCCGCAGGTGCCGGTCTCCACCCAGGCGGGGTGGGAGCGCACGCTGCTCGTCCGGGACCCGGCCGTGGTGTTGGATTCGGCTCGCACGTGGGACCCCTGTACCGGCGCTGGTACGAAGGGCGGCAGGTGGACCTTCGCCCACCTCATGCGGCAGATGGCCATGGGCTCCGGCGCCAGCCCGGAGGCCTTCGTGACGCAATGGCTGTCCAGTTGGCTCAATGACTTCACCCTCAACGGCGACACCGTTCCAGCGCGCCGGAAGATGTATGACGAAGTGATTGCCCCCTGGGCCACGGCCAGCGGGGCGCAATCCTCCCTCCTGCAGAATGCCAGCACGGGCCGCTGGGAGGTCCAGCTCAACAAGCCCCTGGACCTGGGCATCGCGCCCTTCCGGCTGCTGGCCATCGTCAACCGCCTGGACCTGGGCAACACCCAGGGAGGTGGCTACGGACGTCAGGCCAACGCTGGCGAGCTGCGCTTCGTCTTCGGCCTGACGCGGCCCTCGCCCTGGGGCAGCGGCGGGACGGAGGCGACGTGCAACCTCAAGCCCTTCACCGTCATCTTCGAGTACGGGGTGCCCGGCACGGGGTGCGCGACGGTCGTCGCCTGGGCGCGGCAGTGGGCGATGCTGGGCAACCACCCCTCCTTCGACGCGGCCTACCGCGCGCAGCTCACCGCGATGACCGAGAGCGTCGTCCTGTACGGAATGGCCGCTGGCAAGGGCAACTTGAGCGCGCTCAACCAACTGCGCACCAATGAAGCCGTCCTGGGCGCGACCCAGGGCCGGCCCTGGGAGCTGCGGGAGTTCCGGCTGACGGACGAGAACCCCGCCAACGGCACCGACACGCCCGCTCACGGCTTCCTGCGGCCCCACACGCTGTCGCTGACGCCCGACGACGCGGCCCACGACTCCCAGATGGACGACGACGTGGACCTCTTCGTGCGGACGCAGGTGAAGGGCGGGCTCGAACTGCCGGTGGTGATTCCCAACCGGTGCACCGCGAAGTACGCCGTGCCCTACCGGTTCAAGGGCAGGTCATTCCAGGGGGCCAACGCGCTGGTGGCCCCGCCCACGCACTGGGCCGCCCACGGTGCCTCCGCGACCGACGCCAGCGAGGTCTGCGCGCGCAAGGCGTTCTCCCTCAACACCTGCAACGGCTGCCATTTCAAGGACACCGGCACCAATGACTTCTCCGGCGTCAACAACACCGCCTTCACGCACATCAGCCCCACGTCAGGCATCCCGGCGAGGCTGTCCAGGTTCCTGACGGGCGGCGGCCCCGGCCTCATGTTCAGCGTCCCGGACGCGCAGTTCGGCGCCGCGGTGACGTCGTGGTCCTTCGCGGACCTGCAGCGCCGGCACGAACTGCTCTATGACGTCGCCACCTGCTCCCTGTGTGGACGCTTCCGGGGGCTGGATGCGGGCTTCCTGGAGCGGATGGAGGAGCTCACCGGGGCGGTGCCCCTGGACGTGTCCCCCGGGGCACAGGCGCCGCCGTTCAAGGTGGGGCCCATCCGCGACGTCGAGATGGTGACGCGGCTCCTGGAGCTGCGCCCTGCGTTCAAGGAGGACTTCTGGGACGCGCCGCTCAGCTTCCTCCGTCCGCCGGAGGTCTTCGTCCACTGAGGCCGCGCCCGGGCCCCTTCGCGCGCGAGGGCGAAGAAGGGGCCCCAGTCCGTCGCGTCAGAACGCGCAGTCCTGTCCGCGCGTGGGCAGCACGGACGCCGTGCCGGACAGCCACGTGTCCAGCGCGCGCGCCGCCTCACGGCCGTCCGCGAGCGCCCAGACGATGAGGCTCGCGCCCCGGCTCGCGTCGCCCGCGCAGTACACGCCCGGCGCGGAGGTGGCGAACCTCGCGTCCACCTGCACCGTGCCGCGCGGCGACAGCTTCACGCCCAGCTCCTCCGCCAGCGGGCCCGTCTCCGGTCCGGTGAAGCCCATGGCCAGCACCAGCAGGTCCACGTCGAACACCTGCTCGGACCCCGGCACCTCCAGCAGCTTCATCGCGCCGCCGGGCTCGCGCTGCACCTCCACGCGCACGGCGTGCAGGCGCTTGAGCTGGCCGTCCTCGCCCTCCAGCCGCTTCGTCAGGAGCGCGAAGGCGCGCTCGCCGCCCTCCTCCTGGCTGGTGGACGTGCGGAACACCAGCGGCCAGCGCGGCCACGGGTTCTCCTTCGCGCGCACCGACGGGGGCGCGGGCAGCAGCTCCACCTGCATCACGCTTTGCGCATCCTGGCGCAGCGCCGTGCCCAGGCAGTCCGAGCCCGTGTCGCCGCCGCCCAGGATGATGACCCGCTTGCCCGTCGCCTCCAGCCGCGCGTCCGGCGTCGCGCCCGCCGTCACCACCCGGTTCTGGTGCTCCAGGTACTCCATCGCCTGCAGCACGCCGGACAGCTCGCGGCCCGGGACGTCCAGCTCGCGGGCCCGCCGCGCGCCCAGCGCCAGCACCACGCCGTCGTACTGCTCGCGCAGCGCGCGGTAGCCCGTCGTCGCGCCCACGTCCTCGCCCGTGCGGAAGACGATGCCCTCCGCCTCCATCAGCGCGAGGCGCCGGTCCAACACCGACTTCTCCAGCTTGAAGTCCGGGATGCCGTATCTCAGCAGTCCCCCCGCTCGCGGGTCCTTCTCGTACACCGTCACGGTGTGCCCGGCCGCGTTGAGCTGGGAGGCCGCCGCGAGCCCCGCGGGGCCGGAGCCCACCACCGCCACGCGCCTGCCCGTCCTGCGCGCCGGAGGCCGGGCCTTCACCCAGCCCTCCGCGAAGGCGCGCTCGGAGATCTCCTTCTCCAACTGCTCGATGGTCACCGCGTCCCGGTCGATGGCCAGCACGCACGCGGCCTCGCACGGCGCGGGGCACAGCCGGCCGGTGAACTCCGGGAAGGTGTTGGTGCGGCTGAGCACCTGGTACGCCTCCTTCCACTGGCCCCGGTACACCGCGTCGTTGAAGTCCGGGATGAGGTTTCCCAGCGGACAGCCCTGGTGACAGAAGGGCACGCCACAGTCCATGCAGCGCCCCGCCTGCCGCTTCGCCTCCTCGGGCGCAAGCGCCAGGTGCAATTCGCGCCAGTCCTCCAGGCGCTCCGCCTTCTCCCGCTTGGGGGCGGGGACGCGCGGCCACTCGACGAAACCCGTGGGCTTGCCCATCGCTTCAGCCCCCCCCGCCGACGACGTGGAGCTGCTGCACGCCCGCGGCCGGTGGCGGACGCCGGGCCGCGCGCCGCGCCTGGAGCACGCGCTTGTAGTCGGTGGGCATCACCTTCATGAACTGCGGCACCATCAGCTCCCAGTTGTCGAGCACCCGCCGCGCCAGCGTGCTGCCGGTGTGGTGCAGGTGGCGTTCGATCATCCCGTGCACGAGCCAGATTTCGGACTCGTCCACCAGCGACTCCAGCTCCACCATCTCCAGGTTGCAGCGCTCGCGGAAGGAGCGGTCGCGGTCCAGCACGTAGGCCGTGCCGCCGCTCATGCCCGCCGCGAAGTTGCGGCCCGTGGCGCCCAGCACCACCACCACGCCGCCCGTCATGTATTCACACCCGTGGTCGCCCACGCCCTCCACCACCGCCTGCGCGCCGCTGTTGCGCACCGCGAAGCGCTCGCCCGCGAGCCCCCGCAGGTACACCTCGCCGGCCGTCGCCCCGTAGAGCACCGTGTTGCCCACGAGCACGTTCTCCTCCGACACGAAGCGGCTGCCCTCGGGCGGATAGACGATGACGCGTCCGCCGGACAGGCCCTTGCCCAGGTAGTCGTTGGTGTCGCCCTCCAGCTCCAGCGTCACCCCCGCGGCCAGGAACGCGCCGAAGCTCTGGCCCGCGGAGCCCTTCAGCTTCACCCGCAGCTTCCCGTCCGGCAGCCCCTGCGCGCCGTGGCGGCGGGCAATCTCTCCCGACAGCATGGCGCCCACCGCGCGGTGCGTGTTCGCCACCGGCAGGTTGAGCAGCAGCGGAGGCCCGCCCGAAAGCACCGACTGCGCCTTCGCCAGCAGCTCGTGGTCCAGGTGGTCCGACACGTCCTTGCGGTGCGGCACCACGCAGTGCCGGGGCTCGGTGGCCGGCGCGGCCGGCGCGGCGAGCAGCGCGGACAGGTCCACCTTGCGCGCCTTCCAGTGGTCCACCGCCGTGCGCTGGCGCAAGAGGTCCACGCGGCCCACCAGGTCATCCAGCCGGCGGATGCCCAGCTGCGCCATCTGCCGGCGCAGGTCCTCGGCGAGCATCGTGAAGAAGCTCACCACGTTCTCCGGGGTGCCCTGGTAGCGCTCGCGCAGCGCCGGGTCCTGCGTGGCGATGCCCGCCGAGCAGGTGTTGAGGTGGCACTTGCGCAGCATGATGCAGCCCACGGACACGAGGCTCGCGGTGGCGAGGCCGAACTCCTCCGCGCCCAGGAGCGCCGCCACCAGCACGTCGCGCGCGGTGCGCAGGCCGCCGTCCACCTGCACGCGCACGCGCGAGCGCAGGCCGTTCTGCACCAGCACCTGCTGCGTCTCCGCCAGCCCCAGCTCCCACGGCAGGCCCGCGTGCTGGAGGCTGGAGAGGGGAGAGGCGCCCGTGCCGCCCTCGTAGCCCGCGATGACCACGGCGCTGGCGCCCGCCTTGGCGACGCCCGCGGCGATGGTGCCCACGCCCACCTCGCTCACCAGCTTCACGCTCACGCGCGCCTTCGCGTTGACGGACTGGAGGTCGTAGATGAGCTGCGCCAGGTCCTCGATGGAGTAGATGTCGTGGTGCGGCGGCGGGGAGATGAGCGTCACGCCCGGCGTGGACCAGCGCACGCGCGCGATTCTCTCATCCACCTTGTGGCCCGGGAGCTGTCCGCCCTCGCCGGGCTTGGCGCCCTGGGCCATCTTGATCTGCAGCTCGTCCGCGTTGATGAGGTACTCGGCGGTGACGCCGAAGCGCGCGCTGGCCACCTGCTTGATGGCGCTGCGGCGCGAGTCGCCGTTGGGCTCCTTCGTGTAGCGCCGCGCCTCCTCGCCGCCCTCGCCGCTGTTGGACTTGCCGCCCAGCCGGTTCATCGCGATGGCCAGCGTCTCGTGCGCCTCCGCGCTGATGGAGCCGAAGGACATGGCCCCGGTGACGAACCGGCGCGCCAGCTCCAGCGCGGGCTCCACCTCCTCCAGCGGCACCGGCGTGCAGCCCTCCGTCACCACGTCCAGCAGGCCGCGCAGGTTGCTGTGCTCGCGCGTCTCGTCGTCCGCCAGCTTCGAGTACTCCTGGAACGCCGCCGCGTCGTCCGCGCGCACCGCCGCCTGGAGCTTCGCCACCGTGGCCGGGTTCCACTTGTGGCGCTCGCCCTGCCGGCGCCAGCGGAACTGCCCGCCCACCGGGAGCAGGCCCTCCTCGCCGTCCGCCGCCAGGCCGAAGCCGCGCGCGTGCCGTTCGGAGACCTCCCGCCCCAGCTCCGGCAGGCCCACCCCTTCGATGCGGGACGGCGTGCCGGTGAAGTGCTTCTCAATCAGCCCGCGCTGGAGGCCCACCGCCTCGAAGAGCTGCGAGCCTCGGTACGACTGGAGCGTGGAGATGCCCATCTTGGACATCACCTTGAGCAGGCCCTCCTCCAGCGCGTGGAGGTACTGCGCCTGGGCCTTGTCCTCGTCCGTCTTCAGCTCGCCCGCGTCCGCCAGCGCGCGCAGCGTGTCCAGCGCGAGGTACGGGTTCACCGCGGACACGCCGTAGGCGAAGAGGCACGCGAAGTGGTGCACCTCGCGCGGCTCCGCCGTCTCCAGGACGATGCCCGTGTACATGCGGGTGCCGTCGCGCACCAGCCGCTGGTGCACCGCGGACACCGCCAGCAGCGCCGGGATGGCCGCGTGCGCCGCGTCCACGCCCCGGTCGCTCAGCACGAGCACGCTCGCGCCCGCGTCCACCGCGTCCACCGCCGCCATGCACAGCCGCTCCACCGCGACCTCCAGCGCCGTGGCCGCGCCGCCCGCGTGCGGGTACAGCAGGCTCAGCGTGCGCGGCTCGAACAGGCCCGTGTCGCCGCGCAGGTTCGCGAGCCGCGCCAGCTGCCCATTGGTCAGGATGGGGCCGGGCAAGGACAGCCGGTGGCACTGCTCGGGCGTCTCCTCGAAGGTGTTGCCCTCCGGGCCCAGCGCGGTGGCCAGCGTCATCACCAGCGCCTCGCGCAGCGGGTCGATGGGCGGGTTCGTCACCTGCGCGAAGAGCTGGTGGAAGTAGTTGAAGAGGGTGGGGGCCTGGTCGCTCAGCACCGCGAGCGGCGTGTCGGTGCCCATGGAGCCCGTGGGCTCCTTGCCCGTCTCCGCCATGGGGACCAGCGTGGTGCGCACGTCCTCGTCCGTGAAGCCGAACGCGCGCTGCAACCGCCACAGCGCCTCCCCCTTCAAGCGGTCCGGCGCGGGGACGGCGGGCAGGTCCTCGAAGGTGAAGACGTTGCGCTGCAGCCAGCGCCGGTACGGCCAGCGCATGGTGATTTCGCGCTTGGCCTCCTCGTCCTCGATGATGCGCCCCTCGGTGGTGTCCACCAGCAGCATGCGGCCCGGCGTCAGCCGACCCTTGCGGCGCACCTGCGACGGGGGCACGTCGATGACGCCCGTCTCCGACGCCAGGATGATGCGGTCATCCTCCGTCACCAGGTAGCGCGCGGGCCTGAGGCCGTTGCGATCCAACGTGGCGCCAATGAGCTGCCCGTCCGTGAACGCGATGGCCGCCGGCCCGTCCCACGGCTCCAGCAGCGACGCGGAGTACTCGTAGAAGGCGCGACGCTCGTCGCTCATCTGCTTGTGGGCCTCCCACGCCTCCGGGATCATCATCATCATGGCGTGGGGCAGGGTGCGGCCGCCCAGGTAGAGCAGCTCCACCATGTTGTCGAACTGCGCGGAGTCGCTCTTGCCCGGCACGATGATGGGCCACAGGGGCTCCAGGCTGCCGCCCAGCTTCGCCGTCTGGAGCAGGCCGCGCCGCGCGGTCATCCAGTTGCGGTTGCCACGCAGTGTATTGATTTCGCCGTTGTGCGCGATGAAGCGGAAGGGCTGCGCCAGCTCCCACGTGGGGAACGTGTTGGTGGAGAAGCGCGAGTGCACCAGCGCCAGCGCGCTGACGAACTCCGGGTGCCGCAGGTCCGCGTAGAAGCGCGGCAGCTGCCGGGGCAGCAAGAGCCCCTTGTAGATGAGCGTCTCCGACGAACAGCTGGCCACGTGGAAGCGCCCCTGCGGATCCACGCCGCGCGCCAGCACGCGGTTCTCCACCAGCTTGCGGATGCGGTAGAGCTTGCGCTCGAAGGCGCTGGGCACCACGCGGCGGCGCGCGATGAAGAGCTGCCGGATGACCGGCGCCACCTGCCGGGCCAGCGACCCCAGCTCCTCCGGGGCCACCGGGACATCCCGCCAGCCGAGCAGCCGCTGGCCCTCCTCCTCCACCACGTCCTCGAAGAGCGCCTCGCACGCGCGGCGCGCCTCCGCCTCCGGCGGCAGGAACACCTGCGCCACGCCGTACTGGCGGCGCGGGGGCAGCTCGAAGCCCAGCTTCGGGGCCTCGTGGTTGAAGAAGCGGTGGGGCAGCTGCACCAGGATGCCGGCGCCGTCGCCCGTCTCCGGGTCGCGTCCCGCCGCGGCGCGGTGGCTCAGCCGGTTGAGCAGCTCCAGCGCGTCCTCCACGATGCCGCGCGAGCGCTGACCCCTGAGGTGGGCCACGAACCCCACGCCGCACGCGTCGTGCTCGGTCTCCGGCTCATACAGGCCGTAGCGCCGCGGGAGGGTGAACGACATCGTGTGGACCCCTTTTCCCGCCAATGACACGGGAAGCCAAGCTGTGGAGCTTGCAGGCTAACGCGCCGTGTCGCACCCCGTAAAGACGGGGTGGCTCAGGGGGTTGGTGCCTCAAGCGGAGTGGGGCCGGGGGGACGGGCCCGTGAAACATCCTGTAGCGCGCGTCGAGCCCACCCCGCGGGCCCCGGATGAACGGATGAACTGCCAACATTTACGTCAGTTGGTTGTTTCCCCATGTCGCGCTGCTTCACATCCTTGATGGACCTTGGGACTCCTGCAGCGGCTGAAGGTGGAGACGCGCCCTCATCACGAGCGCACGGAGGGCGTGGTGCGCCTGATGGACGCGCACCTGACGCCCGGCGACTACCAGCGTCATCTGGAAGACTTCTACGGCCTCTACGTGCCCCTGGAGGCGCGGCTCGCCGGCCCCCTGTCGGCGGTGGGACCCGCGCTGTCGCTCGGGTCGCGCTGGAAGGTGCCGCTCCTGGAGGAGGACCTGCGCGCCCTGGGCCATGACACGGCCTCGCTCGCACGGCTGCCGCGCGCCCTGGCGCTGCCGTCCCTGCCGGGGCTCGCCGAGGCGCTGGGCTGCGCGTACGTGCTGGAGGGCTCCACGCTGGGCGGCCAGCTCATCCTGCGCCACCTGACGCGCCACTTTGGAGCGGACGCGCGCGTGGGCACCTTCGCCTTCTTCCGGGCCTACGGCGATCAGGTGGGCCCCATGTGGCGGGCCTTCGGCGACGTCATCACCCAGGCGTCCGAACGGGCGGCCTCCGCCACCTTCGATGCGGCCGTCGTCCAGGGCGCCCGCGACACCTTCGACGCCTTCACTGGCTGGTTGATGCGGGAGAACGATGTCCCCGTCCGTCTCTGATGCAGACCTCACGGTCTGCGACCGTGAACCCATCCACCTGCTGGGCGGCATCCAGCCCCGGGGGGTGCTCGTCGCCTTCGACAAGGCCGGCGGGACCATCGCCGTGGTGAGCTCCAACGCGGCCGCGCTGCTCGGCGTGGGGCCGGATGCGCTCGTGGGCCAGCCCCTGGGCCGCATCGTGTCCCGCGAGGTGCTGGCGCGCGTGGAGGCGGGCGTGGCCCTGGGGCCCGTCAACGTGGAGGTGGGCGGGCGCCGGTGCTCCGCGCTCCTGCATGAGAGCGACGGCCTGCGGGTGCTGGAGCTGGAGCCCCTGGCGGAGGAGGACGCGAGCGCGGAGGAGGACGCGCTGACCGCGGTGCACCGGCTGGTGTCGCCGCTGGCGCGGGCGAAGGGCGCGGCCGCGCTGCTCCAGGAGGCCGCGAACGCGGTGCGCGCGCTCATCGGCTACGACCGGGTGATGGTGTACCGCTTCCACGCGGACTTCCACGGCGAGGTGGTGGCCGAAAGCGTGCGCGAGGGCATCGACCGCTTCATGGGCCTGCACTTCCCGGCAAGCGACATCCCGGTGCAGGCGCGCGCCCTGTACACGCGCAACCCCCTGCGCCTCATCGCGGACGTGAACGCGAAGGTCGTGGGGCTCGTCCCCGCCACGCTGCCAGGGACGGACCGTCCGCTGGACCTGTCCGGCGCGGCGCTGCGCAGCGTGTCGGAGATCCACCTGGAGTACCTGCGCAACATGGGCGTGGGCGCGTCCTTCAGCGTGTCGCTGCTGAAGGACGGGCAGCTCTGGGGGCTCATGGCCTGCCATCACCTGTCGCCCCGGGGCGTGTCGGCCGCGCGGCGTCAGGCGTGCGAGGTGCTGGCGCGGTTGCTGTCGCTCCAGCTCTCCGCGGAGGAGCGCGCCGTGGAGTCCGCGGCCCGCGCGCGGCGCGCGTCGCTGCTGGATGTCCTCGTGGTGCCGGGCCTGGGCGAGCGCAGCCCCGCCCGGGCCCTGGAGGCGCAGGCCCCGCTCCTGATGGACCTCACCGGCGCCACGGGCGTCGCGCTGGTGCTGGGCGCGAGCGCGGGCCTTCCGGGCGGCGCTCCGTTGCTGCTGGGGGACACGCCGTCGCAGGAGGAGGTGCTCGCCCTGGTGGCGTGGCTGTCGCGGCAGGAGCTTCCGGACGACCTCCTCCACGTGGACCGCCTGGGAGACGTCTACGCGCCGCTGGCCTCACGCGCGGAGGTGGCCGCGGGCCTGCTGGCCGTGCGCCTGGACCCGGCGGTGCCGCACTTCGCGCTGTGGTTCCGGCCGGAGGTGGCGCGCACCGTGTCGTGGGCCGGCAATCCGAACAAGCCCGTGCGCCCGGAGCCGGGGCACGCGCGGCTGCACCCCCGCGCCTCCTTCGAGGTGTGGCGCGAGGAGGTGCGGGACGCGTCGCTGCCGTGGTCCGTGGAGGACCTGGAGGCGGCGCGCGCGCTCAAGGGCGCCCTGGTGGGCGTGGTGCTGCGGCAGGCCGAGGAGGTGGCCCGCCTGTCGCGTGAGCTGGCCCGCTCCAACGCGGAGCTGGACGCCTTCGGTGGCACCGTGGCGCACGACCTCAAGGAGCCGCTGCGCGGCATCCTCCAATACAGCTCCTTCCTCCAGGAGGACTTCGGCGCCACGCTGGGAGAGACCGGGCGCTCGCAGTTGGACGCGCTGGCGTGGCTGGCGAAGCGCACGCACGACCTGCTCGACAACCTCTTCGAGTACAGCCGCATGGGCAGGCTGGAGCTGGGGTGGGAGGTGACGGACCAGCAGGCCCTGGTGGACGACGTGGTGCGCACGCTGGGCGCGCGGCTGGAGGAGGGGAAGGTGGAGCTGCGCCTGCCCCGCCGCCTGCCCACCGTCGCCTGCGACCCCGTGCGCATCCGCCAGGTCTGGGCCAACCTCATCTCCAACGCGGCCAAGTACCAGACAACCGAGCCCCGCTGGGTGGAGGTGGGCTACTTCGGACCGGGCGAAGCGCGTCCGGAGGCGGCGCGGCATGTCTCGGCGCCCTACCTTTTCTTCGTGAAGGACCCGGGCATCGGGATTGCCCCCCAATTCCACGAGGCCATCTTTGAACTGTTCCGTCGCCTGCACCCCGCGCAGGCATTTGGCGGGGGCAGCGGCGCGGGGCTGGCCATCGCACGGCGCCTGGTGGCATTGCATGGGGGGACGTTGTGGGTGGACTCCGCGCCAGGGCAGGGATCGACCTTCTTCTTCACGCTTGGCGAGGAACCCCGAGGATGAGCCCGCTGCTGCTGGTGGAAGACAGTGATCCGGACGCGGAGGCGCTGCAGCGCATCGCGCGGCGGCTGCCGCTGCCCGTGCCGGTGGTGCGCGTGCGCGACGGCGAGAGCGCCCTGGACTACCTCTACCAGCGGGGCGCCTACGCGGACGCGACGCGGCCCGCGCTCGTCCTCCTGGACATGCACATGCCCGGCATCAGCGGGCGCGATGTGTTGACGCAGGTGAAGGCGGATCCGGACCTGCGCCGCATCCCGGTCATCATCTTCTCCAGCTCGCTGGCGGCGGAGGACGTGGACGGCGCCTACGCGGACGGCGCCAACAGCTACCTCTTCAAGCCGGAGGTCGGTCCCCAGCTCCAGGCCACCGCGGAGGCGCTGCACGCCTTCTGGTTCAAGGCCGCGCGCCTGCCCGCGCCGGAAGAGCAGGGCGCATGACCCTGCGCGTCCTCCTGGTCGACGACGGCATGTCGGACCGCATCGCGGTCAGCCGCGCGCTCGCGAAGGATCCGGACATGAAGTGGGAGGTGGCGCAGGTGGCTTCCGCGGAGGAGGCCCTGACGTACCTGTCCCAACACTCCGCGGACGCGATGCTGCTCGACTACCACCTGCCCGGGATGAACGGCGTGGCCCTGCTCCAGCAGCTCGCGGCGCTGGGCCTGCCCGCCATCCCCGCCGTGGTGGTGCTCACCGGCAGCGGCAACGAGCGCGTGGCGGTGGACGCCATGAAGGCCGGCGCCCAGGACTACCTGGTCAAGGAGGCCTTCAGCCCGGAGCGCCTGCGCCGCAGCCTGAGGGCCGCCGTGGACACGGTGCGCATGACGCGCGAGCTGGAAGAGCGCCGCCTGCGCGCGGAGCGGGCCGAGGCCGCCGCCCGGGACGCGCTGGTCGTGCGCGACGAGCTCTTCTCCCTGGCGACGCACGACCTCAAGGGGCCGCTGCAGATCATGACGCTCAACGCCCAGGTGCTGCGCCGGCAGATCCCCGCCGCCGTGATGACGCCCGCGCTGGAGACGCGCCTGGGCCACATCGTGCGCGCCGCGCACCGCATGGGCGAACTCATCGACCACTTCCTGGAGGTGACGCGCGGTCAGGAGCGTCCGCTCAAGCGCGAACCCATGGACCTGCTCGCCATGGTGCACGGCAAGGTGCGCGAGCTGGAGGCCACCGCGACGCGCCACGTCTTCGTCCTGGAGGCGCCCGAAGGCCGTGACTTCACGGGCAACTGGGACGCGCACGCCCTGGAGCGCGTGCTGGAGAACCTGCTGGGCAACGCGGTGAAATACAGCGCCGCGGGCTCCACCGTCACCGTGCGCCTGGGGGTGGAGGACGACGAACCCCAGCGGTACGTGCTGCTCTACGTGGTGGACCAGGGCATCGGCATCCCCGCGGCGGACCTGCCCTTCGTCTTCGAGCGCTTCCACCGCGGCCGCAACGTGTCCCAGGACGTGTCCGGCAGCGGCGTGGGGCTGGCCAGCGCGCGCCGCATGGTGGAATTGCACGGCGGCACGCTCTCCGTGGAGAGCCTGGAGAACCAGGGCTCCACCTTCATCGTGCGCCTGCCCCGGGGCCTCCAGGTCAGCGTGTTCCCGACGACGCCCCCCCCGCAGGGAGCAGCCCCGGCGGGGGGCCCCACGCACTCCGCGCGGTGACGCGGCCCCGGTGTCCGGGCCTCAGGACACCGCGGGGATGCCGCCGCGCAGCATGAAGTACACCACCACGCCCGTCACCGACACATAGAGCCAGATGGGCGCCAGCCACCGCGTCACCTTGCGGTGCCGCGCGAACTGCTGCCGCCAGGAGAAGTAGAAGGCGACGAGCGCCAGGGGCAGCACCGGCATGGACAAGAGCACGTGGCTGGCCAGCAGCGTCAGGTACAGCCCCCGGAAGTCGCCCACGTAGCGCGTGTCCCCGTGCACGTAGTGGTAGGCGAGGTAGCCCACCAGGAACAGCGCGGACGCCGCGAACGCACTCACCATCAGGTTCTGGTGCACCCGGCGCGCGCCGCGCTTGATGGCGATCCACCCGCCCAAGAGCAGCGTCGCCGCCGTCGCGTTGAGCACCGCGTTCACCGCCGGCATGAAGCGCAGATCCACGCCCACCCCCGCCCCACCGCGGCGGATGAGCAGCAGCCACGCCAGCAGCGCCAGCGCTCCGGCGGACACCACGCCAATGGCGATGAAGAACGACCGGTCGCGCGACGGCGACGAGGGGGGGGACATCCCGAGCGCGGCGTTGGACATGCCCCCTTGTGGCCCGCCGCCCGTCCCGCACGCAACTCCTCCACAGAGGGGCGACCTACATGGACGCACATGTCGGCCGAATGGAATCGGTTAGGTCAACTGGATATCAAACCGGAAATTCCTTCATACTCCTGCGCGTCGCCCCCGACCCCCCTCTCGGAGGTTCCCGTGTTCAGCGTGCGTTGCCTTGCCCCTCTGGCGAGCGCCGCCCTCCTGCTCGCCCTGCCCGCAGCCGCTGAAGAAGCGGTGTGTGCGCCCGTGGCGAAAGTTCCTTTGGAGCGGCACCTTCGTCAGCTTTCTCTCGATTTGCTGGGACGTCCGCCCACCATCGAGGAGTACAAGACCTTCCAGGCGAAGGGCTCCGTCACGGCGGAAGACGTCCGCCAGATGATGGGCCAGGAGCCCTTCTACGCCCGGATGCGCGAGTTCCACCGCGCCCTTCTGCGCTCCAACATCAACTCCAGCGTGAACGGCAACGGGGACTACCGGGTCTCCGGCACGCCGTTGAGCTTCGCGGGCAACAACTCCAACGCGCTGCGCGGTGGCCAGAGCCAGCGCTGTGACGGGGAGATCGCCCAGGACACCTGCAAGGCGAACCCGCAGGACGGGCACTCGCTGACGCCCACCACCTGCCGCGACGCGCAGGGCGTGCCGCTGCCGGTCAGCTACGACTACGACACGAACTTCTACCAGTGCCGCCTGCTGGACCCGGCCTCCACGGAGCCGGAGCTGAAGTACGCGGACTGCAACGCGCTGAAGGCCAGCGCGGCGCACGGCAAGTACGTGAACTTCTGCGACAACCGCTACAGCAGCACCGCGGGCAAGTCCGTGGGCTACCTGTGCCTGCCGGACCCGGCGAAGACTTCCACCAACGTGCTGAAGCCGTTCCCGGAGACGGGCGTCATCACGGCCTTCGTGCACCCGAACCCGGAGACGAAGCCGAACCTGGAGCGGCTGGAGCGCTGCACGTTCGACCTGGCCCGGCGCAACAACATCAACGGCACCTGGGTGCCCCAGCGCGGCTGCGTGCAGCGCGATGGCTACGTGACGACCACCGTGCAGCCCTACTGGTCCGTCGCGACGGAGCCGGTGAAGGTGTGCGCCGTGGAGGCGCAGGACCGCGCCACCAACCCGTACACGGGCGAGTCCTGTGAGACGGGCCGCTTCAACAGCGACCGCAGCTGCGGCTGTGGCGACAGGATGCGCCGCTGCGAAATCAACGATGTGCACACCGCGCGCGTCGCCGCCTTCAACGAGGAGCCGCTGCTCATCACCGACTCGGTGGTGCGCAACGACGAGCCCTACTTCAACATCCTCACCACCTCCCGCTCCTTCGTGAACGGCCCGCTGTCGGAGTTCTACAAGCAGAAGCAGGGCGTGGCCGTGTTCAGCGTGAAGGCGCCCGCGGACGTGGCCACGCTGCCCGCCGTGCCGTACGACGACAAGACCACCTGGGCGGTCTACACGCGCGACAACACCCACTCCGGCGTGCTCACCACCCCCGCGTTCCTCTACCGCTTCCCCACGCAGCGCGCCCGCGTGAACGAGTTCTACGAGGCGTTCCTCTGCAAGCACTTCTCCCCGGCCGCGGACGCCACGCTCCCGTCCCCGGACGACGCCTGCAACCGGGAGAACAACCTGGCCAAGCGCTGCGGCTGCAACTACTGCCACGCCACCATCGAGCCCACGGGCGCGCACTGGGGCCGGTACGCGGAGCGCTCCGCGCTGTTCCTGTCGGCGGAGCAGTTCCCCCGACTGGATCCGAAGTGCCGCGATTGCGCCATCGCCGGTGACACCAACTGCGGCGGCGAGTGCAGCCAGTACGTGATGCAGGCCTTCGACGGCGACGGCGCCAATTCGCTGGGCCTGCTGAAGACCTACCTCTACCGCACCCCGGCCGAGGAGCAGAACATCGAGGGCGGTCCCCAGACGCTGGTGAAGCGGATGATGGAGACGGGCGACCTGGAGCGCTGCACCGTCAAGCGCGTGTGGAACGAGTTCCTGGGCCGCGCGATGACGACCGAGGAACAGCGGATGTATCTGCAGACGCTGTCGCAGGACTTCGCGAAGAACAACCACAGCATGAAGGGCCTCATCGAGCAGGTGGTGATGTCCGACGCGTACCGGAGGATCGACTGATGCGCCGCCTCGTGTTGACCGCGCTTCTCGCGCTCGCAGCGGGCTGCACCAGCGGCTCCGTGGATGCCCCCGCCAAGCCCGTCCCGCTGGATGCCCAGCTGGACCCCGTTCCAAACCCGCACGGGGGCGGCACGCAGATCGACCCGCTGCCGGACCCGGAGGCGCAAGGGGGCAGCGTGGGCCGCGCCGCGCGCCGGCTCACCGTCGCGCAGCTCAAGGAGTCCATCAAGATCGCGGTGGGCATGGAGTGGGATGAGCTGGAGGCCCGGGCCCAGTCGCTGGGCCGCGCGGACTACGCGCTCATCACCACGGAGAACACCGAGCCGAACCTCGTCTTCGCCCGCTTCCTGGACGACGGCGCGCGCAAGGTGTGCATCGCGCAGGCGCAGAAGGACATCGCGCAGCCGGACCTGTCGCTGCGCACGCTGGGCCGCACGCTGCCTACGCCCATGAGCGATTTGACCAAGCTCACGGACGCGCAGGTGAACGAGACCATCGTCTACCTGTCCACCCGCTTCTGGGGCGCGCCCCTGGCGGGTGAAGAGCTGGCCCGCTACGCGACCTTCTTCCGCAAGGCCGCCGCCCGTGCCGAAACCCTCAAGAAGCGGGACCAGGCGCTGGCGGTCGTGTGCATCGCCATGCTGACGGACTCGCGCTTCATCACCTACTGACCTTCTGGTGCCCGCGATGAAGAAGACGCGCCAAGACGACCTCCGCATCCCCGAGCGCCGCACCTTCCTCAAGGCCGGAGCCGGCTTCATGGGCTCCCTGCTGCTGGGAGGCATCCCCTTCCGCGCGGTGGCCCAGGCGACCAACCTGGCCCCCGCTGACCGCTGCTTCGTGTTCGTCTATTTCTCCGGCGGGTGGGACCAGCTGCTCGCGTTCGACCCCCGCGACCCGACCGAGTTCACGGACGACAAGGTCAGCCAGACGCGCATCGTGCCGGGCTACAACCAGCTGTCCACCGACGCGCGCTTCTCCACGATGCCCATCGTTCCCAAGGAGCGCGCGGGCGCGGGCGCTCCGACGATGACGTTCGGTCCGGCGATTGGAGACGTGCGCAGCCCCAACCTGTCCGACCACTACGACCTGATGACCGTGGTGCGCGGCATCAACATGAGCACGCTCACGCACGAGGTGGGCTACCGCTACTTCCTCACCGGGAAGATGCCCATTGGCAGCGCGGCGCGCGGCTCCTCCACCGCGACGGAGATCGTGGGGCAGATGAAGCCCGCGGTGCCCATCCCGTCCATCGCGCAGAACGTGGAGTCGTACAACGACCGCTACGGCGGCTACGCCAACGCGCTGCGCGTCAGCGGCCTGGCGGACCTGGTGCTCACGCTGGATCCGCCCTCGGCGGCCCGCCAGCTGGACAGCGAAATCGAGAAGAGCCTCCTCGACCTCAACGGCATGCCCATCACCTGCGAGGAGCAGGCGTTCGCCGCCCGGGGCGTGGGGACGACGTACGAGAACAGCCGCGAACAGATGCAGGCCGTGATGGCCAACAAGCTGTCGGACTCGTTCCGCTTCAACCTGGCGGCCAACGACGCGGTGCGCGCCACCTACGGCCTCAACGGACAGGCCTACCCGTACAACAGCGCCAACGGCCGCGCGGCCATGGTGGCCACCGCCCTGAAGAAGGGCATCAGCCAGTGCGTGTCCATCAACCTGGCGGGCGGCCTGGACACCCACTTCGGCACGCAGCTCACCCAGGCAGGCAACCAGCGCGCCGGCTTCGACGCGCTCAACCTGCTGGTCACGGACCTGCGCAACACGCAGCATCCGGGTGGCGGCAACTTCATGGACCACACGACCATCCTGGTGTTCAGCGAGTTCGCTCGCACGCCCACCATCAACGCCACGGGCGGTCGCGACCACCACCTGTCCAACAGCTGCCTGCTGATGGGCGCGGGCATCAAGCACAACCTGGTGGTGGGGCGCAGCGGTGACATCGGCATGTCGCCCGGCATGGTGGACATGCGCACCGGCGCCAATGATCCGAACGGTTCCAACATCTTCCCCGAGCACATCATCGCGACGGTGCTGGCCTCGGCGAAGCTGGACTACAGCATCACGCGGGTGGACCCGCTGCGGTTCATCCTTGCCTGAGTCTTGATGAGCACTCCCTCCTCGCGTCCCTGGCCGCGCCACGGTTCCCCCTCCGTGGCGCGTTTCATCCCCTCCTCGCTCCTGCTCTGCGCCGCGCTGCTGGTTGCCGCGTGTGGCGAGGACGCCCCGCCGGGGAGCGACCCGGCGAAGCCCGCGGCGTTCACCGCGACCCAGGTCCCAAGCTCCCAGGGGCTGGCGCCGGCCCGTGGCTTCGCGGACCAGTCCGGCGGCGGCATCTTCGCCACCACCACGGGTGGCGTCGTGCGGCTGCGGCTGGACGGCAGCAAGGCCGCCCTGTCGCCGCACCCGAAGAACGTCGCCACGTTGGGCAGCGTGCTCGCGACCTTCCGCCTGGGGCCGCACAGCGCCCTGGTGGAGACGGACACGGGCCTGTTCCTGGCGAACCAGGGCTGGCTCATCGAACCCTTGTGGCAGCAGGTGCTGGGCACGGGCATCGTCGCCACCGCGCAGACGGCGGACGGCGCGGCGTGGCTCGCGCACCCCACGGGGCTGTTCCAGATCCAGGGAGGCACGCTCGCGTCGCTGAAGCTGTCGGGACAGGCCCTCTCCGGCATCACCACGATGACGGCGGCGCCCGCGGAGGACGGCCTGCCGGGCCTGTGGTTCGCGCGCCAGGGGAAGATCAACGTGGTGGTGGCGTCCGCGCCGGGCGTCTACCAGGTGCGCGGCACCGACGCGCCGCTCACCGGCGGTGAGACGGTGGAGGCGCTCGCGGGCCTGGGCGCCGGCACCGGCACCGCCGGCGAGGTGTGGGTGCTCACCAGCACCCGCGTGCTGCGCCGCAACGCCGAAGGCTGGACGACGGTGGAGTTGCCGTCCCGGCCCCAGCAGTTGATGGCCGCGGGGCGCTTCCTCTGGGCCCGCTCGGACACGAAGCTCTTCGTCTTCGACGCGGACGCGGGCACCTGGGGCGTGGCCGAAGGCCTGCCGTCCGGGACGCCGACGCTGCTGGCGGTGGACGAGAGCGGCTGCGCGTGGGTGGAGCTCAACGGGCAGTCGCTGGCGGTGAGCAAGGGCGCGGTGCCGCGCGTGCAGGGGCTGCACCAGGGCATGCTGTTGGTGGATGACGGGCTGGTGCTCCGGGCCACGCTGCCGCCGGGCTCCACGCCCAAGAGCGTCGCGTTCCAGGTGGATCAGTCGGAGGAGGTTCCGGCCGCCGGCCCCGACTACAGCATGGGCGGCCTGGAGGCGGACGCCACCACGCTCAAGGCGTTCTCGTTCGCCAGCGTGCCGCCGGGCAGCCACACGCTGTCCGTGGTGTCCCGCTTCGAGGACGGCACGGAGGCCCGCCGCGCGGTGCCCTTCACCTACCAGCCGCTCACCACCACCCCCAGCTACGCGCGTGACATCCGGCCCATCCACGAGGCCCGGTGCGCCAAGTGCCACACGGACAGCACCAACCCCGGCCGGCCGCTGAACACGTATGAACTGTGGAAGGCCAACGCCCAGCTCATCAACGCGGCGGTGCGCGACGTGCGCATGCCGGCGGACGGGCCGTTGGATCCGCAGGGCACCGCCCTCATCAATCGCTGGGTCTCCTCCGGCACGCTGCCTTGAAGTCGTCGCGGTCCCTCCCCTGACGTTCCGACGTTTCCTTGACGGCGTCCCTCCCCCCGGGAGGGCGCCCCCCCGAGG
>NZ_RAWI01000155.1 GCF_003612125.1 Corallococcus praedator
ACGCGGGGCCGTCCCTGCCCATGTCGCCCGCGCTCGCCCAGCTGGTGCGCAAGCTGTCCGCCTTCGAAGCCCTGGTGGCGCGCGAGGACTTCGTGAAGGCGAGCGTCATCGCCGTGGACGTGCTCGCCACCGTGGAGCGCTTTGATCCGCGCGTCTACCTGCCCATGCTCTTCTCCGGCTTCTTCAACGGCCTGAGCCAGCACGCGGACGCCATCGAACCGCTTCTGCACGGCACGGAGTCCCTGGGCTTCCGCGCCCTGGATCAGCTCTACCGCGTGGACCTGGACGCGTTCCTCGTCGCCCCGCAGCGCCAGGCCCGCAACCCCGGCTACGAGGAATAGCGTCTGTCTCCCCCCATGGAAGCGGAGCGCGAACAGCCGGGCCGCAAGCTCACCGTCGAGGAGCGCATCAGCGAGCGCATCCGCAGCTTCGACGTGCCGGCCCTGTTGGATCTGCTCGCCAAGGAAGGCTACGGCGACGCGGAGGTGGAGTTCCGCAGCCACCGCAGCACCCTGCACCAGCAGCACCTGGTGCACGCCATCGAGTTCACCCGCCAGCCTCGCAAGCGCGTGGTGATCACCGTCAACCTGGGCCTGCTCAGCGTCCAGACGCCGCTGCCGTCCTTCCTCTTCCAGGCCATGGACCGGCTGGAACACGATGTGATGGCTGACTTCCTGGGTTACTTCGACCACCTGCTGCTGCGGACGCGCTTCGCGGGTCAGTTCCCGGATCGCGACGAATCCCTGCTGCCCGGCTGGGAGCACTCCACCGCCCACCGGCTGCGCCTGTTGCGGCTCGCGTGCCCCAGCAGCCTGCACTGGCTGTTCGCCAAGGTGTTCCCGGAAGCGGAGGTGGTGGTGCGAAGGGAGACGCGCCGCCAGCGCATCGAATCCAAAGGCATCCGCCTGGGCGCCGCCGCGCTCGGGGATGGCAGCGCGGTGGGCGGCTTCGCCACCGTGCCGACGGGCGGCGTGGAGGTGCGGCTGTTCCTGGACGAGCCGCTGTCCGGCGCCGGCATCCCCTGGGCCGTGGAGGCCCGACGGCGCCTCAACACCCGCATCTTCCCGAGCCTCGCGGAGACGCCGCTGGCGCTCGCCGTCATCCTCGCGCTGCGTGATCAGTCCAGCCACGCGAGGCTCCAGAAGGGCAGTCACCTGGGTTACGAGCCGCTGGTTGGCGGTCCGGAACAGACCCAGGAGGTCCTCCTGTTCTCGGGGGACACCGCTCAATTGCGATCAACAGAACCCCGGTAGACCTGCGATGTCGCTTGGTTGACTGGAATTCCTGATCGCGCCTAGGCTGGAATTGTTCACAAGCAGCGCGTACTCCCGGAGCGGTTCCAGTCGTACGGGGGGAAGGAAACGCACTGCGAATGTCAGGGAGTCACCGTGGCCATTCAGGACCTGCTTCCCAAATCCCGCATCACCCTCACGTACCGCACCACCATCAACGGAGAGCAGGAGACGGTGAACCTGCCGTTGCGCCTGCTGGTGATGGGGGACTTCTCGCTGGGGTCCTCGGAAGACCGCAAGAACGACCTGGAAACGCGCCGCCTGCGCTCCATCGACGGGAAGAACCTGGATGAGCTGATGAAGGACATGAAGATGTCCGCCAGCTTCCAGGTCCCCAACCGCATCAACCCAGACGTGGAATCGGAGCTGAACGTCCAGCTGCCCGTGGACGGGATGAAGTCCTTCCACCCGGACGAGGTCGTCAAGCACGTCCCGAAGCTCAAGGCGCTGCTGCTGCTCAAGACGCTCCTGGTGGAGATGCAGTCGAACATCGACAACCGCAAGGACCTGCGCCGCGAACTCTATGAGCTGTTCTCCAAGCCGGAGGCGCTCAAGGAGCTGCTCAACGAGCTGAAGGGCTACGAGAGCATGCGCCTGCCCTCCGGTGAGACGGCCGCGAAGCCGGATGCGTCCGCCGCCGCCGCTCCCGCCGCGGGCAAGCCCACGGGGGCCGCCGCCGCGACCGCCGCCGTCGCCGCCACCGTCGCCGCCGGGGCCAAGCCTCCGGCCGCGTCCTGATCCTCCTTCCTCCCTTCGCCTTCTAAAAGGACTCCGCCATGGCCGAGACCACGTACCTGAAGCGCCTGTTCACCAGCGTTCGGCTGGATCCGCCCCAGTCGTCCGAGCCGATGATCCTCAGCAACTTCGGCGCCGTCGTCGACGAGCAGCAGGTCACCCTGGAGAGCCGTTTCCTCTCCAGCGTCGCCGCGCTGCTCCAGAACGTCGCGCCGGTGGAAGGACCGGACAACACCGCCCGCTTCGACAAGGGGCAGGTGCTGGACGTCATCAGCCGCATCGATCGCATGATCGACGCGCAGATGAACGAGATCATCCACAACGAGACCTTCCAGAAGATGGAGTCGTCGTGGCGCGGCCTGGAGGACCTGGTCAACCACACCAACTTCAAGGCCAACATCGCCATCGACGTGCTGGACGTGGCGAAGGAGGAGCTGGCGGAAGACTTCGAGAACAACTCGAGCAACATCTTCGCCGGCGCGCTCTTCGACAAGGTCTACATCCAGGAGTACGACCAGTACGGCGGCCGTCCCTTCGGCGCCATCGTCGGCCTCTATGACTTCTCCTCCACGCCCGCGGACCTGACCTGGCTGCAGCGCATGGCGAAGGTGTCCAACGCGGCGCACGCCCCGTTCATCTCCGCCGTCAGCCACAAGTTCTTCGGCTGCGAGACCATCGAGGAGATGGAGGCCATCAAGAACCTGGAGGGCGTGCTCGCCCACCCCCGGTTCGGCCGCTGGAACGCGTTCCGCGAGACGGAGGAGGCCGCCTACGTGGGCCTGACCTTCCCGCGCTACGTGCTGCGCCTGCCCTGGCACCCGGACAAGAACCCCTGCGACGTCCTCAACTTCACGGAGACGGCGCGCGGTGAGTCGGAGAAGTACCTCTGGGGCAACTCGGCCATCCTGCTCGCGCGCAACATGGTGAAGGCGTTCGAGATCTCCGGCTGGTGCCAGTCCATCCGCGGCCCCAAGGGTGGCGGTCTCATCTCCGGCCTCCCGGTGGACACGTTCACCCTGCGCGGCCAGGACGAGATCAAGGCCCCCGTGGAGATCGCCATCCCGGACTACCGCGAGTACGAGTTCGCGCGCTCGGGCTTCATCCCGCTCGTGTACCGGAAGGGCTCCAGCGACGCGACGTTCTTCAGCACCCAGTCCGCCAAGGTCGCCAAGACGTTCAAGGACCCCAAGGACTCGGAGAACTCGCAGCTCGTCACCAACCTGGCCTACACGTTCTCCATCACGCGTCTGGCGCACTACGTGAAGTGCATCATGCGCGACAACATCGGCAACACGGCCGATGCGGACTACATCCAGCGCCAGCTGGACTCCTGGTTGTCCAACTACGTCACCACCGTGGCGAACCCGGACGACCTGACCGTGCGCCGCTTCCCGTTCAAGGCGAGCAGCGTCGTCGTGTACCCGCGCCCCGGCGAAATCGGCTGGTACGACTGCAAGCTGGCGGTGCTGCCGCACATCCAGTTCGAAGGCCTCAACGTGGAGCTGATGCTCGAGTCGCGGCTCGGTTAGTCCGCACCCCCATTGGGGCAGGTGAGAGCCTGCCCTTTACCCTGGAGTGACAGATGCCCCAGTTTTCGCGCAACCTGGACGTGTATCAGGGCTTCAACTTCAAGAAGGACAAGCAGACCCCGGTTGGCTACATCACCGCGCTCACCATCGGTGGCGTGGCGCTGAAGGCCGACCAGGAGACCATCAAGGATCCGGAGAACCCGGACGCGGCCATCGCGGACAAGGTCGTCGCGGTGCTCAACCACTACCTGTGGGACACGGGCGTGACGGACGCCATGTACTTCTCCGGGCAGGTGTCGGTCGCCAACAAGCAGGCCGTGGCGGAGATGCTGCTGGGCAAGTTCAGCAACATCGAGGTCGTCATCAAGTACGTCGTCTACGAGTACGACCCCATCGGCAAGAAGTACTTCAAGTCGAACTTCCTCGACGCGGAGATCAAGGGCCTGCTCGAGAAGAACGGCGATGAGCTGAACATGTCCGTCGCGGACAACGAGTCCCGCGAAGTGCAGTCGCCCAAGAACTACACGTTCAACATCGGCGTGAAGCCGCAGGCGCTGGAGCAGTCGCTGAACCTGGCCACGTCCTCGACGAAGAAGTTGGCCAAGAAGTGGGGCGTCACGGAGACGGCCAGCTAGCATCCGTACCGGTAACAAGTCGCGCCCGGGCCGGGAGCACCCTCGCTCCCGGCCTTGCTGGCGCGAAAGAAGAGAAAAAGGCGCATGCAGCGGTACAAGCTCGCACGGGTCCGCTGGCACGTAGGCCAGACCCTCCTCCCCGAGCACTTCATCGCGCAAGAGGATGCGCTGGACGCGGAGATCCGGGTCCATGCCAACCTGTCCGGCCTGCCGTCCCACGGCGTCGCGTACCTTGCGTGGAACGAATCGCTCCTGCTCGGCGGCAGCCTGTCCATCTCCGCGCTCACCGTCGTCACCAAGACGGGGGAGCTCCTGGACGTGCCCGGCAACGCCGTCATCGCGCCCCTGTCGCTGGACGCCATCGGCAAGTCGGAGTTCATCATCTACCTGCACGTGCTGAAGGAGACCGTCAGCGCGGAGGGCATCCGCCTGTACGCGGATGATCCGCCGGTGCTCCAGCGCGTGCTCAGCAAGCTGCAGCTGTCCTCGGAGCCGGTGATGGACGGGGCGGTGGCGTCCTTCGGGCTGGCCGCCGTCTCCCAGGATGAAGACGGCGCGTGGCGCACGTCGCCGGACTGGGTGCCCGCGCTCTTGCTCGTGGGGCCCAACCCCTTCCTGGAGAAGCTGCTCAACACGCTGGATGACCTGCTGGACCAGGTGCGCCAGCAGCTGCTTACGCACATCTCGGACACGTACCTGCGCTCGGACCGGCTCACCAACGCGCGCCGGGCCCTGTTCGAGGTGCACCGCCTGCTGGCCCTGCGCAAGGACATGTTCCGGCAGGTGTACGTGCACCCGTACCACCTGTTCGACGGGCTGCGCCGGCTGTACTTCGAGGCGTGCTGCTACCTGGAGATGCTCCCGGACGACCAGATGCCGGTGTACCAGCACGAGGACCTGGCCCAGGGCCTGGGCGGGTGGATCCGCCTGCTCACCCGCAGCTTCCAGCCGGAGGCCACGCGCTCCACGCACAAGGCCTTCCAGGTGAAGGACGGACAGTACGTCTGCTCTCCGCTGCCGCCGGAGGTGAGCTCCGCCAGCGAGGCGTACCTGCTCGTCCAGCGCACCAAGCCGGGGGAGCGCACGCCCATGGACGGCGTGAAGCTGGCCAGCCCCTCGCGGCTGCCGCTGGTGCGCCGTCAGGCGCTGAAGGGCGTGCCCTACACCCACGTGCCGTACCCGTCGTTCCCGCACGCCCTGGGGCCCGAAATCGACTGGTACCTGCTGGGCCGGGGCGAGGAGTGGCAGCACGCGCTGCGCGAGGACGGCGTGGCCTTCTACGTGACGTCAGCGCTCAAGGGCGCCCAGACGTCGCTGTTCTGGCGGAGGAGCTGACGCCATGGCGCGCGCACCCTTCCTGGACAAGTTCGCGGCCCGCTCGCAGCGCCCCAACGTCCGGGACAGCCTGGAGCATGTGATGCGCAACATCGAGGCCGTGCTCAACACGAAGAAGGGCTACGGCTTCTTCATGCACGACTTCGGCCTGGGCGGGTACACGGAGAAGCTGGGCACGCGCGAGCTGGTGGAGGCGCTCACCGCTGAAATCCAGCAGGAGATCTCCCAGCACGAGCCCCGGCTCGTGGGCCCGGAGGTGAAGCTGCGCGGCCGCGACAGCGGGCTGTGGCTGCACTTCGACTGCAAGGGCACCTTCGACGACGTGCCGTGCCACCTGCGCCTCGTGTTCCACTCCGTCACCGGTCAGGTGCGCGTGCACGTGGAGGACACCTGATGGCGCACGCCGAACGGTTGGACTTGAGCCTCACGCTCACCATCGGGGGCACGGCGCACGCCATCGCCCCGGCGGACATCCTCGCGTTCGAGTTGGATCTGCACGGGTGGGGACACGAGGGGAGGGTGGAGTTCCGCGTCCTCGACGAGACGGCGCACGGCGGGCAGAAGCAGGACAAGGTGCTCGCGGACTTCCTCAAGCCGGACCTGGTGGAGGTGGCGCTGGAGCTGAAGGCGGTGCACTCCGACACGGCGACGAAGCCCACGTACACGTCGCTCAAGGTGAAGGGGCTGGGGCTGGACAAGGCCCTGTCGGAGGAGACCGTCGCCCAGGCAAAGGGCGCGGCCATCACCTACCGGCACTACACCGTGCGCTTCGTGGACGCGGCGCGGCTCCTGTGGACGCAGCACTTCCCGTGCGCGCTCTACACGCAGAAGACCGTGCAGGACGTGCTGGACGCGCACAAGGGCGACAAGATCGCCCTCGCCAACGACTGGGACGCGGAGCTGGCGGCCACCTGTCCGCTGCTGTTCCTGGGACTGTCCCCGGAGTCGGGGGCCAGCTTCTACGACTTCGTCGTCTGGTTCGTGAGCGCGCGCAACGGCGTGCTCGCGTACGACTACACCGCGCAGGGCTACCAGCTCCGGGCGAAGAAGGACGTCGCGGGCACGCCGCTCGACCTGCGCGCGGAGGACGTGGACGCGGTGACGGTGGTGTTCCCGGAGGTGGTGCGCCACGACGTGGCCATCCTCAACGCCGCCGCGGAGAGCCCGAAGAACCAGGCCGTCACCAACGCCCAGGCCGTCACCGGCATCCGCCAGGACGTGCTGTTGCGCACGGACATCGCGGACGACGTGCAGAAGCGGGTGACGCTGGAGACGGCGCGCCTCAAGGTGCGCGGACTGGAAGTGGACCTGGACTGGAACCGCTTCCCCACGGTGGCGTTCGCGCCCGGCGCGCTGGTGAAGCTGCCCCAGACGGCCGGGTGGGTGGCGTCCGGCGTGCCCGGCACCGACACCTTCCGGGTGCGCCGGATGACGCTCAAGGCGGAGCCGCTGCCCGTGGAGGACTCCGACGGGGAAGGGGACGGGGAGCAGAAGCGCCGCCCCAAGCCGGAGAGCCGCTACCTGTTCACGTTCACCACGCGGCTGGAGCGCAAGGACGAGCTGCACGCGGACCTGCCCGCCTTCGTGACGCCGGTGTACCCGCGCTTCGTCGAAGGGCTCATCGTCAGCGAGGTGGGCGAGCAGAAGGACGAGACGTGGCAGGCGTACACCGACCAGGCCACCTCCCTGGACAGCTACAAGGTGAAGATTCCGCTCTTCGCCAACCAGATCATCCAGGTGCCCTTCAACGCGAACCTGCTGCCCGGCCACTTCTACTTCCCGGCCTACAAGGGCGCGCGCGTGCTGGTGGCGCTGGACTTCCAGCGCGCGTGGCTGAAGCGCCACCTGGACTGGCGGGCAGGCGCGCGGTTGCCGTCGGACGGGCAGGGCGTGCACCTGCTGGTGGGCAAGACGACCGAAAATGGTACGTCCATGCGCCACTTCTACGACGACAACAAGCCGGTGCTCCGGCTCATGCGCACGAACGACACCGACACGGAGAAGATCGAACTGAAGGAAGGCACGCTGCTCATCCTGGTGAAGGAAGAACCCGCGTGAGCGCTGGCGCGGACGGAGAGGACTGATGGGAACGCTGGTTTGCAAGATTGAGCTGGACAAGGTGAAGGGCATCACCGTCCAGGTCGACAACGCGGACGATCAAATCACCCAGACCGTGGTGATGGACGGCACCAGCATCACCATCACCGTGAAGGGCCCCCAGGAGACGAGCACCTACGTGCAGAAGCAGGACAGCATCGTCGTCACGGTGAAGGACCTGACCTTCGACACCGACACCCTCACGATGAAGTCCAAGGGCGTGTCGCAGTGGACCAGCCAGGACACGCTGACGGTGAAGAGCACGAAGGACATGACCTTCAACACCAGCGCGAAGCTGACCCAGACGGCCACCAGCGACGCGAAGCTGTCCTCCAGCGCCAACGTGAACATCGAGGCGACGTCCAAGCTGGCCATGAAGGGCAACATGGGCGCGGAGATGGTGACGTCCGGCGGCGAGGCGAAGGTGGACGGCGTGACGCTGAAGCTCGCCGGCAAGACGACGGCGGAGATGTCCGGGGCGATGACCAAGGTGTCCGCCACCGGGAAGTTGGATCTGGAGGCCAGCGGCATGGCCAACCTCAAGGGCTCCATCACCAGCGTGGGCGGCGCGCTGGTGAAGCTGGGCTGACGCGATGCACGAAACCTCTTGTGACTGACGTACGGCGGGAGAGCGGGCGGTGAAGGATTTCTCGGAGAAGATCTACCTCGACTTCCTGTCGGAGCTGGACGGGCTGGAGCGCTTCCGGCAGCGCTTCCAGGAGCGACATCCCGCCGCCCCGTTGGACCGCGAAGACCCGGACGTGCGCCGCCTCATCGAGGCGATGGCGTTCTTCTCCGTGCAGACGCGGCACGCCACGCTGCACAACCTGCGCTCCACCTGGCGCCGGCTCTTCGCGGGCTTCTTCGACTTCCTGCTGGAGCCCGTGCCCGCCGCCGCCATGGCGCAGGCCGTGCCCACGGACAAGATGGTGGAGCCGGTGCTGCTCACCCGGGGCACGGAGCTGCGCCTGACGCCCGCGGAAGGGGTGGCGGGCTCCTTCCGCCTCCAGCGCGACCTGCGCGTGCTGCCCATCGTCCTCAAGAGCACGGACGTGGTGCCCCAGGTGCGGAGCGGCCACCGGCTCATCCTGCGCTTCGAGTCCCGCTTCGCGCGCAAGGACGCCATCGACGTGCTCAGCCTGCACGTGCGCCACCTGGACGAGTACCGCTCGTCGCTGGCGGTGTTCCACGCGCTGCGCAAGCACGTCCAGCAGATCAGCGTCGTGTACGACGAGTCCGCGGACGAGCACTCCGTGGGCAGCCCCTGCGAGGTGTCCTTCAACCGGGATCCTCCCGCGCCGGACGACGGCTCCGTCTACGCGCACCCGTTCCAGCGGCTGCGCGCCTTCTTCCAGTTCCCGGAGCAGCAGCTCTTCGTGCACGTGAAGGTGCCGCCGCCGCGCGCCAGCTCCTGGATGAAGTTCTGTCTCTGCCTGGACCTGGACAAGGACTGGACGGTGGGCAAGTCGCTGCACCCGGACTTCTTCCAGCTCTTCACCGTGCCGGTGGTGAACCTCAAGGCGGAGCCCGCGCAGGTGGTGGTCGCGGACGGCACGCGCGCGGAGCACCCCATCCTGAGCATGAGCGCGGGGCGCGAGTTCAGCCTTCACTCGGTGACGGGCGTCTTCGAGATGACCAAGGCCGGGCTGTCGCCGCTGCGCCCGGCCTTCCTGCCCGGCAAGGGCCCCAGCTACGAGGTGGACGAGACCTTCGATGAGCGCCACGCGTCCCGGCAGAGCCTCATCGTGCGCATGCCGGAGGCGTTCACCGCGCCCCGGAAGATCGTGCTGGAGGCGCTGTGGCACCAGCCGCAGTTCTCGTCGCAGGCGGCGGGCAGGGTGGAGGTGTCCGTGCCGGGCCGCCACATCGAGGGCCTGAAATGGCAGACCGTGGGCAGCCTGCAGCCCCACCGCGACAGCGTGCTACGGGATGACGTGGAGGCCCTGACGCAATTCCTCGCATGGAAGGCGAAGGCCACCCTGGGTCGGGACGAGGTGGTCGCCCTGTTGGGTCACCTGGGGACCCCCGCGGAGAGCCCGTTCCGCCGCGTCCTTCCCTGGCTCAAGGAGTTGAAGTTCAGTGTCGTCCCCGACAGCGCCATGAAGGGCTCGGGGATCCGCCACGCCTACGAGGCCGTCATGGAGCCGTTCGACTTGAGCTTCGAGCCTGTCGTCATCTGCTTTCTTGAGCAGCTGCGGGACCTGCTGGATGCTTGGAACAACGAGGCCTCGGTGGAATTGCGAGCCTCCGTGGCGGGACTGGGGCCGCTGCAGCTTCCGACGTAGCGCTCAACCATCATGAAACTGGAGCATTGGAATTCCCTCCTGGCCGCGCAGCGACGCGTGCGTCAGCTCCTCGACCGGGCCCTGCCCGCCGAGCCCGCCCCCGGCGCGCGCCGTCCGCAGGGCAGGGTGGGACAGGAAGCGCTGGGCCACCTGGAGCAGGCGCTGCTCGTGGAGCTGGAGCGCCTGCGCGCGGGCTTCGGAGAGGACCTGCGCCCCGACGAGGTGGAGGATCTGATCCGCCCCTTCGTGTACTTCCTGGATGAATGGGTGCTGCGCCGGCTGTCGGACGCGGAGCAACATCTCTGGCCGCTCCTGCAGCAGAACCTGTTCCAGGTCGACTCGGGTGGCGACCTCTTCTACGACTTCGTGGAAGAGAAGTTGCGTCGCAACGACACGCCACCCATCGTCTTTGAAATGATCCGCTTCTGCCTCGCCGCTGGCTTCACCGGCCGCCTCGTGGGGCAGCCTGAACGGATCCGCGAGTTCAAGGACCGCATCTCCGAGCGCATCCCGCAGCCCGTGTCCCTGATGCAGCCCGCGCCCGTGGTGCAGGTGGGTCCGCCCACCGTCTATGACTTCCCGGTGCGCTACTACGCGGTGACGGCCGCCATCGTGCTGGGGCTGCCCGTCTTCCTGTGGTGGGCCTCCAATTGAGACCCATCACGACGCGGGATGGTCGCGCGCCGGTCGCGAGCACGGAGGCGGACGGCCTGTCCCGCCGGCCGGTTGCTCCGCTCGTTCCCACGCCTCCCGCGCCGAAGCCGGTGGCACTGCTGGAGGTGCTGTCGCAGCGGGTGGACGCGGAGCTGGGCTCGTGGAGCGAAGGGGTGCAGCCGCTCTTGCATGACGTGCGTCAGGCGCTGCTCGCGCTGGATCCGCCCGGGGACGGGATGCTGCCGTCGCCGCAGGATCAGCAGAAGCTGCGCGCGAAGGCGACCGCCGCGCTGGAAGAGGCGGAAGACGTACTGGAGGCGCTGCAGTTGGGGGCGCGCTCCGGTGGACGGAGAAGCGGCTGACCGTGGGCGCGCTCCAGTCACTCCTGGCGGCCTTGAAGGCCCACTGGGTGCTCGCGTTGAGCATCGGGGTGGTGCTGATCGCCGGCGGCGTGGCCGCGTGGTTCTGGTGGCGCAAGCGGCGGCAGCCCTCGGCGCTCGCGGGCGGGCAGAAGCCGCTGGGCTCCTGGCAGTTGCTGGACATCCGCAAGCGGTTCCTGGGCAAGCTGCCGTGGCGCTACCGCGCCTCCGTGCGGGACTTCCCCACGCTGGTGGTGCTGGGGCCTGCGGGCAGCGGCAAGTCGGAGCTGATCAGCGCGGAGGTGGACTGGAAGCGGCAGGAGCGCCAGTTCATGCCCAGCCTCACGGATGATCCGCTGCTCCAGATCTACCTGGGGCCGGACGTCGTGGTGCAGGAGGTGTCCGCGCCGGTGCTGGAGGACGACTCCCGCCACGCCCGCGCCGCCCTGCGCAAGCTGTGGAAGGCCAGCTTCGGCCGCCGGCACGTGGGGCGGATCGTCATCGCCCTGGACGTGCGGTGGCTGCTGGACAAGTCGCCGGATGAGGTGAAGCGCATCACGCAGCTGCTGCGCGGCAAGGTGAACCTGCTGGCGGAGGTGTGCCAGGCCTCCGTGGAGACGCGGCTGTCGCTCACGCACATGGACTCGCTGGAGGGGTTCACGGACTTCGCGCAGCTGTTGCGCAAGCACGGCGTGCCGCTGGAGCTGGCGGTGCCGCCTCCGGGCAGGGAAGAGGAGCTGGCGCACGCGCTGGAGCCGCTGGAGAAGTACCTGGCGCTGGGCCTCACCACGCTGTCGCCGGAGGCCTTCGAGCGGCTGGCGTCGTTCTACTCGCGCGGTGGCGAGGCGTTCGCGGTGCTCGCGCGCTTCGTGTCCACGCTGGTGGAGAGCGGCTCGCTGGTGTTCCCGCTGAAGCTGGAGCGCGTGTACCTGTCGTCGCGCGTGGCGGACGAGCGGGCGGCCGGGGCGCTGGCGGTGCGCATGGATCAGCCGGCGGATCAGCTGATCGCGCGCTACCGCTGGACGCACCTGAAGCGGTGCGCGGCCATCGTCGCGCTGGGGTGTCTGCCCGTCATCCTGGCGTATGCGCACTTCTACCGGATGCTGCTGCGCGCGCAGGAGAAGCTGGACAACTTCCAGGTCACCGTGCAGCGGCTGGAGGAGCGCAACCAGAGCGTCTCCGGCTCCGCGGTGGAGGGTCAGACCACCGAAGCGGTGAATGCGATGGAGGACCTCTGGGGCGCCACGCGCTACTGGCCGCCCCTGAGGAACAGCTTCACCGACGAGTGGGAGGAGCTGCGTGCCCGGCTCGCGCGCAGCATCCGGATGTCCTACCTCAAGCCGCTCCTGGAGCGGTGCCAGGACCAGTGTCGGCGGTGCGCCGCGCGCGTCCCCGGCTGCCAGCCCGCGCCCACGTTCAACACCCGCTCGACGCGCGCCACACCCCTGGCCCAGGCCCCGGAGACCGAGAGCTGCCGCCAGGAGACGCTGTGCCGTCCCGAGCAGGCGCTGTACACGCTCGGCATCCTCTACGCTTCGCGCAACGAGGACCTGGGCAGGTTCGTGCTGCGCGGCGTGCACGGGACGCACAAGAAGCAGCTGGGCTGGACGGCCGAAGCCTACGGGATGAGCCTGTCCAACGCGGATCCGGAGAACGCTTGGCTGGAGGCCATGGGCCTGGCGGAGCCGATGATCGCCAACTACGTCATCGCCAGCGACAAGCCCTTCGACGAGAACGTGCCGTGGACCCGCTGGCCCTTCGTGTGGCTGACGATGGACGGCCTGCTCGGGCCGTGGCGCGAACACTTCCTGAACCTCCAGGCCGTCCTGGACGCGAAGGAGCTGGATCTGCCTCGGTGGTACGCGCTGCGCGATGAGCGCGAGCACCTGCGGGAGTCGCTGGAAGAGAGCGTGCCCTTCAAGAACGCCCGGCAGGTGATGGACCTCATCAACGCGTCCGACGCGGACCTGGACGCCAACCAGTTGAAGGGCGTGGGCAGCCTGCTGGACTCGCTGGACTGGATGCGCGCGAACCGCCAGACGCTGGAGGCCATCCTGCGCATGGAGGACGAGGCGGACACCGCGCTGCGCGCCGCGGAGCGGATGACCCCCGCGGAGCTGCTCACCCGCGCGGACGGCCTCTTCGCCCCCAGTGACGGCGACGCGCGCTACTCCGTGGAGGTGCTCAAGCGCGACTACGTGTTCCGTCCGGTGGACGTGTCACGGCAGCTGTTGGACAAGGTCCTGCGCCACCTGAAGGAGACGGGCCGCTCGCCCTTCATGGGCCCGACGTTCAACCCCGGCACGGGGGAGACGACGTCGGAGGTCGCCTCCGAAGGGGCAGGGGATGACGACACGGAGTTCGCCAGCGGGCAGGCCCCGGTGGTGGGCAAGGTCCTGGGCAAGGCCGCGTTCGACGCGCAGTTGAGCCCGCTGGTGGACGAGTTCACCGAACGGCTGGCCAAGTCCCGGCTGTCGCGCGAGGAGGCCGTGGAGCGCGCCACCTTCGTGCAGAACAAGGTGCAGACGTTCGCGAAGCGCTACGGCCAGGACCTCTACGCCAGCTACCGGGGCTACCGCTTCCGCACGTCCCGGGGCGCGTTGACCAGCGACCTGGCCGCGCTGCTCCAGCCGTCGTCCGCGCTGGAGGCGATGCTGCGCGACGTGGCGGGCCGCGCGAGCGTGGGCCCCCTGGACAGCGAGTACTACGCCCCCATGCGCGACGCGGTGGCGCCGTTCAAGCCGGTGGTGCAGCTGATGACGCCGGACAAGAGCGGCGCCCTGGCGGAGCTGGCGGCCTACACCACGCTGGTGTCGCAGCTTCAGCAGGAGCTGTCCGGCGTGAAGCCCGCGCCGGTGAAGCCCGCGGCGCCCAAGGATCCCGCGGCCCCCGGGGCGGCGGCCTCGACGACGTCGGCGGGGGGCTCGCAGCTGGCGGAGATGCTGTCGCCGGTGGGGCGCGTGGCGCTGAGCATGTTGCTGGAAGAGGAGGACTCGTACCTGCGCCGGGTGGATGCGTGGCTGGATCAGCACGGCCTGGTGGGCGAGTTCCGGCTGCCGTTCCGCCAGCCCTTCGTCGTCGTGCGCAACCGGGGCCGCGCGGAGCTGGAGCGCGCCATCGCGGAGCAGTGGGCCTACCAGAGCCGGCGCACGCTGGAGCCGCTCGTCAAGCGCTACCCCTTCAACCCCAGCGCGTCGCAGGAAGTGGACCCGGTGGAGCTGGAGGTGCTGCGCCGCAAGGACGGCGCCTTCTGGCAGTTCGTCACCCAGGTGCTGTCGCCGGTGGTGGAGGAGCGCGGGACGGACTGGACGCTGCGCTGGCCGCTGAAGTCCCGGATGCTGCTGCCGCCGCGCATGCTGTCGTCGCTGGGCCAGTTGGGCCGCCTGTCGCGGCTCTTGTGGGACGACGAGGGCAAGGCCCGGCCCATCAACATGCAGGTGCGGCCGTTGCCGCTGCCCACGGCGCCCACGCCGGACAGCTTCGTGACGCTGTCCTATCTGAAGTGCGGTGGGGCGTCGTCGTTCGGGTTCAACCAGCGTCCGGCGTGGGGGGACTTCCCGCTGAGCTGGTGGAGCCCGCAGCCGTCGTCCATTGGCGTGGAGCTGCGCTCGCCCTCACGCGACGGCAAGCGCTACCGCTCCATGGAGATGTCCGAGTCGTCGTGGAACTGCTTCCGCCTGTTGGAGTCCGCCACGCTGACGGATCAGCAGAACGTGGTGTGGGTGCTTCCGGGGCGGGGGATGGCGGCGAACGAGCAGGTGTTGGAGATCAGCTTCGGTCTGCGTGGTGAGCCGTGGGCGCCATTCCGTGGGGTGGTGCCATGAAGGGCAGGGGCATTCGGTTGGCGGTGGGACTCGCCGCGGCGATGGTGGGCGGAAGCTGCGCGTCCCCCAGCCTGACGGTGAACATCAAGGCCCCGGCGGGCACCAACCAGGGCCGGCCGCTCTACATGCTCATCCGCACCGTGTCGAAGACGACGATGACGGAGGGCTACGCGGACGTCGCGGCCAAGGTCATCAGCCCGGACGACACCGTGTTGCAGACGGTGGTCATCTACCCGAGCCGCACGAAGCAGGTGAAGATCCCCCTGCCGCCCGAGCAGGCCGTGGCGGTCAGCTTCCTGTTCACCACGCCCAATGGCGCCTGGCAGGCCCTGCTGGACGTGCCGGTGCCCAAGACGGTGGACATCGAGCTGCAGGAGAGCCGCATCCGCACGGACCTGCCCCGGCAGATGTCCACCCAGGAGTCCGGGCCGTCGATGGCTGAAGTCCCGGAAGCCCCCAAGGCCCCCGCCGCGCCGAAGGCTCCCGAGCCTCCGACATCCCTCGCGTCCCCCAAGTAGATCCGGTTCGTCAGGTGGCGAGCGCGTCCAGCTTCGGGCCCAGCGCCTGGAGCGCGGCCGTCACGCGACCGTTCACCGCGGTGACGGGCTTCGCGAAGGCGCCGCCCTGGAGCTGGGTGCCAATCGCATCGAGAGGGGAGAGGAGCTGCGGCTTGGACGCGGTGGCGTTGGTGGTGACGGCATCCACCTGCGTCTGCGCCCCTGACTTCAGGGCCTCCGCCCGCTGCTTGAAGGCCGCCAGCGCCTTGTCCACCTGGCCCGCGAGCGTCGTCTCCGCGCTGGTGCGGGCCGCCTCCAGGGACTTGAGGGCGGCGCTCACGGAGGTGTTCGTCGCGCCCAGGTGCGTGTCCAGGCGGCCCTTCGCGGACGAGACCTGACCTTCCGCCGCCGTCCGCGTCGTCTGCATCGCCTGGACGGCCGCGTCGATGCCGGTGCCCACCTGGGTGTCCAGGGCCTTGAGTCGCTCGGGCACCTGCGTGTCCAGCGGCTTCACCTGGGCGGCCACCTGCTGCTGCATCGCCTTGATCTGCTGCACGCCCTGATCGCGCGCGGTGTTGATCTGCGTCACGCCCGTGGCGATGACTTGCGCCACCTGGGCCGTGGCCTGCTCGATGGCCTGGAGCACGGACTGGGTGAGCGTGCCCATCTGGGTCACGACCTGGTTCGTGGCGGTGTCGATCTGCGTCTGGGCCTGCGTCTGCACCGTCTCCACCTGCGAGACGATGGTCTGCTGCACCGTCTGGAGCTGGGTGCCCACCTGGGAGGAGAGGGTCCCCAGTTGCGTGGTGATCTGCTTCACCACCTGGCTGATGCCCTGCACCGCCGGGTTCACCAGGGGCTTGGGCAGGTCCGCCGCGGGAATCGCGTCCAGCAGCCCCAGGGCGCGCTCCAGCAGGGCCTCCAGCGAGCCCACGAGCTGCTGGAAGAGGGTCTGTAGCTGCTCCAGCTTCTGGGGCAGCAGGTCGAACATCGCCATCACCTGCTGTTTGAGCGCGCTGACGCTGGCCACCAGCGTGTCCAGCGTGGTGAAGGCCGCGTCCAGCGTCTGCTTCAGGGGCGCCTTCAGCGTCTCCACCGCCGTGAGGGTGCCCTGCACGAGGCCGTCGATGGTGGTGCTCACCTGGGTGATGGCGGCCTCGATGCGCGTCTGCACCTGGTCGATGAGCTTCTCCACCGCCGCGAGCTGCGCCGTCACGGTGGCCACCTGGCCCGCCACCGTCTTGCCCAGCGTGTCCAGCGTCCCGGCGGCCTGCGTCTTTCCCGCCGTCAGCGAGGGCGCCACCTGGGTGTCCACCGGGTCCACGATGCCGGCCGCCGCCGTCGCCGCCGCCTTCACCTGGGCCACGAGCGACTTCTGCTGCGTCTCCAGCGCCGTCTGTTGCTGCTGGTGGGCCTGCTGCGTCGTCTTGCCCGCACCGACGATCTCCTGATGCAGCGCCGTCAGCGCGCGCACCGGGTCGTTGATGGCGCCATCCAGCGTGCCGATGAGCTGCGTGCTCCGCCCCGTCGCCGCGTCGCGCGAGGTGGCCAGCCGCACCAGCACCGCCGCGAGCGCCGCGGCGATCGTCGTCCCCACGCCCTGGAGGTCCTGGGTGAGCTGCGTCTTCGTCTGCTCGATGAGCGCGTGGCCCTGCGAGCGGCGGGCCTCGGTGTCCGCCTTGGAGCCCTTGCGCGCGTTCAGCTTCGCGTCGAAGGACTTCTTGTCCGCGTCACAGCGCTGGGCCACCTGTTGCTGGAGCGCGGTGAGCTGCCCCTGGGAGGACTCGGCGGAGGACTTCGCCTGTGCCTCGAACCCCTGGCTCTTCGCGGCGGCTTCCTTGCCCAGGGACTCCGCGGAGGCCCGGGCCTTGGTGCCCGAGGCCGTCAGCGCCTGCTGGTGGCCCTGCACCTCCGTGGCCAGCGCCTGGAAGCGGGGGGAGGGGTCCAGCACCTTCACGTTCACCGCGTTGACCTGGGTGAGCAGCTTGCCGACCGTGCCGTCCACCGTCGGGCGCAGCGTGGCGACCAGCGTCAGCACCCCCTGCGCCAGGGCCTCCACCTCGCCCTTCGCGGTGGTGAGCTTCGGCGTCACGCCCGAGCCGAAGCCCTGCACGGTGGCCTTGTGCTTCGCGACAGCGGCGCGCAGCTCGTTCATTTCAGGGCTCCCAGCGCGGCCTTGGCTTCGGTGGCGGCTCCGGAGAGCGCGCCTGTCTGCCCGTCCAGGCCGTTGAGCGCGCCCGTCAGCTTCGTGCGGGATTCGGCGGCCTGGTCCTTCACCTTCGCTTCAGCCGCGGCGAGCGCCGCGCTCGTCTCCTCCGACGCCGCGTTGAGCTTGGCGTTCACCGCCGCCGTGGAGGCCGTATAGGCGGCCGTCGTCTCGCCCACCGCGCCGTCCACGCCCGCGGTGAGGTCGCCCTTCGCGGTCTCCACCTGCGGCGTCACGTCGTACGTCGGCGTGGTCGCGGCGCCCCCGGGCTCCTCCTTCGTCTGGATGAGGAGCCGGCCCTCGGAGATGCGGATGATCTCCGTGTCGTTCGAGTTCACCCGCCCCAGGTTCCACACCGGCTTGGCGTCCTGGTAGTCGTGCGTCATCGCCGTCTGGTTCGTGCCGTTCTTGCCGAAGAGCAGCTGATCGCCCTGGCTGTCCTGGGGCATCCGCACGCCCTCGCCCCAGTCCAGGTAGCGGTGCAGGGCCGCATGGTCGAAGTGCAGCGCCACCAGCACGCGCTCGTTCTTGTACGGGGGGAAGTAGAACGTGCCCGGGAACAGGCCGGGCTCCGCCGGCACGCTCACCGTCTTGTTCCACAGCGGCACCGTCACGCGGTAGTTCGTCACCGACGTCTTCGGATCATCCACCTGGAGGTAGATGCGATCGTTCGCCTCGCCGCCGGGGCTGTGCACCTTGCCCTCGACGTAGATGGGGTAGCGGGGCGGCCGGTACGCGGGCAGCTCCGGCACCGGATCCGACTTCTGCTCCAGGAGCACGGAGAGGGTGACCTCGTAACCCTCCATCGTCTCCTGCTGTCCGTCATGCGGGCCGACCTGGAGCCCCGCGCCATCGAAGGACAGCTCGCAGATGCGCAGGTCCTCGCCCAGGCCGGTGAGGTCCGGACTCCAGAGCGGCCCGTCCAGCTTGATCAGCGCGCCCGGATGCAGCGCGACGGGGGGCACGTCCAGGAACGTGAGCCGCAGGCGCCGCTTGCGCAGGCGCAGGCGTTCCTTCTCCAGCGACTGGCGCTTTTCGGCCTCCGCCGCGATGGGCGTGCGCACCAGCATGTCGTGACTGACGCCCGCCACCGCCTGCGCCTGGGGCAGGGCCACCGTGGTCGGCGCGGCCCCGAAGCCGTTGAGCACCCGCGTGCCGTGCCGGATGACCGGGGGCAGCTCCACGTCCACGCGCTCCACGTGCTTGCGGCTGAGCGCGGTGACCGTGCCCGTGGCCGGCTTCTTCGCGGAGAACGTGTACGTGTCCTTGGGGCTGTCGTACGTCAGCACGCCGCCGCGCGTGTCCACGAACCAGAGGACGAAGTCGAGGAAGCTGGCCGACGGGTCGTCATCCCCGATGCCCAGGCACACCAGCGCCTGCTTCGACTCCAGCGCGTCCCAGTCGTACGTGAGCAGCAGGCCGCCCGGCTTGTGCAGATCCAACAGCTCCGACACCTTCTTGCCGGTGTGCAGCTCCACCGGGCGGTGCTGCTTCCACAGCACGCGCGCGGGGTCCGCGAACTCCACCGTGTACTGCCGGAAGGCCACCGCGACGCCGTCCTTGTTGCCGTGCGCCGAACCCCTCAGGCTCTTCGCCGTCACGATGCCCTGCACCAGCAGGGGCGCGGGCGGCGGGTCGTACACGCCCGACAGGGCCAGCCGCACGCGGATCAGGTCCGGCTTGCTGAAGGCGGTGAACAGCTTCGCGTCCGCCTTCTCCAGCGACGTCCAGAACGTGAGCGACCCGGTGAAGCCCGACGGCGTCATCCGCAGCGAGAAGGCCTGCACCTGGCCGCCGGGGATGACGAACGCCTGCTCCCCCGCGGTGACGGTCAGCTCCAGCTTCAGCTTTTCGTGGAACGGGAAGGGGAGCGCCATGCGGTCTCTACCGGGCCTTCGCCTGGACCTCCTCGCGCGTCAGCGCCCCCCGGGCCTCCAGCGCGTCCATCATCGCGCGCATCACCCGGGCCTGCTGCGCCACCATGCGCTCCAGGTCCGCCACCTGCTGCGTGAGCGCCTCCACCCTGGAGGCCAGCTCCGTGTCGCGCGGCGCCGGACCCTGGGCCCTGGGCGGCGGGGTGGGGGCCACGGGTTCGGCC
>NZ_RAWI01000156.1 GCF_003612125.1 Corallococcus praedator
TTCCAGCGAGACGCCGGGGAGCGTGGGCGGGGCTCCCTTCGCATCGCGGGTGGCGAGCGCGTCCATCATCGCGTCGCGGATGGGGCGGTAGCCCGTACAGCGGCAGATGTTGCCGCAGAGCTGATCCGCCACGGCCTCCGGCGAGCCCGCGTCCTTGCGACAGTAGGCCTCCACCATGGAGACGACGAAGCCCGGGGTGCAGAAGCCGCACTGCGACCCGTAGTGCTTCACCATCGCCTGCTGCACGGGGTGGGGCGCGTCGCGCTGGCCCACGCCCTCCACGGTGACGAGCTCGCGGCCGGCCACCATGGGCAGCAGCGCGATGCAGCTGTTGAAGGCGCGCAGGTTCTTCTGGCCCCGGGTGTCCCGGTCCACCATCGCCACGGTGCAGGCGCCGCAGTCTCCCTCGGCGCAGCCCTGCTTGGTGCCCGTCAGCCCGCGCGAGCGGAGGAAGTCCAGCAGCGTGGTGTTGGGCGACTCGGCGTCGACCCGGACGGTCTGGCCGTTGAGCCGGAACTCGAAGGGGGTGCTCATCCCTCGGAGGATAGCAGGGGCGCGGGCGATGGCTGAGTCCCCACCTCCGGAGCCAGTCCGTGGTGGAGCTGGAGCAGCCCCGCCGCGATGCTGACCGCCACCTCCTGCGGCGACTTTCCCCCAATGGGAAGCCCCATGGGGCACTGGACCCGGCCCACCTGCCGGGCGGGCAGGCCCTTCGCGTCCAGCCGCTGCCGGAAGCGGGCCCACTTCGTGTCGCTGCCGATGAGCCCGATGTAGCGGGCGGGCTTCTGGATGGCGAAGGCGATGATGTCCTGATCCACGTCGTGGCGGTGCGTCATCACCGCCACGTAGGTGCGCCGGTCATCCCAGGCCGCACTGGCCGCGAACTCGTCCCAGGGCTCCTCGTGACGGACCACGGAGGCCGGCACCTGCGGGGACTGGACCCACTCGGCGCGCTCGTCCACCAGGTGGACGCGGAAGGGGGTGCCTTCGAGGATGCGGCACAGGGCCTGGCCCACGTGGCCGGCGCCGAAGAGGTAGAGCTGCGGCCCGTGGTTGACGGGTTCGACGAAGACGTCCACGACCCCTCCACAACACTGGCCCAGCTTCGCACCCAGCGGATACCGGAACGTGCGCGCCTCACCCTTGTCCAGACACCCGCGCGCATCCTGGAGCACGAGCTGCTCCAGGTGTCCGCCGCCGATGGTGCCATGGAAGGTGCCATCCGCGCGCACGAGCAGCTTCGCGCCCGGGGACGCGGGCGTGCTGCCCTTGCACTCCGTCACCGTGACGACGGCGAACGGGGTGTTGGTGCGTGCCCACTCCGTGAGCTGGTGAACCCAGTTCCACATGCCGGCCGCAGCTTGCCATGGCGCCTCCCGGGACGCCCGGTTGTCCGCTGGGCAGAGGAGAAAGGAGGCGCTCCTTGCCGGGTGTGGGAGGCACACCACCTTTGCGCCAGACGATTTCACTTCACCGATTCCACTTCACCGATTCCAAGGAGAAGACGTCATGGCCAATACCGACATCGACACGCTGAACTCCTTCCTGCGCGGTGAGCTGTCCGCCGTGGAGACCTACCGGCAGGCGAGCAAGCACATCAAGAGCCCCGTGGCCCTCACCGAGGTGGAGGCCTGTCTGAAGGACCATGAGGAACGGGTCGCCGCCATCAAGGAGCGCATCGCGAAGCTGGGGGGGCAGCCCGCCGAGAGTTCAGGCCTGTGGGGCACGTTCGCGAAGGCCGTCCAGGGCGGCGCGGATCTGCTGGGCGAGAAGATCGCCATCGACGCACTGGAGCAGGGCGAGGACCACGGCCTGGCGGACTACAACCGCGACATCGACAAGCTGCATGGCGCGGAGCGCACCTTCGCGCGCAGCACCCTGCTGCCGGCCCAGAAGCAGACCCATGGCAAGCTCAGCCATCTGAAGAAGAACCCGAACTTCCACTGAACGTGGCGGTTGCGTGGTGCCGGACATCGCGAGGCGCCCATCCCTGCTTCGAGGGTGGGCGCCTTGTGGTGCAGCGCACGTCCCTCCATCCAGTCCTGGAGGACGCAAGGCGGCGTGCGATACTCGGAAGGCCCCTGCCACCGGCATGGAAGACGGCAGGGGTCTGGAGAAGCGCATGGGGCGTGAGCACACGGGGCCAGGACCGCACGGGTCCGGCACCGACAGGGACGACGAGGGGACGACGTCCCCGCGCAGGCCCGATGTGCGCTCCGAATCCGGCCTCCCTTCCATTCCGTCTCCGACGCTCGCGGACACCAGCCACGCCGCGGGCGCCCTGAGCACCGGCATCGAAGTGCTCTTCACCACGTCCGAGCGCGCGCTCCAGTGGGCGTGGCTGGTGCTCCAGTTGGCCCGGGGCGTGGTGGATGCCACCCCGCGTGGCGACGCCTTCCTGCGCGAGGCCCGCGCGTGCGTGGTGGACTTCCTGGACCACATCCCGCCGCACGTGCGCCGCGGCGTGGAGGAGGTGCTCGTCTTCGGCAACCTCTGGCAGGCCGTGGTCGTGCGCCTGCGCCGCCGGGGCAGCTTTCCCCAGGGCGACGACGAGGCCTGGCGCCAGCTCACCGAGGACGTGGAGCTGCTCCAGCGGGCCGCGCAGGCCCGGCTGGGCACCGCCGCCGCGCTGGAGCAGGGGTTGCTCAAGGACCTGGGCCGCCTGCGGGCGCTGGGCCTGACCGTGGGCACCGACGCCACCGACCTGAGCACCGGCGTGGAGTCCTTCACGCGCTGCATCGGGGAGCTGATGGCCGTCGCCAGCGCGGTGCGCCGTGCGTGGGAGGCCGCCGCCGGGGAGCTGGCGGAGTCCGCCGCGTGGCTGCGCGCGGGGGACCCCGCCTTCAGCTCCTGGCTCGCGGATCACCTGGTCGACTCCGGGCCCGCCTGGGAGCGGACCCAGGCAACGGCGCGCTGGCTGCGCGACGTGGGCGCCCTCGCGGGACAGCCCTGAGGCCCCAGTGCCCTACGGCTCCACGAGGATGCGGTGGCGGTGCAGCTCCAGCAGGATGTCCGGATCCAGGTCCGCCTGCCGGTGGTCGCGCAGGTGCTGGCGCACGGCCTCCACGGGCTTCTGGCCGGTGAACTCCACCAGCAGCGAGTAGGCCTCGCCCGGGAGCGCCACCGCGTCGAACTCGCTGTAGGAGCCCAGCGCGACGCTGCCGTCGGACAGCCACTTCACCGTCGCATCCGGGTTGAAGCGCAGCACGCGCGGCAGGGTGGGGGCGGTGGCCTGCGTGTGCAGCTTCTCCAGCACCTTCAATTCGATGGTGCCATCCAGGCCCAGCATCCGCTCCAGGCCGTCCGCGGGCACGGCGCGCACCACGTCGTAGCAGGCCCGGTAGAAGTCATGCTCCATGCCCACGTACCCCTTCCAGAGGGCCGCGTACACCTTGGGCAGGGGAGGGGCGTCGTCCAGGTCCTCCACGGTGAGCGGGACGGTGGCCACCTCCGCCTTGTCGCGCCCGTCCATCAGGAACTCCGGCATCAACTGGAGCAGGGCGTGGCGGGAGAGCTGGAACTCCGCCAGCGTCAGGTACGTCTTCAGCGACATCCAGAAGCGCCGGCCGTCCGCGCCCGCCACGTACTTGCAGAAGAACGTGGAGCACACCGACTCGCGGTACGCCCAGATGGTGCAGCCGCCGGAGTCCAGCGCGTAGTACGGGCAGCGCATGTTCGCGGACCGGCCGAAGAACTGGTGCGCGTTCTTGTACAGGTGGTTGAACTTCGCGGGCGCCTTCACCCACTGGGGGCTCACGCCGATGCGGCTGTCGATCTTCTGCTCGATGCGCCGGCGCCCCTCCGCCATCTCCTTCGAGTCATCCGACAGCAGGGCGCCAATCAGGTAGTTGGGCAGGCGCGGGTAGTACGTGCAGCACTTGGTGTCCGGCCGGAACAGGTGTTCGACGCCGTCCACGGACTCCACGGCGGCCTGCGCGGAGCCGCGGCTCATGGCGCACTTCGAGCACGTGGCCTTCGTCTCCGTGGGCGCCTCCTTCTGGAAGAAGGACGGGAGCAGCTCCCGGTACAGGGCGGGCAGGGTCGAAAGGATGGAGGACATGGAATCGCGGTGTCAGGAGGCCCGGGCGGCCCATTCCAGATGGTAGGTGACGGCGTCGGGGGAGTGGCGGGTGCGGTGCAGGGTGAGGCCCTGCACGCCGATGCGCAACAGTCCTTCTTCCAGCACCCCTTCCGCGAAGCCTTCCATGAGGTCCGGCTCGTTGAGCCAGAGGTCCACCTGGGTGGCGCCCAGCACGGTGAGCCGGGTCTCCGTGAAGTTGTTGCCGCTGCGGAAGTTGTGCTGCATGCGCTCCAGCGAGCGCATGGGCCCCACCACCTTCGCGAGCGTGAGCACCGCGCCGCCCATCAGCGTCTGGGCATAGCCCTCGATCATCCGCCTGCCCAGCAGGCGCCGCGCGACGTCCAGGGGCTCGGCCGGATGCAGCGTGCGGCCCACATCGTCCAGGCACTCCACCCACGTGGCCAGCGGATACGCGGCGAGCAGCGGGGCCTGTGGATCCAGACCGCGCGCGCGCAGCCGGGCCATCAACGCGGGGGGCAGGTGGGGCAGCAGGGTCTTGCGGTACAGGCTGTCCACGGTGTTGCCGAAGATGACGCGCTCGTCCCGCATGGCCTCGTGCCTTCCAGGGACCCATGGGGTCCTGGACGGCATTCTTCGCCCAGGGGACGGGCGCAGGCCAGTTCCGTTGCTACTTCGTCAGCGTTCACCAATCGGCAAGCAGGGCCCTCATGGCCACTCAGGCTTCCTCGTCGGGAAGGAGCGTCCGGAGCAATTCGTCGTCAGGTCCGAGCGGGCGCCAACCGGGCGGGGGCGGAGTCGTGCGGAGTGCTGCCCTGGCCAACCTGACCCGCTCCTTATGGGTTTCTGGCGTGTACGCGGACCACTGGCTGAGCACCAGGGCAACCTCCATCCTGGCGTCGTCATCCAGAACGGCCGGCCAGCCATTGGGAAGGCATGCATACAGTTCGCGTACGAACTGACCGCGCACCAATCGCGTGAGCTGTTGGCTGCGCTCCGCCTCGGCCACCAGCCCACTGAATACCTGCACCCCGGCGATATCGTCTTGTCCAAGCTCCTCGGCCAGCGCCACCAACGAGGCGGTAGGGCGTGCCTCGGCAAAGGCGGTCAGCGAGTCGTAGCCGCGCTCACGGAAGCGCTCATCCAGGCGGGCCTTCCAGTTCCCCTGCCACGAACGTCCGTCGGTCATCGGCTTCTCCCTTTGGTGAACTTCATCGGGATGTCGTAGCGCTTCATGTTCTCTGCGACGATCCTCAGGATCGTATTCCGCGTCAACGTCCGGCCAGCTTCGGCCTCGGCATCGCGCAGTACCTCCATGATCAGCCGGTTCCACTCACCGGGCCAGGTGCGCCCCAGGCGCCAGTTGCCGCCGCCATGAATCGCCTCATGGTGCGCCTGCTCCAGCCTCACGCAGAACTGGTCGATGTCCATGTCGCTCGTGAAGCCGCGCTTCTCGAACCACTCGCGGTGCTCTCGCGGCAGGACGTGGTGCTTGGGCGCATTGGACATTCCCGCCCCAACTCTGTCCGTCACCTGCATGCCGCGCACTTCGGGGCTGTCCCCCAGCGCGTCGCGCACGCCCTTGGGCAAGTCCTGACTCGCTTGGGCCATCAGGACCTGTCCGCCATGGATGCGGACGGCCGCGCTGACGGCGGGGACGGAGATGACGCCCGCCTGCACGAGCCTTCGCATCATCTCCACCCACTCCGCGGAGACAACGATCCGTGAGCCCACCATGACTCCACCCGAACCCATCACGAGGCCCACGCCGAGCGTGGCGGGTGTCGAGGGAGGCCGCCGCGGCAGCGACATCTTCAGCGTGGAAATCAAGGTGAGCATCTCCACCGCCTGCATCGCCGCGATGACCTGCCCACCGAGCTTCATCGTGGAGCGCGTGTCTCGATGGAGCGCGTCGAACTCATGGGTCAGCTTCCCCATCAGCTCCGGCATCGCGGTCGCCGCCGCCTCGACCCGCTCCGGGTCCAATGATGCAAGGTCCGTCAGCGTGGGCTGCATGAGTCCCTGCACTCGATGGAGGTCGGTGAACAGCTTCTCGACGCTGCACATCGGGCAGTGTCGGAGCACGGCGTCCGCGAGGTGGAGGAAGTCAACCCAGGTGGCCAGCAACAGGGTTCCGAACAGGGCCGCCTGGAGCCGGGGCCCCGTCATTCGCAGCAGGCCCAGTTCCATGTCCGAGTCGCCGACGTCCGAGGCCGCATCCGTCAGCGCGGTGGCGCTCCCGAGCGCACCCCGAAGCCACGTCACCTGGTGGGAGCCCTGGTCGAGATAGCGCGTGAAGACGCCATTGAGGCCCCATCCCCCGAGGGCTGGAGGACGGGCCGCGAGCTTGGAGAACGAGGCTTCGACGCGGGCCATGGAACCCTTCACCTCGTCCATGGCTTCGAGGACTGCTTGACGTGTCAGTGCGGGGCTCCGCTCTCCATCCGCCACGCTGCCGGGCCCCGCGCTCGTCGCGTCCTCACGTCCCCCCTGGCGACGCAACAGCCGTTGGGACACCTGGGGCCCGGAGATGGAGGACGGAGGAGAGCCCCGGGCGCGCGGGCGGCCATCGCTCGGAGCCTCTCCCCGTGCGGGCCCAGCATCCACACCCGGTGCGTAGCTCAAGCTCCGGCCACGCCCAGGTGCCTGCGACACAGAGGCACATCCGGTGGCCAGCAGCACCACGGCCAGCAGCAGGGCGTCAGCGCGCAGGGTCCATCCCCAGGCCACCGAGGCGAAAGCCCCCGGCAGCGTCAGCGGTCTTGAACAGTGGGTGATCCGGAGCACACCCGTTCCCGTTGCCCCCGCCTCCACCGCCCGTGGGCGCGGTGGAGGCGGGCGCTACGGATGCGTCAGTAGTGCACGGACAGGGACACGGCGCTGTAGGCCGAGAAGGCGCTCAGCAGGATCCACTGCCGGCCGGCGGTCGTCTGCGCGCCCAGGTTGCACGTCTCGTTGTTGCCGTTCAGGTAGGGCCGGCAACCGTAGGTGGTCGCCGTGGGCGCGTTCCCGAAGCGGGTGTAGAGGTCCACGTCCCCGGTGCCCCCGGAGATGCTCACGGAGGAGGCGGTGTTCGCGGGCACATCGAAGCAGTAGTACTGCTTCGAGCCCACCGCGCCGGAGAGGCTGGAGACCGTGGTGTTGTTCGGCAGCACCGTGCACGGCGGCGGAGGCGGATCGATGCCCACGCCCACCGCGGTCCACGCCGCTTCCACCGCGTTCTGGACGACGGTGTTATAGCCGAGGATCTGCGCGGCCTGCTTCGTCATCGTCTTGGCCTGCGCCAGGTTGGTGCTGGAGAGGAAGAGGTTGGCGTTGGCGTAATAGAAGATGTGCGCCGCGGCCTCCACGCCAATGGCCGGCACGTTCACCGTCGACTTGCCCCGGGGGTGCACGCCGCCCGTGGACAGGAGCTTGAACGCGAGGTTCGGAATGCCCGAGCCGTAGTGCACGGACGTGCCGGAGGTGAGCTGCGGGTAGTAGTCCAGCGACGCGCCATCCAGCGCCGGGTCGTTCATGTAGCGCAGGGCGTCCCCGGGCGTGTTCGGCGTCACGACCAGCTCCCCGATGTGCCAGATGTTCGTCGCCGTGCTCCAGGTGCCAGACGCCCAGCTTCCACACGTCGCGGCGAAGATGTCCGACAGCGACTCGCTGAGCGCGCCGGACTCACCCGAATAGATGAGGTTGGAGGAGGCGCTCGTCACCGCGTGGGTGAACTCGTGCACGACGACGTCCGGATCCGTGCAGGGCGACCCCGACGTGACGCCGTCGCCGTCACTGCACACCATCGTGGTGCCGTTCCAATAGGCGTTCGGGTACTGCGCGCTGGCGTGCACGTTCGCCTTCAACTGGGCGCCCGCGCCGTTGTAGGAATCCTGGGCGAAGTTCTGCTGGAAGCAGTCGTAGAAGAAGCCCAGGTTGTCGTACGTCGTGTCGAGGACGGCGTCCCCGGTCGGAAGCTGCCCCTCCTGCCGGCACCAGCCATTCGTCGGGCCCCCCACCGAGCACACCCGGCGGTTGAGCGCGGTGTGGATCTCCGACGTCCGCAGCACCTCCGCGCCGTCCGCCGCGCCGATGAAGACGTGGTCGCGCACGGGCAGTCCGTCCGGGGCCTCGCCAGTCACCACCACCTCGAAGGCGCGCACCAGGGCCGCGTCCGGCGTCGGGCGCACGAACACCTCCCGGGGCGCTTCGGCGCTCTGGCCTCCGGACGTCGCCGCCAGGGCCGCCTCCCGCGCCCGCTCCGGGGAGATGCGCGCCGCCTCCGGCGTCCCTTCACCATCGCGCGCGGTGCTGTTCACCAGGTACACCCGGCCCGCCTCGTCCAGGTGCACGAGCAGCTCCTCGCCCACCACCGGCAGTCCCGACTTCACCTGCGCGTAGCGCACGTGGGTGTGGCCCAGCTCGTCGCGGCGGATGCTCACGGGCGTCACGTCCTTCGCCTTCAAGCGGAAGGCGGGCAGCACCCGGGCCAGCGTGGGCTCCAGCAGCGCATGCGCCTGCCAGGCCGAGGCCCCGGGGATGGGACGGCCCGTGGCCCCCAGCGCGCCCTTGAGGAGCGAGGGGATGCCATCCGTGTGCATGTCCAGCACCTGCGCGCCGGGCAGCGCGGCCAGCGCCGCCTTCACGTCCCGGAGGCCGGCGCCGTCGGTGACCTCGGAAGGCGGAAGCGCGGGCGCCTCCGCGTCCGGCCCTCCCGCACCACAGGCGGACAACGTGAACGTCAGGCCGGCCAGGAGCCAGCGGGTGTTGCGCGTCATGGACCTACCCCCACTTGGTGACGAGGCATTGCTTTGAGACCTTCCAAGGAAACCATGGAGCGCTGACTGTCAGTAGGGTTCTTGGAAGACATGGAGTCCGTGGACGGATCACCCGAGCCCACGTCGGCGGCGGTGCACCCACCTGGACGGGGGGCAGCCATCCAGACGCGAACTCCGGGCGTTGTGACGCGGGGCGCGATGATAAGGACGGCCCCGCTGTTACCTCCCGTCACCCGTTCGCAAGGTCCTTCATGCTCACGCTGCGCGGGGCTCCGGCCCTCTCCGAATTCCGGCTCGCCAAGCTGCTCGTCCGTTGTCGCGAGCGGGTGCCCACGGTGGCCACCGTCTATTCGGAGTACGTGCACTTCGCGGACACGTCCGCGCCGCTGACGGACGCGGACGCCGAGCGGCTGGGGCGTCTGTTGGAGTACGGCCCCCGGGCGGCGAAGCGCGAGCGCACCGGCACGCTGCTGCTGGTGGTGCCGCGTCCGGGCACGGTGTCGCCCTGGTCCACGAAGGCGACGGACATCGCGCACCACTGTGGCCTGGCGCAGGTGCGCCGCATGGAGCGCGGCATCGCGTTCTTCCTCACTGGCCCGGGAGGCCGCGAGCTGGACGTGCAGGAGGCCGCGGGCGTGGAGGCGGTGCTCCACGATCGGATGACGCAGGCGGTGCTGCCCCGGTTGGAAGACGCGGCGGTGCTCTTCCAGACGCACGCGCCCCGGCCGCTCACGCGCGTGGACGTGCTGGGCGGAGGACGGGCCGCGCTGGTGCTGGCCAACGGCGAGCTGGGCCTGGCGCTGGCGGAGGATGAAATCGACTACCTGGTGGAGCGCTTCACGGAGCTGAAGCGCAACCCCACCGACGTCGAGCTGATGATGTTCGCGCAGGCCAACAGCGAGCACTGCCGCCATAAAATCTTCAACGCGTCGTGGACGCTGGATGGCAAGCCGCGCGAGCGCTCGCTCTTCCAGGCCATCAAGAACACCTTCGCCGCCAGCCCCGGCGGCGTGCTGTCCGCGTACAAGGACAACTCCGCCGTCATCGAGGGCTTCGAGGTGGAGCGCTTCTTCCCGCAGGGAGAGGCGCGCGAGTGGGGCGCCGTGCGCGAGCCGGCCCACATCATGATGAAGGTGGAGACGCACAACCATCCCACCGCCATCTCCCCGTACCCGGGCGCGGCCACGGGAGCGGGCGGAGAGATTCGCGACGAGGGCGCCACCGGACGCGGCGCGAAGCCCAAGGCGGGCCTCACGGGCTTCTCCGTCAGCCACCTGCGCATCCCGGGCTACACGCAGCCGTGGGAGGTGCCGTACGGCAAGCCGGACCGCATCGTGTCCGCGCTGGACATCATGCTGGACGGCCCGCTGGGCGGCGCGGCGTTCAACAACGAGTTCGGCCGGCCCAACCTGTGCGGCTACTTCCGCAGCTTCGAGCAGCAGATTCCCACCGCCACCGGCGTGGAGGTGCGCGGCTACCACAAGCCCATCATGCTGGCGGGCGGGATGGGCAACATCCGCGCGGGCCACGTGAAGAAGGAGCTGCTGCGCGCGGGCGACAAGCTCATCGTGCTGGGCGGCCCGGCGATGCTGATTGGCCTGGGCGGCGGCGCGGCGTCCTCCATGGCGCAGGGCGCGAGCGCGGCGGACCTGGACTTCGCCTCCGTGCAGCGTGACAACGCGGAGATGGAGCGCAGGTGTCAGGAGGTCATCGACCAGTGCTGGATGCTGGGCAATGCGAACCCCGTGCGCTCCATCCACGACGTGGGCGCGGGCGGCCTGTCCAACGCGCTGCCGGAGCTGGCGCACGACAACGGCCTGGGCGGCCGGCTGGAGCTGCGCGAGGTGCCCAACGACGAGCCGGGCATGTCCCCGGTGGAGATCTGGTGCAACGAGGCGCAGGAGCGCTACGTGCTGGGTGTGGCGCCGGAGGACCTGCCGCGCTTCGCCGCCCTGTGCGAGCGCGAGCGCGCCCCCTTCGCCGTGCTGGGCGAGGCCACGCAGGAAGAGGTCCTCACGCTCTCCGACCGACAGTTGGGGGACACGCCCATCGCGCTGCCCATGGACGTGCTCTTCGGCAAGGCGCCGCGGATGCACCGCGAGGGCGTGTCGCGGCCCCTGACGCACGCGCCGTTGAGCGTTCCCAAGGACTACAAGGCGCTGGCGCACGCGGTGCTGTCGCACCCGACGGTGGCGGACAAGTCGTTCCTCATCACCATTGGCGACCGCACCGTGTCCGGCCTCACCGCGCGCGACCAGATGGTGGGCCCCTGGCAGGTGCCGGTGGCGGACTGCGCGGTGACGCTGTCCTCCATCCTGTCCACCACGGGCGAGGCCATGGCGCTGGGCGAGCGCACGCCGCTGGCCCTCATCGACGCGGCGGCCTCCGCGCGCATGGCGGTGGGTGAGGCGCTGACGAACCTGGCGGCGGCGCGCATCGACAAGCTGTCGGACGTGAAGCTGTCCGCGAACTGGATGGCGGCGGCGGGCAGCCCCGGCGAGGACGCGAACCTCTACGCGGCGGTGCACGCGGTGGGCATGGAGCTGTGCCCCGCGCTGGGCATCGCCATCCCCGTGGGCAAGGACTCCATGTCCATGCGCACGCAGTGGCAGGAGGACGGCGCGAAGAAGGCGGTGACGTCGCCCTTGTCGCTCGTCATCACCGCGTTCGCCCCGGTGCTGGACGCGCGCCGTGCGCTGACGCCGCAACTGGTGGACGTGGGCGCGGACACGCGGCTGCTCCTGGTGGACGTGGCGGCGGGCCGGCAGCGCCTGGGCGCCTCCGTGCTGGCGCAGGTCCACCAGCAGGTGGGCCCGGAGTCCCCCGACGTGGACAGCCCGGCCCGGCTCAAGGGCTTCTTCGCCGGCATGCAGGAGCTCCAGGCGGCGGGCGTGCTGCTCGCCTACCACGACCGCTCCGACGGCGGCCTCTTCGCCACGCTGGCGGAGATGGCCTTCGCGGGCCACTGCGGTCTGGACGTGGACGTGACGCCGCTGGGCAACAACCCCCTGGCGGCCCTCTTCAACGAGGAGCTGGGCGCGGTGGTGCAGGTGCGCTCGGCAGACGTGGCGCGGGTGGTGGACGTCTTCGCGAAGCACGGCCTGGGCGGCCACGTGCACGCGCTGGGTGCTCCGACGGAAGCGCAGGTGGTGCGGGTGCGCGGCGGTGGCTCCGAGCTGCTCGCGGAAGACACCGTGGCGCTCAAGCGCACGTGGTCGCGCGTCAGCTACGAGATGCAGAAGCTGCGCGACAACCCCACCTGCGCGGAGGAGGAGTACGCGGCGAAGTGCGACGCGAGCGATCCCGGTCTGTCGCCGGTGCTCACGTTCGACCCGACGGTGGACGTGGCGGCGCCGTTCATCGCGAAGGGCGCCCGGCCTCGCGTGGCCGTCCTGCGCGAGCAGGGCGTCAACAGCCAGCAGGAGATGGCGGCGGCGTTCACCCGCGCGGGCTTCATGGCGGTGGACGTGCACATGAGCGACCTGCTCGCGGGCCGCGTGTCGCTGAAGGACTTCCAGGGCGTGCTGGCGTGCGGCGGCTTCAGCTACGGCGACGTGCTGGGCGCGGGCGGCGGCTGGGCGAAGTCCATCCTCTTCAACCCGCGCACGCGCGACGCCTTCTCCCAGTTCTTTGCGCGGCCGGACAGCTTCGGCCTGGGCGTGTGCAACGGCTGCCAGATGTTCGCGCAGCTGCGAGACCTCATCCCCGGCGCGGACGCGTGGCCGCGCTTCGTGCGCAACGCGTCCGAGCAGTTCGAGGCCCGCCTGGGCACGGTGCAGGTGGCCCCGTCTCCGTCGCTCTTCTACAAGGGCATGGAGGGCAGTCGGATGCTCATCGTCGTGTCGCACGGCGAAGGGCGCGCGGAGTTCCCCAACGCCGAAGAGGCCGCGCGCGTGGATGGCTCCGGGCTGGTGACGACGCGCTGGGTGGACAACCGGGGGCAGGTGGCGGCGAAGTACCCGGCCAACCCCAACGGCTCGCCGCACGGCATCGCGGGGCTCACCACGAAGGACGGGCGCTTCACCATCACCATGCCCCACCCGGAGCGCGTGCACCGCACCGTGCAGCACTCCTGGGCCCCGACGACGTGGGGCGAGGACGGCCCCTGGATGCGCATGTTCCGCAACGCCCGCGTCACCCTGGGGTGATGCGGGGCGGTGGGGCCTTCTTCGCTACTTGAGGAAGGCGCCCTTCACCGCATCCAGCAGCGGGTTGGCGCCGGTTGCGGGGTCGATGCAGCCCTGGTTGAGGGTCCAGATGATGGCGCCGCCATAGCCTTCCTGTTTCACGAAGGCGCCCTTGGCGGCGATGGCCTGCGGACTGTCGTAGGAGATCCACGTCACGGTCCCGTCCTCCACCAGTTGATCCGGTGCGAACGTCACGTAGCTGGCCTGGGCCTTCTCATCCCACTGGTACTTCCCCTGCTTCGAGTAGCGGAGGATCTTCTTGTACGTGAACGAGTTGTCCCCGCCGACGTAGTCGGACCAGTTCGTGAACGGCTGGTAGGGGCCGGTGATGTGGCGCCACGCGAGGCCGTAGAAGGGGATGCCCAGGCCCAGCTTCGCCTTGGGGATGCCCGCCTTCACCCACAGCTCCAGGCTGGACGCGATGGACGTGGGGTGCAGCCCCTGCTCACCGCGCAGCGCGGACGTGTGCCAGGACTTCCAGCCGTCCCACGCGCCGATCATCTCGTAGGACATGAGGTTGAGCTGGTCGAAGTAGGCCGCCAACTGCACGAACCACGGGTCGGCGTCGTTGGGGAAGTTGGTGTTGATCCAATGCAGGGGGAAGGTGAGGAGCATCTTCGGACGCGCCTCACGCAGGGCCTTCGCCAGGGCCAGCAGTTGGGGACGGTCCTCGGGCTTCACCGGCTCCCAGTCCAGGTCCAGCCCGTCGTAGCCGAAGTCGTCCATCGCCTTGAGCAGCTCACGGACGAACTTCGCCCGGTTCGCGTCGGAGGCCGCGCCCACCCAGCCGTCGTGTTCGCCGGAGCCGCCCACCATGATGATCGCCTTGCGACCGGCCGCATGGGCGCGCTTGGACAGGATGCGCGCGATCTCCGGACCCCGGTCGTTGTCGAACTTGGTGCTGAGCGTGCCGTCCGGCTTCGGGGTGACTCGGCCCACGAGGATGTGCGTGAGCGCGCTGAAGTCCACCTTCTCCGGCGGGTAGTCGTCCGCGTTCCAGCCCGTGTAGTAACCGGACACCCACTTGCCCTGGCCCGGAGGTGTCGGAGGGCTCACGACCACGGTGGCCACGGCCTGCTGCTGCGGGTCCGCCTTGCTGCGAGCCATCACGCGGTAGACGCCCGGCTTCTTCGGCGCCGTGTAGAGGCCGGTGGCACTGAGGGCTCCACCGTCCCGGCCGGGATCCACGCTCCAGGCCACCTCCGTGTTCGGGCTGTTCGCCACCGTGGCGACGAAGGCGTGCGTGGCACCCGGCGAGAGGAAGACGTCCGGTGTGTTCAGCGTGACGCTCACGCCCGCCTTGAGTGACGGCGCGCCCGAGTGCTCCACGCCGAGGTGGTCGAAGAAGAGCGGGGGCAGGGTGCCGCCGCTGTCTTCCTGGAGCCAGAGCCCGGTGATGTTCGTCCGCCCCTCGGGAACCAGCTTCGACAGGGGCACGCGGCAGGAGGTCCACCGTCCGGCGGGGATGGTGCCGCCGTCACACGTGGGGCCCAGCGGCACGCCCACGGGCTGCTCCGTGCCGATGACGACGCGCACGCGCACCGCCGCGTTCCCGCCCGTCTTGCCCCCGTGTACGCGCAGCACCAGCGTGTCGCCGGGCTCCACGCGCAGGCCTTCGTGGCCGAAGTACAGCGCCTCCCATGCTCCCAGTGTCACGGAGATGGCGCGGGTGCCCACGGCCACGGGTGTGGTGGCGCTGAGTGAATGCGTCCCCGCCCAGGTCAGGTCCTGCCAGGGGGCGACCAACTGATCCTGGTAGATCCACGTCGTCGGGCGGGGTGGGGTGCCCGCGTCCCCGGGCACCTTGGGCCGTGGCGGGGCGCCCAGGCTGACACCGGCCATGAGCAGCGTGGTGAGCAGCGCCGCGCGCAACGCCGTTGGATTTCGTCGCATGGTGCTCCACCCTCGCACAGCGGGGAGCCAGTCCATGCCAGGACGGCGCCCTCTGGAGGAATGAGCCTCTCACACGCGGCACGAATGAAGGCGGGCGAGGTGAGGGGCGCGTCCTGCTTCCAGGCAGAGGTCCGAGGCAACGCGACAGGAAGCCGCTGCGCTCGGGGGCCGGGCAGCCTGGATGGATGAAACGGCTGCGCCCGGAACGCGGGATGCGTTCCGGGCGCGGCACCCGGCAAGAAAGTCCTACGCCCGGACCAGCTCGATGGGGCTGCCTTCGGGCACATGCTTCATGGCCACTGAGTTCATGCAGTAGCGCAGGCCGGTGGGCGGCGGGCCGTCCGGGAAGACGTGGCCCAGGTGTCCGTCGCAGCGGGCGCAGCGCACCTCGGTGCGCACCATGCCGTGGGACACGTCCTTGATCTCCGTGAGCGAGTCCTTGGACAGGGCCTGGGTGAAGGACGGCCATCCGGTGCCGGACTCGAACTTCGTCCCAGACTGGAACAGCGGGTTGTTGCACCCGGCGCACACGTAGGTGCCGGGCGTCTTCGTGCCCAGGAAACAGCCCGTCCCCGGGTACTCCGTACCGTGCCGGCGCAGCACGTCGAACTCCTCGGGGGTGAGGCGCTTGCGCCACTCTTCGTTGGAAAGATTGAGCTTGTCCGTCATGGGTCCTCCTCCACGGTTCCGGGCACCTGCCCGAGCACGACCTTGGATGCTCCAGCGTGATTCCCGTCGCACCGTATACCAGGGAGGCAGGCGGGGGACTGTCACCCCGGAGACCCCCGGCACGGGCATGCGGGCCCGAGGACAGGGCCACGAAGAACGGGTGGCGCGGGTTGTACCTGCGCATGGGGATGCGCCCGCCCCAAGGAGGTTGCCGATGCGGATTTCGGAACTGATGCACAAGGACGTGGAGACCATCGAAGCCGACGAGTGTCTGCGCACCGCCGCCGAGCGCATGCGCACCCACTACATCGGCGCGCTGCCCGTCACGGAGAACGGCCAGCTCGTGGGCATGCTGACCGACCGGGACATCGCCGTGCGCTCCACCGCCCTGGGCAAGGACCCCAACCACACCTCCGTGCGGGAGACCATGACCGCCACCGTCATCACCTGCTCCGCGGACGACTCGCTGGACGCGGGCGAGCGCCTGATGGAGGAGAAGAGCGTGCGCCGGCTCGTCGTCGTGGACGAGGACCGCCACGCGGTGGGCATCCTCAGCATGGACGATGTGGCCACCGTGCCCGGCAAGCTGATCCGCCCTGGGGAGCTGCTGGAGCACCTGAGCATCTACTCGTGAGCCGCTGACACAAGCGGGCCCGGCATCCCCGATGGAAGTGGGGACACCGGGCCCTCGAAGCCACTGACTTCAGCCCGCGACGGCCGGCTGGCACGCGGCGGACAACCACGACACGGCGTCATCCCAGGACAGGTCGCGCTGGGCACCGTCGCGCTGGCGCAGGCGGACGTTGTTCGCCTCCACCTCCCGGCCCCCGACGACCGCGAGGAACGGCACGCCGTCCTCGTGCGAGCCGAGCACCTTGCGCGACAGCGATTCGTCGCGCACGTCCGCCCGGGCCCGGCAGCCCGCCTGTCTCAACCGCGCCGCCAACCGTTCCGCGTACGCGGCGGCCCCCGCGCCCACGGAGGCCACCACCACCTGTTCGGGCGCCAGCCACGCGGGCAGCGCGCCCCCGTGGTGCTCCAACAGGATGCCGATGAACCGCTCCAGGCTGCCGAACAGCGCGCGGTGAAGCATCACCGGGCGCACGCGTGCCCCAGCCGCGTCGACGTAGTGCAGGTCGAAGCGCTCCGGCAGCACCAGGTCCAGTTGGATCGTGCCGCACTGCCACGCGCGGCCCAGCCGGTCCTGGAGCACGAACTCCAGCTTGGGCCCGTAGAAGGCGCCCTGGCCCGGCTGCTCCGCGAACTGGAGCCCCGCCTGTCGCGCGGCCGACTGGAGCCACGCCTCCGCCTGATCCCACACCGCGTCGCTGCCGGCGCGCATCGCCGGGCGCCCGGAGAAGGCCACCTGCACGTCGTCGAAGCCGAAGCCCGCGTAGAACGCCTTGAGCGACTTCACGTAGCGCACCACCTCCGCCTCCACCTGCTCCGGAGCGCAGAAGATGTGGCCGTCGTCCTGCGTGAACTGGCGCAGGCGGAACAGGCCATGCAGTGCGCCGCTGGGCTCGCTGCGGTGCACCAACCCGAACTCCCCCAGCCGCAGGGGCAGGTCGCGGTGGCTGGGCGCCATGCGCTGCACGAGCTGGATGTGGCCCGGGCAGCTCACCGGCTTGAGGGCCAGGTGCCGGTCACCCTCGGGCATGCAGAACATGTTCTCGCGGAAGTTCTCCCAGTGGCCGCTCTGCTCCCAGAGAGGCTGGGAGCACAGCTGCGGCGTACGGACTTCCTGGTAGCCCTCGTCGCGCATGCGGTCGCGGACGTGGTCCTCCAACAGGCGGTACAGCATCAGTCCGCGCGGGTGCCAGAACACCATGCCCGGGGCCTCTTCCTGCAGGTGGAAGAGGTCCAGGCGCTGGCCCAGCGCGCGGTGGTCATGTTCGTCGAGCATCGTCGTGTCTCCGTGTGTCGGTCGGTTGAAGAGCCGGAGCCGGACACGGGGCGTGAGTGCTTGCACGGTCGCCCCGGCCGGTACTCGGCGGGGCGGGAAACCGTGCGCTCGTCAGACCACCGACACGCGCACCGATACCCGTCCCGCCGAGGCGGTAGTGGTCGTGGTCGCGGTGGTGGTGATGAAGAGGCTCACGGGACAAGAAGTGCTCCCGGACGCACGGAAAGTCAAGCCGTGCGCCGGGACGACAGGGGCCGTCAGTTCAACAGCGCGAGCAGGCCGAACAGGCCGACGAACAGGTAGAAGAGCGACTCGCCGGCGATGAGGCCACCGCCCACCAGGGACATGGTGCTCATGTCCTCCGGAAGCACTGCCTCTCCCGGCGCGGGCTCGCGGCTGAAGCGCTTGGAGAAGGTGTTGAACAGCGACGTGAGCACGCCGCCGACGCCAAACCACAGGGTGGCCGGCAGCGCGATGAAGCCACCGAACGCAGCCGCGTAGGGGCTCGGCAGCACTACCGAGTCCATCACGTAGCCGACCGCGAAGCCCTGACGCGAACCCTGCACGAAGCGCAGGTACGCGGGATGACGGCGGATGATCTTGCGCAGGACCTCCATGGTGAAGCCGATGCCCAGGCCGATGAGCAGCGCCTTCACCTTGTGGTCCGACAGCGCGCCCAGGTCGCGGATGGCGCCCACGAACTTGTACGTCATCGCGCTTCCCCACTGGCCCACCTGCGTGTCGGGGTGGTCCAGCTGGTTGACGGACAGCACCGGGTAGGCGCCCATGAACACGCGCGCCAGGCCCACGCACAGCACCGCGCCCATGAAGATGCCCAGCACCTGGTAGCGGAACTGCACCACGCGGTTGGTGCCCAGGCGCCAGCCGGTGGAGCGGTCCTGCTGCATGTCGCAGCCCACCGACGTGGAGATGAGCAGGATGGAGGACGCCATCAGGCCCACCAGCGGATCCTTCAGGCCCAGCAGCGACATGAGCAGCACCGACATCACGAAGGCGCTGGAGATGGGGTTGTTGTCGCTGATGCCGTAGGCGATGCCGTTGATGAGCACGAACAAGAGCGACAGCGCGAGCCCGAAGATGATGAAGCCCGCGGGCTGGTGCAGCACCTGCGTGGCGACGATGACCACCGCCACGCCCCAGCCCACCACCCAGGCGATGAGCCGGGGCACGTTGACCTTCTTCCAGGCGGGCTCGGCGTCCACCGGCTCCTGCGCGCGGCCACGGATGCGCGCCACCGCCTGCACCGCGAGCAGCGACAGGTCCACCAGCGCCGCGCCGCAGATCATCGCCAGCGAGATGAGGAAGCCGATCTTCCGGTACGGATCATTGGGCCCCAGCCACCCGATGCCCTGCAGGAACGGGGTGATGGCGTAGCCCAGCAGGCCCATGCACATCGCGGGAACGGTGATGCGGCTGCCCACCACCATGCCGGCGCCCACCGTGGAGCTGCTCACGCTCAGCGCCGCGACGGCCGCGACCTTCTCCGTCAACCACGCGGCCAGGATGCCCAGGCCGGTGCCGCCGCCCAGCTTCGCGATGGACGCCTTGAGCAGGCGCTTGTCGGTGAGCGCTCGCAGGATGTTCGCCACCGCGTAGCCCGACGGGTAGTCCAGTTGGAGCCGGTCCACGAGCAGCGGCGTGTAGAGCATGCCCACGCCCACGCCGAACATGCCCACGCACCCGACGAAGAGCATCAACTGCCACGCGGGCGGCTGGGGCATGCCCAGCCACACCATGGCTTGGATCAACACGGACATGGCGCACAGCGAGGCCACCGACGCGGCCATCGTCTGCATGTAGTTGGCGCCGTGCTTGCCCTCCGCGCCGTAGCCGTAGGTGACGACGCTGCCGAGGATGCCGGAGAGCACCTGGCTTGCGACGAAGAAGCCCAGGCTGAAGTTCATGTACGACGCGGCCACGCCGCCCAGCGGGCCCAGGATGAGGATGGCCACCGTGGCGAGCAGCAGGTGGTACTTCCACGAGTTCACCGCGGGCAGGAAGCGGAAGCGTGGGGTCACCGCCTCGGACGCGGGCGACAGGGTGGGGGAG
>NZ_RAWI01000157.1 GCF_003612125.1 Corallococcus praedator
CCCGTACCTCTTCCCCATCGACGCCACCCTCCAGGACGAGAAGCACCGCGCCGCCGTGGACGCGACCCTGCGTCGCGACGTGAAGGCCCTGGTCGACGGCAAGGTGGATGCCGCGCGCGTGAAGGCCATCCAGGACCACCTGCGCTACGGCCTGCTCATGGGCATGGACACCCCGCGCGATGTGGCCATCGACCTGGCCTTCTACGCGGGCGTCATGGGCCCGCCCGACGCGCTCGCCAGCTACCTGAAGCAGCTGGGCGCCGTGACGCCGAAGCAGCTCACCGCGTTCGCGAAGAAGTACCTCATCGACTCGAACCTCACCGCCCTCACCCTCACCCCCAAGCCCGCCGCCGGAGGGACGCCGTGATGCTGAAGTCCAACCCGTCCGTGTCCCTGGTGTTCGCCGCCGCGCTGTCCCTCGCCGGTTGCGCCTCCACCCCCAAGCCCATGCCCGAAGCCGCGCCGCCCACGACGCCTCCGGCCGCGACCGACACCGCGAAGACCACCGCGCCGGTGCCGGCCGTGCCGCTGAAGCAGCCGAAGCCCATGGAGCTCGTCGTGCAGGCCCGGCAGGACACGCCGCTCGTCAGCCTGCGGCTCGTGTTCCACACGGGCTCCATCGATGATCCGAAGGGCAAGGAGGGCCTCACCTTCCTCACCGCGAAGCTGATGGCGGAGGGCGGCACGCGGAAGCTCACCGCCGCGCAGTTGCTCGAAGCGCTCTACCCGATGGCCGCCGAGCTCACGGTCGTCACCGACAAGGAGATGACCACCCTCTCCGGCCGCGTCCACAAGGACTTCCTGCCGCGCTTCCTGGAGCTGTACACCGACACGCTGCTGGAGCCCCGCTTCGACCCCGCGGAGTTCGAGCGCCTGCGCGCCAACGCGCTGAATGCCGTGCGCAACGGCCTGCGCAGCGAGGACGACGAGACGCTGGGCAAGGTGGGCCTGGACGCGCTGCTCTACGCGGGCCACCCCTACGCCCACTTCACCGGCGGCACCGTGCAGGGCCTCCAGTCGCTCACGATTGACGATGTGAAGGCGCATGCGCGCCGCGTCTTCACCCAGGACCGGCTCATCATCGGGCTCGCGGGCCCGGTGGACGCCGCGCTCCAGCAGACCGTCACCTCGCGCCTCTCCGCGCTGCCCGCCACGGGGGCGCCTCGGGTGGCGCTGCCGCCCGTGCCGTCCTCCGCCGGCCGCACGCTCATCCTCCAGAAGCCCACGCTCTCCACCGCCGTGAGCATGGGCTTCGTCACGCCGCTGCGCCGGGGCGACCCGGACTTCTTCCCGGTGGCGTTCGCGCTGTCGAACCTGGGCGAGCACCGTCAGTTCGTCGGCGTGCTCTTCAACGAACTGCGCGAGCAGCGCGGCCTCAACTACGGCGACTACGCCTACGCCGAGCACTTCATCGAGGACCGGGGCAACGGCACGTTCAACCGCACCAACCTGGTGCGCACCCAGCAGGATGTGTCCCTGTGGCTGCGGCCCGTGGTGCCCGCCAATGGCGTGTTCGCCACGCGCGGCGCGGTGTACTTCCTGGACCGGATGTCGAAGGAGCCCCTGCCCCAGGACCGCTTCGACCTGGTGCGCGGCTTCCTCCAGGGCTACACGCGCCTGTGGGAGCAGAGCGACCAGCGCCGGCTGGGGTACGCCATCGACTCGCTCTTCTACGGCACGCCGAACTTCCTGGAGTCCTACCGCGAGGCGCTGAAGACGATGACGCCGGAGTCCGTGAACGCCGCCGTGCGCCGGCAGCTCCAGCCGGAGAAGCTCGCGTTCGTGTTCGTCACGGAGGACGCGGACGGGCTCGCGAAGACGCTCAAGTCGGGGGCGCCTTCTCCCATCACGTACGCATCACCCAAGTCGCCGGAGCTGCTGAAGCTGGATGAGACGCTCATCCAGCAGAAGCTGCCGGTGCGTCCGGACGCCGTCCAGGTCGTCCCGGCCGCGGAGTTCATGGAGCGCTAGCACCCGCGCGCCCATCCGGCGCTCAGGGGCTTTGCGGCAACGTCGTCCACACGCCGCGAAAGCGCTTGAGCGCCGGATCCTCCTGGCGCTTGCACTCCACCCCGTCCAACGACACGGTACCGTCGTCGCTCAGGAGCAGGACCTCGTCGGACGCGTCCGGCGTGAAGAACGCCTCCGGGTTGAGGCTCGACAGGTCCACCGACTCCACCGGAGCCGGCCGGTCATCCCCGCCCCTCCAGGTGAACAGCCGCGAGCGCGCCTCCGAACCGGTGGCCCCCGCCATGATGAGGTAGCGGCCCCGCCACGACGACAGCGAGCGGATGCCCAGGCCTCCCAGGTCCAGCAAGCGCGGTGCACCGAAGCGCGCCGTCACGCCCTCGCGCACCACCGCCTCCGGGTTGAGCAGCGGCACCACCAGCGCCTTGCCCTGCGTCAGCGGACTTCGAAAGCCAATGAGCATCGCGGGCGAGTCCAGCATCGCCGTCAGGCCCTCGATGTTGAGGCCCCCGGCCTGCTTCGGCGGCAGCGGCTCCGCGTCCACCAGCCCGTACGGCGCGAGCCCCGGCTCCGCGAGCAGGTCCTCCAGGAGCCGCGTGTACGGCTGACCGATGAGCTGCACGTGCTCCGCATCCCCGGCGCTCGTGGCGAAGAAGCGCAGGCGCGCGGGCTGCTTCTTGCCGGAGCTGTTGCGGCCGTGCGACGTGAGCCAGAAGGCCAGGTTGCCCAGCCGCGAGCCCGCCTCGATGTCCGTCTCCGGAGGCTTCTTCTTCACCGGCAATTCCAGCGACGGCGACAGGTCCACCGTCTTCAACGGACGGCCGCCTTGGCGCGCGTCGTAGATGCGCAGGATGTTGTCCTCGTCGTCCGCCACCACGAACAGGCCGCCGCCCAGCTCCACCGCGCCCGACGCGTCACAGCTCCCCTCGAAGACGACCGTGCCCTCGGATCCAGCCACCGGTGACGCGAGGGACTCGCGCCGCACGTTCGACTCACGGGTGCCGCAACCCACCACCAGGAGACATCCCCACAGGAGCCAGCGATTCATGACGCTGTTTCTCGCATGGCCTCCAACGCTCCGGGGAACCGGAAGGCCGCCGTGAACTGTGACGTAATCGACAGGACACATCGCCTCGCGGCGGGGGGCTCGCTCCTCTCGTGGGCACCCCGAATTGTATAAATGGCACAGGGCTGTAGCTCACACCGGAAGGGTGGCTTTTCTTCCGGCCCGAGAAGGTGGGTGCTAAGAGCCTCAGCATGCAATGCCCCGACTCCGGGCACGTTTCGTGGAGCCGGTCCGCAGGCGGCGCAGCCATCCGGCTCGCGGCCCTGGGCCTGCTGCTCACCACGGCAGCGGCCCACGCACAGCCCGATCCGTTCTCCCGCGGCTTCGATGCCGTTCCCGTGAAGCCCACGGCCGCGCAGTCCAGCGGCATCGCGCTGGAAGGCGCTACCGCGGAAGCGGTGGGCAGCTATCGGGGCGCGCTGCTCCTCGACTTCAACTGGCGCATCCTCTCGCTCAAGCTGGGCGACGAGAAGCTGGGCGACCTGCTGCCGTACCGGCTGGATGCGCACCTGCTGTTCTCCTACCAGCTCCTGGAGCGGTTGGAGCTGGGCGTGGACCTGCCCGTCACGCTCATCCAGGGCGACAACTTCTCGCTGCTCGGGGACGCGCTGAACGCGCCGGACTTCCCGGGCGCCGCAGGCGTCAGCGGCACCACGCTGGGCGACATCCGCCTGCTGCCGCGCGTGAACCTGCTGAACCCGAACCGCTTCCCGGTGGGGCTCGCGGTGGTGACGGAAGTGCGGCTGCCCACCGGCAGCGCGCAGAGCTTCACGGGTGAGCGCGGCGTGGTGTTCGCCCCGCGCCTGGCCGTGGACTGGAAGGTGGGTCCCCTGCCCGTGCGCGTGCTCGGCAACGCGGGCGTGCTGCTGCGTCCCGCGGCGCAGTACCTGAACCTGCGCGTGGACGACGAGCTGACGCTGGGCGCGGGCGGCATCGTGGACCTGCCGGACATCGGCCGGCTTCGCGAGGTGAAGGGCGTGGCGGAAATGCACCTGCGCACGCCGCTGGTGCGCCCGTTCAACTTCGACCAGTCGGATTCGCTCAAGACGCCGTGGGAGCTGCTCGTCGGCGCGCGCGCGAAGGTGTGGGGCAACTGGGGCGTGGAGCTGGACGTGGGCCGCGGGCTCAACGTCACCACCGGCTACGGCCGCGAGGCCCTGCGCGTGATGCTGGCGGTCCGCTACGACACGTCCGGTCTGGACTCGGATGGCGACGGCGTGCCCGACACGCTCGACCGCTGCCCCACGCAGCCCGAGGACAAGGACGACTTCGAGGACTACGACGGCTGCCCGGATCCGGACAACGACGGCGACGGCATCGCGGACGGCGACGACGCGTGCCCCAGCGTGAAGGGCACCGTGGAGACCAAGGGCTGCCCGGTGGAGCCGGACAAGGACACCGACGGCGACGGCATCATCGACAAGTTGGACAAGTGCCCGGACGTGCCCGGCCTGAAGGACTTCGACGGCTGCCCGGACACGGACATGGATGAGATTCCGGACGGCGAGGACGACTGCCCCGACGTGGCCGGACCGCCGGAGAACAACGGCTGCCCGTACGACGCCCCGCCCTACGTGGTCGTGGAGTCGGACCGCATCCGCATCAAGGGCAACATCCTCTTCGAGACGAACTCCGCGATCATCCAGAAACAGTCGTACCCGCTGCTGGATGAGGTGGCGTCGGTGCTCGCCAAGAACCCGACCCTGGGACCGGTGCAGATTGAAGGGCACACGGACAACAAGGGCTCGCGCTCGCTCAACCTGGACCTGTCCAAGCGGCGCGCGAAGTCGGTGCTCGACTACCTGGCGGGCAAGAAGATCGACCGCAAGCGGCTGACGTCGCAGGGCTTCGGGTTCGACCGGCCCATCGACACCAACGACACGGCGCTCGGCCGCGCGAAGAACCGGCGCGTCGACTTCAAGCTCGTGAAGTCGGAGATCGAAAGCGGCCCGAAGGAGACCATCGTCCCCAACGGCCAGCCGCCTCCGCCCGGCACCCAGCCGCTGCCCGGGCTGGGCGGGCCTCCCGCGACGGATGCGGGAACGCCTGCGCCTGCGGCTCCGGCCACCGCGCCGAAGCCACAGGCCGCGCCGGACGCGGGCACGCCGGCCGGCAAGAAGTAGCTGGGGTGGCAGGGACGGTCCGGCATCCGGGCCGTCCCGCTGTCTCGCGGACAGGAGGACGACCTCCTCCCATCACCGCGAAGGGCCTGGACGGCCGGGAGCAGCACCTCCTCCCGTCACCGCGTCAGGCCGCGTGAAGCCCGGCGGACGGCCCTCGAACCCGGGACCGTCCACCTCACGTCGGGACCTACTTCTTCAGCGCCCGCTCGATGCGACGGCGCAGGCCGTCCTCGGACAGCATGCCGCGCTGGGCGTCCGTCACCTTGCCGTCGCGGTCCAGGAAGTAGAGCGTGGGCAGCGCGTTCACCTGGAAGGCCCGCGCCACGTCGTCGTCCGCGTAGACGACGTAGGGCTTCAGCTCCGGCTGGAAGCGCCGGAGGAAGTAGTCCACCTCCTGCTCCGCCGTGGCGCCTTCGTCCCGGCTGGCCGCCACGAACACGAGCCCCTGGGACTCGTACTCCTTCGCCAGCTTCACCAGCGACGGCATCTCCTCGCGGCACGGCGGACACCAGGTCGCCCAGAAGTCGAGCATCACCACCTGGCCCTTCAGGTCCGTCAGCGCCAGCGAGCCGCCCTCGTGCTTGCGCAACTGGAAGTCCGGCGGCGCCGCGCCATCCGGTACCAGTCGCGCACGCTGGCCCTCGCGCACGCCCAGGAACGCCAGCGCCGCCAACCCCAGCACCGCCACCACCGACAGCGCCGTCTTGGCGCCATCCCCGCGCGCGCCCGGCGGCTTCGGTTCCTCGGTCCCAGCCTGCTGTGTCATCCGCGTTCCCTTCGTGTCAGGCGGCCGTGCACCCGCGTCAAGGCCCAGCGCACCCCGGCCCGAACCCGCGGCCGACGCACCACCCAGGCCGCCAGCGGAGGTCCCCAGTGATAATAGCCGTCGATGAACCCCTGACCGAGCCGGCTCTTCCTGAGAACCTCGTCCCGGTACGCGCGGAACGCCACCAGCTCCGGCGCGCCCTCGCCAAAGGCCGCCGTCACCACGAAGCACGAGGCCGCGGGGCTCACCCACATCAGCTTCATGTTGGTGTGGTTCATCACGACCTTCAGCTCGCGCTGCTCCGTGTAGAGGAACGCCAGCAGGTCGCGGCGCGCGGCAGGAAACTCCTGCCCGCCGGCCTCCTCGAAGTCGATGCGCGTCGTGACGGCGCTGCCCACCTCGTCCACCGTGAAGCGGTAGCGCTTGGAGCTGCGGCGGATCTCCACCTCCAGCCCCTTCAGCTCCCCGAAGTAGGCCATGAAGGGCACCCGGCACGCCGGGCACACGAAGCGGTGGTACGCGTGCGTCGGCAGGAAGGCGTAGTCCCCCAGCCGCTTGCAGCCGGTGTTGGGGCACATGAGCTTCACGCCCACCTGCGCCGCGTTGCGAGGGTCGTAGCGCGACTGGCCACTGGCCTTGTCGAACACCGGCGGCGGCCGCGCCGGAGGGCCCACCATCTGCCGCGTGGGGTGCGCCGCGCGCTCCAATTCCTGGGCCCGGCGCCACGCCAGCTCCGCCGCTTCCAGCCGGCCGTCCGCGGTGTGCACCAGCGCCTCCGCGTGCGCGCGCAGGGCCTCCACCAGCCGGTCCACCAGCGGCGACACCGCCGGCTCGCGCGCCACCGCGAAGGCCTCCGCCAGCACCCGCTCCATCTCCGGTAGCAGCGCCTGGGCCGCCTTGCGCGTCGGGTCCTCCGCCCGCCGGTACACCGGGGGCTCCGGCAGCTTCGCGAACAGCGCCGAGGCCGAGGTCCGCACGCGCTCCAGCGCCGCGTCACCCCGCCCCACATCCAATCCCGCCGCCCGTGTCTGGGCGGCCCTGATGAGTTCTTCGGGCAGCAAGGCCGTGGACCTTAAGGGCCCGCCCGCCCCCCTGTCAGCGACTCCCGTCGCGCCGGTCGGAAACTCGCCATGGCGTTGGAGACGATGTAAGACGACGTAGGAGGATGTGAATCATGGGCGTGTTGAAGTTCCTGGTCTGGACGGCATGCGCGGTGGGTCTGGGCGTCTTCCTGGCGCGGGGCAAGGTGGACGGTCGCTCGCCGCTGGAGCACATGGAGCGCACCTGGAAGCGTTCGGTGAACCCTTCCACGATGGACAAGGTGAAGGACGGCTTCGAGGGCGCGCTGGACGACGCGAAGCAGGTCGTGTCCCAGAAGTCCGCCAACACCGCCGCGCCGCGCGAGCGCATCACCGAAGAGGACCGCGCGGCCATCAACAACATCATCGCCAAGAAGAAGTAGGCGCCGAAGTAGGCGCCGAAGCAGGCTCGGCGTTCGCTGATCGCACCGCAGCCCCCTTCCGTCCGCCCGGGACCATTCATACCTTGCGCCGGGGCGTTGGGTTGGACGGTGGTGGAGAGGCGGGCCCATGGGTTGGACGCGGTTCGGGGGCGTCATCAAGGTGGCGGTCATGGCATGCGCGCTGGGAGCAACGGCGCGCGCCGAGGCCCGGGATACGAAGCTGTGGATGGAGGCGCAGAACCGCGCCGTGTCCCGGCAGCACTCCAACATCAGTGAGGTCGCCCGGAAGGCGATGCCGGCCGTGGTGTCCATCACCACGCGCCAGGACAGCGCCGACGTGCCGGAGGGCGAGGAGCCCCAGCGCGGCATCGGCTCCGGCTTCATCATCCACCCGGACGGCTACATCCTCACCAGCGCGCACGTGGTGGAGGGGGCCTCCGAGGTCACCATCTCCGTGCGCAGCGCCAACGGCTACGTGGAGGAGTTCCCCGCGACGGTGGTGGGCGAGGACGAGCGCACCGACTGCGCGCTCTTGAAGGTGGACGCGCCCCGGAAGCTGCCGGTGCTGAAGCTGGCGTCCGCGTCCCACGTGGGCATCGCGGACTGGGTGGTCGTCATCGGCAACCCGTTCGGCCTGGCGCACTCCGTGACGGTGGGAGTGGTGAGCTACCTGGGCCGCACCGACGTGACGCCCAACGGGCGCGACGGCGACTTCGACTACGTGCAGATCGACGCGTCCATCAACCCGGGCAACTCCGGCGGGCCGGTGTTGGACCTGCACGGCGACGTGGTGGCGGTGGCCAACGCCGTCAACGTGTCCGGCCAGGGCATCGGGTTCGCCATCCCCATCGACATCGCGAAGACGGTGATTCCGCAGCTCAAGGCCCACGGCCGGATGCGCCGAGGGTGGATTGGCATCAGCGTGCAGGACTTCTCCCCGGAGGTGGCCGCGGCGTTCAACCTGATGCCGCGCGGCCGGGGCGTGGTGGTGACGGACGTGGTGGAGGACAGTCCGGCCGCCCGCGCGGGCCTGCGGGCCGGCGACGTCATCCTGGACATGGACCGCCGGTCGGTGGAGCGCGCCCACACCCTGCGCTGGCAGGTGGCCGCTCGCGGCGTGGGCCAGCACATCCGCCTCCAGGTGCGCCGGGTGGGCCGTCCCATGACGATGCGGGTGAAGCTGGACGCCCTGCCCTTCACGGAGGCGGAGGCCCCGCCGGCCACCCTGGCCTCGGGCACCGCTCCGGGTGGACGCCCGGCCGGGGCCCAGTCCGTGCTGGAAGAGCTGCTCTCCCCGGTGCCGCGTGCCAGCGCGGGGCAGGCGGGCGTCCAGGGCACGGGCGGTTCCGGGTCCCTGAAGCGCACGCCCGTCCCCTGACAGGACGGACCTCCGGGGCCCTCCCGGGCCGCCAGCCTCCTTGCGTTCCGCGAAATCGGGCGATACACCGTGCGCCTTCCATACTGCGGCGGGTCCACCCACGTGGCGCCGCGGGTTTTCGCGCATCGATTCGCAGGAGAGTCCGCACCATGGCCGAGGCCACCCAGACGAAGAAGTCCACCCATTGGCCGCGCACCGCCAAGGGCAACGGCAAGAAGGCGTGCACCGTGGAGGGCTGCAAGCGCCCCTACCGCGCCAAGAACTACTGCTTCTTCCACTACAAGCAGTGGCGCCAGGGCGACCTGCCGCACTCGCGCTACCGCGTGTGCTCCAAGCCCGAGTGCCGCATCAAGGTCCTCAAGGGCGGCCTGTGCGAGAAGCACTACGCGGAGACGTACAAGAAGGACGCGGCGGCTTAAGTCGCCCGTCGTTCCCGCTTCACGTGGCGCCGGCCACGCCTCCCGCCCTCACTCGCGGGAGGTCCCCGGCGTCACCGCGCGGCCCAGGTGCTTGAAGGCGTTGAGCCAAAGCTCCGCTTCCCGCTGGGTCAGCCGCGAACGCATCAACGTCTGCTCCAGCTCATGCAGCACATGGTCCGGCGCCTGCCGGTTCAGGAAGTCCGCCGCCAGCATCGTCTCGCGCATGCGCTTGCTCAGCGCGCCGAGCGTCCCCAGCCGCGCACCGGGCTCCTCCGCCGGCGGGCCGGAAGGCTCCACGCCCTGACGGTGGCAGAGGTACAGCAGCACCGACGCCGACTGCGCCAGGTTCATGGACGGCTGCACGTCCGACGTGGGGATGACGAGCACGTCCGCGCAATGCGTCAGGTCCTCGTCGGACAGGCCGCGCTGCTCACCGCCGAACAGCAGCGCCACCCGGCCCCGCTTGCTCTCCTCCGCCAGCCGCCGCGCCGCCTCTTCCGGGGTCAGGGGGGACCGCCCCTCCACCTGGGTGCGTGACGTACTGCCCACCACGTACACGCAATCCTTCACGGCCTCCGCCAGCGTCGGGGCGACGGTGAGGGCCTTGAGGACGTGGTCGCTTTTGACCGCCAGACGTTCCGCGCCGGTGAAGTCGCGGGTGATGGGCTCGGAGAGGATGAGGCGTTGGAAATCGAAATTCGCCATGATCCGGCAGACGGCCCCGAGGTTGTCGGGTGAACGGGTCTGATGAAGGATGACGGTGAGCTCCGCACCTGGACGCATGCCCCCGAGTTTAGCTGGTGGTGCGTCAGGGTGATCGGTATATTCCCGCTGATGCGTCGCTGGGTCCCTGGCTTGCTTCTGTCGCTGTCGCTCGTCACCACCGCGTGTGGTGGCACGGGCACGCCTTCGCGTCCGTCGCTGACGTCCCGGCAGGCGCTCACCAGCTCGCCCGAGGTGGTGGAGTTCGAGTCCCCGGCCGTGCGCTTCGAGCTGTTCCGGGACATCGCCCGCCAGTCGGAGCAGGAAGCCGGGCAGTCCGCGCAGGGCGTGGCGCTGTTCCCCATCATCCAGGGCAACGAGTTCGTCGCGGCGCCGGGCTTCGAGGCCCGCGCGGACCTGCTCCAGCCTCCGGACGCGGGCAGCAGCCTCCAGTTCGTCTTCGACGGCCGGGCCGCCGAGCGGTGGCCGGAGGACCGGCGGGAGAGCCTGCAGGGCCTGTCCGAGCGCGAGGCCGCGGAGCTGGTCGCGCGCACGCTCCTGGCGCTCTGGGACATCCACCCGGAGGGCGAAGTGCAGGTGGACCGGGCCGCGGGCGCGCCGTACGCGGTCGCCTACGTGGACGGCATCCTGCGGATCAACCCGGCGTTCCTCTATCTGGCATCGGCCTACGGTCCTGCTTCCATGGCGGCGGGCCTCCAGTAGAGTCACGCGCCTCATGAGCTGGCCCCGCTCCCGCCCCTTTCCGGCGGAGTGGCCGGGGCCGCGAGGCGCCTCCGACGTGAACACCTCCGCCCTCCACGCGCAGCTTTCCCACACGCTCCGGCAGACGGACCTGCCAAAGCTCGGCCAGCCCTACAAGGGCAAGGTCCGCGACACCTACCGCCAGGGCGACAAGCTCATCCTGGTGACGAGCGACCGGCTCTCCGCCTTCGACCACGTCCTCACCACCATCCCGTTCAAGGGCGAGGTGCTCAACCGGCTGGCGGCCTTCTGGTTCGAGCGCACGAAGCACATCTGCCCCAACCACGTCCTGGACGTGCCCGACGCGAACGTCACCGTGGCGCGCGCGTGCGAGCCGTTCTCCGTGGAGGTCGTCGTGCGCGGCTACCTCACCGGCAGCCTGTGGCGCGACTACGAGAAGGGCACGCACACCGCCTACGGGCTGCCGTTCCCGGACGGAATGCGCAAGGACAGCGCGTTCCCCACGCCCATCCTCACGCCGTCCACCAAGGCCGAGTACGGCAAGCACGACGAGCCCATCTCCGAGAAGGAAATCCTCGCGCGCAACCTCGCCACGCCGCGCGACTGGGCCCGCATCACGGAGGCCGCTCGGGGCCTGTTCCAGGAGGGCCAGAAGTGGGCGCTGACGCGCGGCCTCATTCTCGTGGACACCAAGTACGAGTTCGGCAAGGTGGGCGACGAGCTCTACGTCATCGACGAGATGCACACCCCGGACTCCAGCCGCTACTGGGTGGCGGACGAGTACGAGGCGCGCTTCGCCAAGGGCGAGGACCAGCGGATGCTGGACAAGGAGAACATCCGCCAGTGGCTCATCCGCGAGCGGAACTTCTCCGGTCACGGGGAGCTGCCCGCGATTCCTGACGACGTGCGCGTGGACCTGGCCACCAAGTACGTGGCCGCCTACGAGCGCATCACCGGCACGTCGCTCACGCTGACGCCCGGGGACGTGCACGCGCGCATCGAACAGAACCTGCGGGCGAAGGGCTACCTCTAGCCCCGTCGCCCGTTTCGGCTCGGTGAGGCAGCGCTAGCTTGCGCGGCCGAACACGCGCTGGAACACCGCGTCCATCTGACGCGTGTGGTAGCCCGGGGAGAAGCAGTCCGAAATCTCCTCGGGCGTCATCATCTTGAGCAGGTCCGCGTCCGCGAGCAGCGCCTGCCGGAAGTCCACGCCCTCCTCGAACATCTTCATCGCGTTGCGCTGGACGACGACGTACGCGGCCTGCCGGTCCATGCCCTTGCGCGCCAGCTCCAGGAGCAGCCGCTGCGAGTTCACCACGCCGCCCAGCAGGTCCAGGTTCTTCTGCATCTGCTCCGGGTAGACGCGCATGTTCTCCACCAGCCCCGCGAAGCGGTGGAGCATGAAGTCCAGGAGCCCCGTGGCGTCCGGCCCGATGACGCGCTCCACGGACGAGTGCGAGATGTCCCGCTCGTGCCACAGCGCCACGTCCTCCATCGCGCTCACCGCGTAGCCGCGCAGCAGGCGCGCGAGGCCGGTGAGGTTCTCCGACAGGATGGGGTTGCGCTTGTGTGGCATCGCGCTGGAGCCCTTCTGGCCCGGCGTGAAGGCTTCCTCCACCTCACGCACCTCCGTGCGCTGGAGGTGGCGGATTTCCACGGCGAACTTCTCCAGGCTGGAGCCGACGAGCGCGAGCGCGGTGAAGAACTCCGCGTGCCGGTCCCGCTGCACCACCTGGCTGGAGGCGGGCGCGGGCTTCAGGCCCAGCTTCTGGCAGACGTGCTCCTCCACTGCGGGCGGCAGGTGCGCGAACGTGCCCACCGCGCCGGAGATCTTGCCCACCGCGATGGTGTCGCGCGCGTGCTCCAGGCGCGTGCGGCCCCGGCGCAGCTCGTCGTACCAGATGGCCAGCTTGTGCCCGAAGGTGATGGGCTCCGCGTGGATGCCGTGGCTGCGGCCCATCTGCAGCGTGTGCTTGTGCTCGAAGGCGCGCTTCTCCACCGCGGCCATCACGCGGTCCATGCCCTTGAGGATGAGGTCCACCGCGTCGCGCAGGGTGAGCCCCAGCGACGTGTCCAGCACGTCCGAGGACGTCATGCCCAGGTGCAGCCAGCGCGCGCTGGGCCCCACGCGCTCCTCCACGAAGGTGAGGAACGCGATGACGTCGTGCTTGGTGGTGCGCTCGATTTCGTCGATGCGCGCGGCGTCCTCGGCGGAGAAGTCACCGGCGCGGGCCAGGCAGTCCGCCAGCGCTTCTTTCGGGGCCAGCCCCTGCGCGACCATGCCCTCCAGCGCGGCGAGCTCCACGTCGCGCCAGCGGCGATAGCGGGCGACGTCGGACCAGAGGGAGGCCATCTCCTGACGGCTGTATCTTGGAATCACTCGTAGACCTTCACGGCAAAGTCCCGGCGCGCCGCGAACCGGAGCACTTCCAGCGCGACGTCACAGGACGGACCTGACTTCTTCGCGGCGGTGAGGTTGAACGAGAGGTCCAGGCCTTCAGGCCGCGCCACCGCCAGCGCACCGGGATCGACCCTCTCGTGGATGATGCGGTTGGCCAGCCTCCCCGCCTGCTGTCCGAGCGCCAGCGGGGCCGGCGAGAGGGCCAGCGTCGCGCCCTCCTTCACCTGGCTGGCCGTGAGCGCCACCAGCGGGATGCGGCGGGCGGCACTGAAGGCGATGAGCGCCTGGACGACGGACGCGTTGCCCACGGTCTTGTCCGCAACCATCAGCAGGCCGTCCACCTTCCCGACGGCGCCCTCCAGCACCTCGCCCACGCGCTCCTGCGACTCCACGGCCAGCGGGACGATGCTGAGCCCCAGCCCGGAGCCCGCGGAGCGCGCCTGCGTCACCGAGCCCGCCGAGGAGCGCGGGTCGTGCAGGATGCCCACGCGCTTCGCGGCCGGAGCCAGGGCCTTGAGCGCGGCCAGCTCCGGTCCGAAGTCGCTGGTGAGCGCGATGCCGGTGACGTGCGGCGCCTCCAGGCCGTACTTCTCGTGGTACGGCACCATCGCGAACAGCACGGGCACGTCATCGCCCAGCGAGCGCCGCGCGGCGTTGGCGGCCAGCGGGCCCAGGGCCAGCACCAGCGCGGGCTTCTGCGCGGCCAGCGACTTGAAGACGCGCGCGGCCTCCGTGGGGCTCTCCTCCAACGTCACCTCGGTGATGTCGGCGCGGGCCTCCGAGCTGAAGCCGGCGAGGAAGGAGGCGTACGGCGCGAGGCTCGCGGACTTCACCGCGACCACGCGGGGCCGGGCCGGACCGCGCTGCGGGGCCTGCGCGAGGACGACGGCGGGCAGCAGGAGCGGCAGGAGCAGGAGGCCCCGGAGCCAGCTCATGGCAGCACGTTCGCGCAGCAGCGGAAGCCCACGTCCGGGGCCGTCAGCTTCGGAGCGCCCTGCTTGCGCGCGGCGCAGCGGGACGTGTCACTGGCACCCATGAAGGAGCCGCCCTTGATGGTCATGTCGGAACCGCCCTTCTTGAATTGGGTGTCGGTCCACTCCGCCGCGTTGCCCGACATGTCCGACGGCAGGAATTCGGAGTGCTGGCAGGACGGGAAGGCACCGGACTGCGCGAGCGTGCCCGCGGACGTGCCGGTGTTGCAGGCAGAAGGGTTGTCCTCGCCGCGAGAGTAGCGCGCGTTGCCCGGGCCCTTGCAGGCCTTCTCCCACTCATCCTCCGAGCACAGCCGCTTGCTGACGCCCTCGCAGAGGGACTTCGCATCGAGCAGGCTCACCGAGACCCTGGGCAGGCGGCCCCGCTTGTTGGGGAACTCGTACTCGTCCACGCAGAACGAGTTCACCATGACGCTTTCGATGGGGAGCTCGTCACTGGAGCCGGACGACTGACGGTCTTCCCTGGTGGAGCCCCGCTTGAAGTTGCCACCGCTCACCAGCTTCATGCCGGGGGGACACTGCCCCGCGGCCATGAGGCCGCCCGGAGCGCCCGCGGAAGCGCCGGGCGTGGCGGGCACGGGCGCGTTCTTCGCGGCCTGGGCCTGACGGATGCGCAGCCAGACATAGCCGCCGCCCGCGCCCAGCACGATTCCCATCACCGCGAGGATCACCATCCACATCATCGAGCTCGGACCTGAACGGGCCGGCTTCGGCTGCGTGGCGCGCGTGGAGGGCATCGTGTGCAGGCCGGAGACCGAGGGCGGCAGATTGCGCGACGTGCCGCGGCCTCCCGCCGGTTCGGCCTTGCGGGAGCGTCCGCCCGTGGAGCCCTCTGCCTGCGCGTTGGTGGAACGGCCCGCCCCCTGCGCCGCGGAGGCGCGCGAGGAACCGCGAGGAGCGGCGGCCTCCGCACCGCGTGCGGCTCCCGTGCTCCGAGGGTTGCGACCGCCCCGACCCGACGAGCGGGATTCGGAGGACTCATCGTCGTCGGAGCTCCAGCCGCCCTGGCGTCCGTCGCCTCCGTCCGTGCCACGGCCACCCGAGCGCGCGTCACCGGATGACGCCTCGCCGTTACGACCACCTGAGCGCGCGTCCTGGCCGGAGTCCGTGCCGCGACCGCCCGACGAAGCCTCTCCGCTGCGCCCGCCCGAGCCGCCCGACGAAGCCTCACCGTTGCGGCCACCCGAGCGCGCGTCCTGGCCGGAGTCCGTGCTGCGACCACCGGACGAAGCCTCACCATTGCGGCCGCCCGAGCGCGCGTCCTGACCCAAGTCCGTGCCACGTCCGCCCGACGAAGCCTCACCGTTGCGGCCACCCGAGCGCGCGTCCTGGCCGGAGTCCGTGCCACGTCCGCCCTGCCGTGCATCACCGGACGAAGCCTCACCGCCACGCCGTGAGTCCACGGCGGAGGCATCGCTGTTGCGGCCCGCCTGCCGACCCTCCTCCGCGCTCCGGTTGCCCTGCCGCGCGTCCGCACCGGACTCAGCGGAACGGGACGCCGCGCGGGGATCCGCCGGGAACGAGGGCTCCTCCGCCTTCGCGAAGATGCGCATCACCGGCTCGGCGGCCTTCGCCGCCGGAGCACGCGCGTCGGAAGCCGCCGCACCGTCGCCCGCACGAGCCGCCGCACGAGGCTCCTGCTGCGTCGCCGCATCCGGCGCCTGTCCCAGCAGCCTGGGATCCTGCGATGCACCCGCGTCCGCGCCACGCCCACCGCCGCGCCCCGTGGGACGTTCCGGCACGGCTCGCATCTCCTGCATCGTCGACGCATCCGACACCGAGCGCGCCTCGGGCCCGGTGATGTAGTCGAGCGCCTTCGCGTTCGACCCCAGGATGGCCGCCAGCGTCGCCGCGTCCAGCGGCTGGGTCGCATCCGGCGGGGGCGCCTCCTCCTCCGCCGGCACGGGTGCGGCCGGCGTGGGGGCGGTGGCGATGGGCAACATGCCGGTGGGCACCGGCGGCAGCGGCTTGTTCGCGGCCCGAGCGGCCACGGCGGCGGCGGGAAGCGCGCCCGTGGGCGGCACCGCGCGTTGCCGGGACGCGGCGGCCGGGTGACGCTGCACCAGCGCCGCGAACTCCGCGTGCAGGTCTCCACCCGACTTCGGACGCGCCAGCGGGTTCTGGTTGAGCGCGCGCCGGTAGAGGGACTCGAACGCGGGCGGCAGGTCCGGGTGCCGCACCGTCACCTCCGGCACGCCGCCGTCCTCCGGCAACAGGCCGGTGACCATCTCCCCCATCAACACGCCCAGCGAGTACACGTCCATGCGCGTGTCCAGCTCCGCGCCATTCACGTACTCCGGCGCGATGTACGCTGCCGCACGGTGCCCCCGCTGCGCCTGCACGAAGGGCAGGTGCGGCACCGCGAGCCCCAGCCCGTAGTCCGTCACCTTCAACAGGTCCGGAAGGACGAAGACGTTCTCCGGCTTCAGGTTCGAGTGCGGCCCGAAGCGGTGCGCCCCGTCCAGCGCCGCCGCCATCTGCGCCAGCAGCGGCTCCACTTCCTTCAGCGAGAACAACTGCCCCTTCGACGCGCGCTGCTCCATCATCCGGCGCAGCGTGATGCCCTCCAGCAGCTGCATCGCGAACCAGGGCCGGTCCCCGTCAACGCCCTCCTCGTACACGCGCACCAGGTTGGGGTGGTTGAGCTTCTTGCCCACCCGCAGGGACAGCGCGAACTGCGTGCGCTCCTCGGGCTGCTGCACCAGCCGCGGCTGGATGACCTTCAGCGCCACCTCCACGTCGATGGCCTGGTCCTGCGCGCGGAAGACGAACCCCAGCGGCCCGGAGCCGACCACTTCCTGGATGGCGTAGCGGTTGGCGACGACGTCGCCCGGCTTGTACGGCGCGCCCTCGGCCCCCCGTTTGCGCGCCGCCCCCGCCGCCTGACGCGCGGCCGCGTCGAACTTCTGGCCACACGTGGCACAGGTTTCACTCGTGTCGGGGACATGGCTGCCGCAGCGATAGCAGAGCAAAGCAGTGAAACTCCGGAACGAGGTCGCGGGGGGGGCGACCTCCCGGCGGACGGCCGGGGGCTCCATTCTGCCCGCTCCCGAGCCATTGAGGAACGACGTTGCGCGCCGGGCGTCAGCGACCCGTGGACCCGAAACCGCCGTCACCCCGGGAAGTCCCCTCCAACACGTCCACCTCGTGGAGTGCCGCCAGGGTGACGGGGGCCACCACCAGTTGGGCCACCCGGTCCCCCCGACGCAGCGTGAAGGGGGCATTGGAAAGGTTGACGAGCAGCACCTGGACCTCCCCCCGGTAGTCCGCGTCCACCGTCCCAGGAGAGTTGAGGCATGTCACCCCGTGGCGCAGCGCCAGCCCGGAGCGGGGCCGCACCTGGCCCTCGAAGCCCGGAGGGAGCGCGAACGCCAGCCCCGTGGGCACCGCCATCCGCTCCAGGGGCTGAAGCACCCGCTCCCCGTCGATGTCGGCCCGCAAATCCATGCCGGCGGCCTGCTCCGTCTCGTAGCGGGGCAGGGGCAGCGGGTCCGGATGCGAGCGCACCCGGCGCACGGAGACGGTCAGCGTGGAGGCCATGCGCCCACGCCCTAGCACGCGCCCCCCGCCCCCTTCCAGGGGCCCATCCAACGTCACGGGTCCTCCGGTGCGCGCAGGAGACCCGCGCCGTCAGAGCTCGGTCGCGCCGTCCGCCACGCGCAGCGCGGTGCGGAACCCGAACGGGTCCACGGGACGCGCGGCCAGCTCCAACTGGTAGTGCAGGTGGGGCCCGGTGGAGCGGCCGGTGTTGCCCGACAGCGCGATGGCCTGCCCCTTCTCCACGCGCGTGCCCGCCTTCACCAGCAGCTCTGAGTTGTGGCAGTACGCCGTCGTCACGCCCCGCCCGTGGTCCAGCACCAGCACGCGGCCATTCACGGAGTCCTCGCTCGCGCGGCGCACCACGCCCGCCGCCACCGCGGACACCGTGGTGCCCGTGCGCACCGACAGGTCCACGCCCGTGTGCATCCGGCGCGTGCGCAGCGTGGGGTGGACGCGGTAACCGAACGGACTCGTCACCATCGCGGTCTCCGACACCGGCCACCCGAGCATCAGCGCCGTCGACAGCGCCAGCGCCTGCGCGGCCCCCACGGACGAGCCGTCGAAGCCCGGAGGAAGCTGCTTCGCCAGCCGCTCCAGCGTGGGCGCCCCACCCTCCGCGTCCACCCGCTCCATCGCGAAGCGCGCCGGCACCCGCCCCGCGAACACCGCCGTCAGCCGCGCTTCCTCCGAAGGAAAGTCCCTGGCCAGCGAGTCCAGCAGGCGCCGCGTCGCCGCGAGCCCCTTCGCCGGATCCAACAGCGTCTCCGGCGCGATGCCCGCCTCGCGAGCCAGCGCCAGCGCGGGCTCACGCGCCTTCGGCTCCAGGCCCTTGAGCGCCGAGTGCGTCCCCCACGCCAGCGCCTCCGCGCTCGTGGGCACCCGCGTGAGCATGGACGGTGGCAGCGCGCCCGGCGTGGGCACCGACGTGCCGCTCACGCCGTCGTAGTACGCCAGCAGCGGCCGGGCCGTGGTGCGCGTGTTGAAGGCCCAGGCCCCCATGCGCCGCAGCAGCGCCCCCGCGGGCGTGTGGTGGTACGCGCACCACACGCACAGGAGCGCGAAGGTGAAGTCCAGCAGTCCCCGGGCGCGTCGAGCGAACATGCCAGGGCCCTCAGCGCAGGAAGGACAGCACCGGAGACGCGTCCCACACCGCGGCCAGTCCCAGGGGCGCCACCAGCACGCAGCCCAGCAGTCCGCGCGTCCACGCCCGTCGCGGGCCCACCGCCTCGCAGGCCTCGTCCGCGTGCTGGAGGTTGCGCAGCACCGCGCGCCACCCCAGGGACACGCTCACGCCCACCAGCGCCACCACCGCCAGGCCCCTCGCTGACAGGTCCGCCGCGGTGTCACCGAACAGCGGTCGCCACGACAGGTACACCGTGCCCTGGACCAGCCGCGCCACCGTGCACGCACCCGCCAGCACCACGCCCGCCGTGGCCAGGGGCCGCACCCACCGCATCGGCGTGGGCCGCCGCAGACAGCGCTGGAGCAACACCCGCCACGAGACAGGCCCCGACGCCGAAGGCTCCGACGCCTCCAGCATCGAGCGCCACGCCTCCACCGCTTTGGGCGCCGCCACCTCGCGGTAGCCCAGCGCGGGCAGCGCCAGCAGCAGGTCCGCCGCCAGTTCCCACCCCAGGGCCAGGGCCCGCGCCAGCCGGGTGCGCTGCTCCAGGGACACCCAGTCCACCAGGGACGCCGTCGCCGGATACCGGCCCACGAACGCGTCGAACGCCGAATCCAGGCGGTCCACCGCCGTGAGCAGCCGGTCATCCAGCGTGTCCGCCGCCGCGTGCACGCCCACCGCCACCAGCGCCAGCAGGCCCAGCGGCATGAACGCCCAACGGAACGCGCCCAGGAAGCGGGACACGTCCGTGAAGAAGCCGCTCGACGGGGCGGAAGGGCTGGACGGATGGGACGGCATGCACGCCTCCAGGGCCATCCCCCATCAACGCGGGAACCCCCTCGGAGGGTTTAAACC